>JAGAFT010000185.1 GCA_017627975.1 Oscillospiraceae bacterium
AACGTCGTTGTCGGCGAGGTACTGGGCCAGGACCATCTGGCTGAAGATGTTGGTGTGCAGGTCGGCGGTGGACTTGTAGTTGAGAAGCTTGGCCTTCAGCTCCTTGTTGCGCACGCAGATCCAGCCGATGCGCATGCCCGGTGTGACGATCTTGGAGAAGGTGCCCAGCATGCAGCACTGCTCGCCCAGCTCCTTGCCGAAGCTGTCAGTGGCGGTGCCGGCAAAGCGGATCTCACGGTAGGGGTTGTCCTCCAGGAGGAGAACGTTGCTGTTCCTGATGATCTCGACCACCTTGTCGTGGACGTTCTGGGAATAGCTCAGGCCGGTGGGGTTCTGGAAGTTGGGAATGACATAGATGAACTTGGCGTCCGGATGGTTCTTGACGGTCTCGGCGAGCTCGTCACAGTCAATGCCGTCGGGATTCATCGTGACGGTCAGGACCTTCGGGTCAAACACATGGAAGGACTGCAGCGCCACCAGATAGGTCGGGTCTTCCACGATAACCTCGTCACCGGAGTTGATCATCACGGCGCCGATCATGGCCAGGGCTTGCTGGGAGCCGTTGGTGACGATGATGTCGTCCGGGCTCACATCACTCACACCCATGGTTTCATAGCGCTTGGCGATCCACTGACGCAGTGCGGGCCAGCCCTGGGTGGAGCTGTACTGCAAAGCGGTGACGCCATTCTGCTCCAGAACCTTCTTTGTGGCAGCTTCCATTTCCGGAATGGGGAAGGAAACGGGGTTGGGAAGACCGCCGGCAAAGGAGATAATGTCGGGGGAAGCCGCTGCGGCCAGAATGGAGGCCGTAAACTCGCCCTGGAAGTCAGGTTTCATAATTCTGTCAGAAAGTTTCAGCTGCATAATCCTATCTCCTTATTCGTTGTACGTTTTCTTCTGCACTTCGCCGCGATAGCGTAGGAAAGAAGTGATTGTTATCATAGCAAAAAAGCGAAAAAAAATCCATTGACAGATTGGAAATATTCTCCATGACAAACGCCGCCCGAATATGGTATAATTCATAAAAATTCATTCGATACCACGAAATACGGGCAAAAGAATACGGGAGGACGAAACCATGACAGTACGGGAAAAGGCCCTCAGCCTGCATGCACAGGGATATAACTGTGCCCAGTCGGTCCTGATGGCGGAAGAGGCGTTCAGCGGCCTGGAGGAGAAGCGGGCGGCGGATGTGGCGGTCGGCTTCGGCGGCGGCGCGCGGTGCGGAGAGCTCTGCGGCGCAATCTCCGGGGCAATCATGACCGCGGGGATGCATTATGGGGCGGAGAACCGCCCGAAGGCGGATGCGTTTGACCGCGTGCTGACGGCGGCGTTCCGGGAAAAATTCGGCGCGCTGCGCTGTGCCGATCTGAAGGCGGCAAGAATTCCCTGCGACGATCTGATCGCCTTTGCAGCGGAGAAGACAGAAGAGCTGCTGGCGGAATAAGGCAGGGACCGGGGCAACAGGCGCCCGGCCGCTCAGAGCCGCGGCAGACCCATGGCCCGGCTGCGGGCCGATCTCACAGCGTGAGTTTTCCCAGCAGTTCCCAGGCAAAGTCGTCCTTTTTCTTTTCCGCGGGCGGAAGCTCCTCGAAGGGGATCAGAAGCGGGTGAAGGCGCCGGCTGTTGTCCCGAACCGGGGCGTATTTCCAGTTGCACATCTGAGAAAACCGCATCCAGCGCCGATGCTCCATCTCCTGAAAGAGTTCTTCGCGTTCAGGGTAGAGCTCCTTGTAGCGGGCATAAGCCCGGCGGCAGTCCGCTTCGCTGAGAGCCGTGAGGCTGTCGTCATCCAGCAGATAGCGGACCTTCACCAGCAGATGGTCCGCCGCGGCGATGTTGGACTGGCGATGAAAGGCGCTCAGATCAGTCCAGGCTGTCGGGTGTTCGGAGCCTGCGTTATAGAGATCGTTCATCAGAACGGCCTGGCGATTGACGGCGTCCTTGAGGACAAATTCCGGCGTCAAGACTTCCTCCCGGCCGCCGAAGGACTCTACCCCCGGAACCGACTCGGAAAGACGGACGTGAACCCGCTCGGGGTGAACAAACCAGCGCTTCAGAAGCTCAAGCTGTGACAGATTCTCCGCATCGCTGTCGGCACAGAGAATGATCCGGTCTGCCTGCCGGATGAGTTCGGGGTCCGCCGTCCAGTCTTCCCCGTGAAAGAAGACCCGGTCATCCGGGACGTCCTCCCGGGACAAAGCCCGGCAAAGCTCGTGATGGAGCGCCTGAAACTGCGCCGTATCCCGGAAAACATGGTAGCGGATATAACGGCCGCGCTGGAAAACGTTGGTCAGCAGGGCCCGTTCAAGCAATGCGCTGCCGCAGCTTCCGCAGCCGATAAGGACGACCGCCGACTCTTCCCGGCTCAGGGGATGCGTCTGCCAGTAGAAGCGGCTCAGGGCGTCCTCCCGCTGAAACAGGTGCAGATTGCGGGGAATGTCCTCGGCGTCCGCGTCGGACATGCAATAGATCGGCAGACCGGTCTGCGCCGCTTTCAGCGCCAGAGAAAAGTTCTGCCAGGGATCCTCACCCATGAAGAAACAGGTAACGTTCTCCCGGCCGCGGAGCCTGCCGAGAAACAGCTCCGGCTGGATCTGCATCCGGACGGCTTCGATGCCGCTCTCCTCACCGGAGAGGAAGAGGAGCACGCAGCCGGGGACCTCCTGCCGGATGGCCTCCGCCAGGGTCACGGAATCGGCGTTTTCTTCCTCGAAGATATACCAGGGCCTGTGCCGCCGGCCCACAAGGCGGAGCTGAGGGATGAGGCGGCTTCCGATCAGGCGCAGTCCGATTCCGATCAGGGCCGTCAGAATGCCGATGCTGCAGAGGGCAAAAACAATGCCGATCAGCTTTCCGCCTGCGGTGACGGGGGTGACATCGCCGTAGCCGACCGTGGTCATGGTGACAAGAGAGTACCAGATTGCGTCGCCGAAGGAGGCAAAGCCGGGATTTCCCGCAGCACGCTCCATGTGGTACAGCAGACCGAGCAGCAGCAGGTAGAGCGCGCATGCGCCGATCAGTATTTTGGAGTTCTTTTTCATGTTCTCACCCTGAGTACGTACTCCCGTAAGGGATTCAAGTGCTTTCATGATACTTCAATCCCCCTGTAAAGTCAACGCGCAATCCGGCCGAAGCCGTAACGGCAGGGACAGAGGCATGAAAAAACCCTCTCCTTTCGGAGAGGGTTGGGTGTTTTATGGACTAGATTCTCATGCAGACGTCCCATGCACGCCAGATGACGGTGCGCAGGTTGCCGATGGCAACGCAGTCGCCGACGCGGTGGACATGTGCGCCCTTTTCACCGACCGGAGCCGGGACAAAGCCGATGCCGTTGATGACGGCGTCGCAGTCCTGCTTGAAGGTGCCGTCCGGGGTCTTGATCATGCAGTAGCCGTCGCCGATCTCGGTGATGGTGCTGTGCAGATAGACGGGAACCTTGTGATACTCCATGGCATCACGCAGGAAGGAGGTGTTGGCAAGACAGGTGGCCTGTGCCGCAACCAGGTCGTTGCCGTACTCGACAATGACGGGGTGCTTGCCGGCGAGAACCAGATCGTAAGCCGCTTCGCAGGAGGACTGACCGCCGCCGAGGAAGACGATGGTGTCGCCCTCAACGCTCTGCTCACGCAGAAGCTCACGGAAGGAGTGGGTCTTGTCAAAGCCTTTGATCTGCGGCATGGTTCTGGGAACGGAACCGGTGCAGACGATGATTTCGTCAAAGGCGCGCTTGATGGTGCCGAGGTCGTTGACTTCGGTGTTGAAGCGGACTTCGATGTTGTAGCGCTTGAGCTCGTCTCTGTACCAGCGGAGCAGATCCTTGTCGTTCTCTTTGAAGGTCATGGCAGAGGCCGTCAGGAACAGACCGCCGAGCTGATCTTCCTTCTCGAAGATGACCGGGTTGTGTCCGCGCTTCTTCAGGACCAGCGCGCACTCCATACCGCCGACGCCGCCGCCGATGATGGCGACCTTCTTGGGCTTCTTGGTCGGGACGATCTTATAGCGGTTGTGCTGCATGGTGGGCGGGTTCAGAGCGCAGCGGCCGAGGTGGAGGGAGTCGCCCAGGGACTGCATGTTCTCGGTGCCGGCGGCCTTGGAGAAGTTGAAGCAGCCGTTGTGGCAGCGGATGCAGGGACGGATCTCGTCTTCACGGCCCTCTTTGATCTTGGTGACCCAGTGCTCATCGACCAGGTTCTGACGGGCGATGGCGACGGCGTCCAGACGGCCGGCGGCGATTTCTTCCGCGGCCTTGACCGGATCCATACGGCCGGCGCAGGCGACCGGGATGTCGATGAACTGGCGGATGTGCTCAACATCTGCCAGGTTGCAGTTGTCGGGCATGTACTGTGGCGGATGTGCCCAGTACCAGGCGTCGTAGGTGCCGTTGTCGCAGTTGAGGAAGGCATAGCCGGCATCCTGCAGGATCTTGACGGCCTTCTCGGACTCTGCCATGTCACGGCCGAATTCTTCGAATTCCTCACCGGGCATCGCACCCTTGCGCCAGCCCTTGGTGCAGGAACGAACGGAATAACGGAGGGAGACGGGGAAGTCGTCGCCGGCCTGCTCGTGGATGGACTGGACGATCTCGGTGGCGAAGCGCAGACGGTTCTCCAGAGAGCCGCCGTATTGGTCGGTACGGAAGTTCATGTTCGCGATGGCGAACTGGTCGAGGTTGTAGCCTTCGTGAACGGCGTGGATCTCAACGCCGTCGACACCGGCTTCACGCAGCTTCTTGGCCGTGGCGCCGAAGTGCCAGACCATCTCCTGAATCTCTTCCACGGTGAATGGACGGGAGGTCAGGTTGTCGGCCCAGCGGTTCGGGGTGGCGGAGGCGGAGGCGCAGGCGTACTGGACGTCGACGATGGGGCTGGCAAGCTTGTTCAGCAGGTCGTTTCTGCCGAGGGCGGCCATCCACGGGGTGACGGCCATGCTGCGGCCGAAGCCGCCGGCCAGCTGGATGAAGAGCTTTCCGCCGGTCTTGTGATACTCGTCCATATAGGGCTTGAGCACACGGTACATCTGACGGTTGGAATCGAGCCACTTGCGGCCCATGGTATCGCGGATGACCTGCATGCCGGGGAGAACCAGACCGACACCGTCCTTGGCACGCTTGAGCAGGAAGTCAGCGCCTTCCAGGTCGAAGTGGGAAGGCTCGAGCCAGCCGAACAGGGTGGTGCCGCCCATGGAACATTGCACGATGCGGTTGGGGATTTCTACCTCTCCGATTTTGAACGGAGTAAATAGAGGCTCATATTTCGGATTCATAAATTAACTCCTTTTCAAAATAGTCTTTCCGCGATTACGGAAGAAGCGCTCTGACAAAGTCGATCGGCCACATCAGCAGGTCGCCGCCGAGGCGCACCTTGTCAAGAATCGCGAGGTAGGTATCTTCGCCAAGGATCTGAAACAGCTTCTCCTGGACTTCTTCTTTCTTGGCCAGCTTACCGAGCAGGTAGGCACAGCCGCCAAAGCAGACGAGGAACAAGAGTTTCTTTGCTGCTTTCTTCATAGATGTTACTCCCTCCTGTAAAATGATTTATTAACTACTATGAAAACCACAGTATTGCACCTATATATTATATAAAAATTCCATAAGAAAGTCAATTCAGAATCAAAAAGAACGATACGAACTGTTGCTTTTGCACAAAAACAGCGGTGAAATCGGACGGCGAAAGGGTTTTCAACAAACGAAGATGGCGGCCCTGTCCTGACAGAAAAAAGGAAGTGTTCGAAATGGCGGAAAAGCATTCAGCTTTGCTTCAGAAATTTCGTCAACATGACCGAGAGGCGATCGGAAGGAGAAGAGGCACGGCCGAGGTTGACAAAGCGGGGAAACGGATTATATTATAAAACGAATGACGGAGACCAACGACAGAGGGAAGAAAACAAGATGCATACATTCATCGAAATCACCGATTTCCACGCACCGGAACTGGATATTTATGCCCGCCTGACCGAGACGCAGCTGCGGAGCCATCACGGGATTGAAAATTCCCTGTTCATCGCGGAGAGCCCCCATGTGATCGAGCGGGCCCTGGACGCCGGCTGTGAGCCGGAATCGCTGCTGATGCTGCCGAAAATGCTGGACGGGCGGGAAAAAGGGCAGGAAATCCTGGCGCGCTGCGGCGATGTGCCGGTGTATGTGGCGGAGGAGGAATGCCTCAAACAGCTCACCGGCTTTCCCCTGACCCGCGGCGTTCTCTGCGCCATGAAGCGGCCGCCGCTGCCTTCGGCCGAGGCGCTTCTGCAGGATACGAAACGCGTCGTCGTGCTGGAGGACGTGATGAACCCGACCAACCTGGGGGCGATTTTCCGCAGCGCGGCCGCCATGGGGATGGATGCGATTCTGCTCACCCCGGCGTCCACCGACCCCCTGTACCGGCGCTGCATCCGTGTCAGCATGGGGACCGTCTTTCAGATCCCCTGGGCCTGGATCGGCGAGGAGCTGGGCGACTGGCCGGAAAAGGGCATGGAGCTGCTCCGGGCGCACGGTTTCAGGACGGCCGCGATGGCGCTGCGCGAGGATTCCGTCGGCATCGACCATCCGGCGCTCATGGCGGAGGAGAAGCTGGCCGTGATCCTCGGGACAGAGGGGGACGGCCTTTCCAATACCACCATCGCCGACTGCGATTATACCGTGCGCATCCCGATGGCGCACGGGGTGGACTCGCTGAATGTGGCGGCGGCCGGTGCGGTGGCCTTCTGGCAGCTGGGGAGAAGCCGGTCCTAAGCCGCAGTCCACTGGCAGACGGAATAGACGAAGCCTTCCGCCTCCCGGATCACGGTCTCGAAACGGACGCTGTCGGTATCCTCGGTGGGAATCTCCCGCAGGGCCTTCGTCCCGGTGAGGCCTTCCCCAGTAAGCTTGAGGTAGCTTTCCTTCCGGGTCCAGAGCCGGGTAAAGCACAGCGCCGGAGATGCGGCCTGTTCAATGGACGCCCGCTCCGGGTCGCTGAAGACCGAGAGAAGATGCTCCAGGTTTTTGCGGTGGATCATTTCGATATCCGCCCCCACCGGACGGCGATCCAGGGCGCAGAGCACGGCATTGCCGCTGTGGCTCAGGCTGAAGTGCAGGTCGGGAACATCGCGCAGCACGGGCTTGCCGTGACTGCCGAAATCGAACAGAGGGGCGGCTTCGATCCCGTATTCACGGGAGAGCCCCTCCCAGAGCAGCATATAAGCCCGGACACAGCGCTTTCGATCCGAGACAAAGCGGTAGGTCATGGCCTTTTCATAGCGCTGCGGGGGAAGCCGGCCGAGATCGGTTTCATAGGCTTCATCCGAATAAGACGAGAGATCCGGTTCCAGCAGGAGCGTCATGTGATACCTCCTCGGGGAGTAGATATTCGGATTATAGCACCGCCGCGGCCGCGGCGTAAAGGGGAAAGGAAAGCCCGGCGGCGCTCAGCCCTCGGAACCGTGCCGCAGGGCTGTAATTCGGCTGAAAAAATCCGCTCCGATTCGTTGACAAAACGGCAGGAGCGGATTATACTATCTTACTTAGTTAAGTTTAACTAATAAATGTTAAGAAAAGAGAATTAAAAGGCGGACAGAAGCCAGAATGTTTATTGAAATCCACGGAATCAAAAAGGCCTTCGGGCAGGGGGACAGCCGGGTGCAGGTGCTGAAGGGAATCGACCTTGAGCTGGAACGGGGAGAGTTCTGCGTGCTGCTGGGCCCCTCCGGCTCCGGCAAGTCCACCCTGCTCAACATCATCGGCGGCATTGACACCGCGGACAGCGGAGAGATCTGCATCGGCGGCGAACACCGCAGCTCCATGAGGGAAAAGCAGCTGACGCGCTACCGGCGCAAGCACCTCGGCTATATCTTTCAGATGTACAACCTGATTCCGAACCTGACCGTGCGGGAAAACATCGAGGTGGGGGCCTATCTGAGCGACAAGCCGCTGAAGGTGGATGAGCTGATGAAGACGCTTGGGCTCTACGAACACCGGGACAAGCTCCCCAACCAGCTCTCCGGCGGCCAGCAGCAGCGCTGCTCCATCGGCCGCGCGATTGTGAAAAACCCGGACATCCTGCTCTGCGACGAGCCTACGGGTGCTCTGGATTACAACACCTCCAAGGAGATCCTCAAGCTCATCGAGACCGTAAACCAAAAGTACGGCAACACCGTTATCATGGTGACCCACAACGGCGAGATCCGGCACATGGCGGACCGGGTGGTTCGCCTGCGGGACGGCATGATCCGGGACAACACCCTGAACGAAGCCAAGCTTCCGGCCGAGGCACTGGAATGGTGAGGGGCGGAAGATGAGAAATCCGCTGCGGAAGCGCCTGCTGCGCGAGCTGAAGGAAGAGGCGGGGAAGTACGCGGTGATCTTCCTGCTGATGATTCTGTCCATCGGGTTCATCTCGGGCTTTCTGGTGGCGGACAACAGCATGATCACGGCCTACAACAACAGCTTCGAGACCTACAACATCGAAGACGGCCACTTCGAGACCCAGAAGGAGATGAACCGCGCCCGGCGCAAGGCGGTGAGGGCGCTGGGGATTGAGATCTTTGACCTGTTCTTCATCGACGAGCCGCTGCGAAACGGCTCGACCCTGCGCCTCTTTCAGGAGCGGACGGAGGTCAACCGCGTCTGCCTGATGCAGGGGCGGATGCCGGAGGTGCCGGGCGAAGCCGCCGTGGACCGGATGTATGCTGAAAACAACGGCCTGCGGGTGGGCGACACCCTGGAGAGCGACCTGCACCGATGGACGATTACGGGGCTGATTGCGCTTTCGGACTACAGCACGCTCTTTGCCGACAACAGCGATTCGATGTTCGACTCCATCAAGTTCGGCGCAGGGATCGTCACACCGGAGGAATTTGAAGGCTTCAGCAGGGAGCAGATGCGCTTTGTCTACGCCTGGAAGTATCCGGTTCCGCCGGAAAACGACGAGGAAGCCGACGACATGGCAGACGCACTGATGAAGCAGCTGGCAGGGGAGATCAAGCTCAAGGATTTTGTTCCGCGCCACCTGAACCAGGCCATCATGTTCACCGGGGACGACATGGGCAGCGACCGGATTATGATGATGATCCTGCTGTACATCATCATCGTGATCATGGCCTTTGTCATGGCCATCACGATCACCAACACCATTGCCAAAGAAGCCGGTGTCATCGGGACGCTGCGCGCTTCCGGCTATACCCGGGGAGAACTTGTCCGGCACTATATGGCGATGCCGCTGCTGGTCACCGTCATCAGCGCCGTCATCGGAAATATCCTCGGCTACACGGTGTTCAAGGATGTAGCGGCCGGACTGTATTACAACAGCTACAGCCTGCCCACCTATATGACGCTCTGGAACGCGGACGCGTTTGTGCTGACAACGGTGGTGCCGCTGATCCTGATGGCGGCGGTGAACTGGCTGATCCTGCGGCGCAGTCTCCGCCTCCCGCCGCTGAAATTCCTGAGGAGGGAACTCACCAGACGGAAAAATCGGCGCGCCTTCCGGCTCAGTCCGCATATCCGCTTCTTCGCCCGGTTTCGCATGAGGGTCCTGTTTCAGAATATGAGCAATTATCTTCTGCTTCTGGTGGGAGTGCTGTTTTCCAATTTCCTGCTGATGTTCGGACTGCTGTTTCCGGCGGTACTGGACCACTACACGGCCCATATCTCGGACAATCTGCTCTGCAACTACCAGTACCTTCTGACCATCCCGCTGGACGCGGTGGATGAAGAGCACAAGCTTCGAAGCCTGATTGCGATGATGGAGTTTTCCGACGGGGTGGAGACCGAAAACGAAGACGCCGAAAAGTTCAGCATCTTCACCCTGAAAACGACGGACGAGCGCTACATGATCGAAAACGTGATGCTTTACGGCATTGATCCGGACAGCCGCTATGTCCGTCTGCAGGACGGGGTGAGCATCTCCTCCGCCTTCGCGGACAAGGATGAGCTCCTGCCCGGCGACACGGTGACCCTGAAGGAGGCCTACGGAAACGAGGTCTATTCCTTCCGGGCGGACCAGGTGTACCCCTACGACGGAGCGCTGGCGATTTTCATGGATCGGGCGGAGCTCAACGGCATCATGGGGGAGGATCCGGACTACTTCTGCGGCTACCTTTCGGATACGGAAATCACCGACATCGACGAAAAGTACATCGGCTCGGTGATCACGCTGGAGGACCTGACCAAAATCTCGCGGCAGCTTGACGTCTCCATGGGCGGCATGATGCTCCTGGTGGACGGCTTTGCCGTGATCATCTTCATGATCCTGATCTACCTGCTCAGCAAGATTGTGATCGAGAAGAACGCCCAGGCGATCTCCATGGCGAAGATCCTCGGCTACTCCGGACGGGAGATCAGCCGCCTGTATATCCTGCCGACGACGCTGGCGGTGATTGTGTTTCTGCTCATCAGTCTGCCGGCGGTGGAATACGGGATGCGGGGAATCTTCCGGTTCTATGTGGTGACGAGCATCTCGGGATGGATCCCGTATTATCTGGATCCCAAAATCTTTGTCGAGATGTTTCTGCTGGGTCTCGGGACCTATGGCCTGGTCGCCCTGCTGGAGAACCGGCGGCTGCGGCGGGTTCCGATGGATCTGGCGCTGAAGAATACGGAATAATCACATCGAAGGGAGACGGACGGAATGAAAAAAGGATGGAAGGCTGTTCTGGCTGTTCTTTTTTGCTGTGCGGTCCTGATGAGCTGCAGCCCGCTGAAATTCCCGTCGGCGGAGGCACCGGAAGTGACGGCGACCCCGAGCCCCTCCCCCGCGGCAACGCCGAAACCGACGCCGACCGAAGCCCCCCTCGGGACCCGGGAGCTGGGGGAAACAGACCGGGACAAGGAAGAGACGGTCTATGTCAAGGCCGGTGCGGACGGTACGGTCCGCGATGTAACGGTGGAAACGCTGCTGCGCTGCCGCGGAACAGACGGAAGCATCCGCGACAGGACGAGGCTCACCGACATCAAAAACACCGAGGGAGACGAGGAATTCCGTCAGGAAAGAGACGGCAGCCTGATCTGGGAGGATCACGGAGAAGAAATCCGTTATGAGGGAAAGAGCCGGGACAGGCTCCCGGTGGGGGTGAAGATCAGCTACACCCTGGACGGACGGCCCGTTCGCCCGGAGAACCTGGCCGGGAAGAGCGGACACCTGGTCATCCGCTTCGACTATGAAAACCGGACACAGGAGACACGGGACGTCTCGATCTACGGCGGAGAGGCCAAGAGCATTCAGACCAAAGTGCCCTTTCTCGCATTCAGCTTCGCCGTGCTGCCGAAGGAAGTATTTTCTCATGTGGAGTGCAAAAACGGGCGGCTTCTGAGCCTGGGAGAACAGAACGCCTTTCTGGGCTTCGGCCTGCCGGGCCTCCCGGATGCCCTGACGCTGGCGGACAACAAGCTGACCGAGGATCTGGACATCCCGACCTATGCGGAGCTGGAAGCGGATGTGAAGGACTTCGAGATGGACTTTACGGCCACGGTTTTCTCCAACGGGCTTCTGGAGGAACTGGAGCAGAAGGACCTCAACGAGCTCTACGATCTGGCGGGAGAATTTGATACCCTCTATGACGCGGCGGCCCAGCTGGCCGAGGGAAGTGAAAAGCTGGGCGACGGGATGAGCGCCTATGTGGGCGGCGTCAACAGCGCCCTGCAGACGGCGAAGGATCTCACGGCGGATCTCCCGGCGGTGGCGGCCGAGCTGGAGGCCCTGTCAAAGGAGACGGGGGTGCAGATGAGCGGCCTGGCAGAGTCCGTCTCAACGCTGGACAGCGTCCGGGCATCGCTGAGTGCCGTCTCGGAGGAGCTGGAAGGCCTCGGCGGTGTCCTGGGCGGCGTGAACCTCTCCACAGAGGCGATCGAGGCGGCGGCAGGGGCAATCGGGCTTGCAAAGGATGCCGTAAACCATGCGGAGACCCAGGCAAACGAGCGCCTCTCGACCATGCAGAGCGGGGCGCAGACAGCAATCGAATCGGCACAGGCGGCAGCAGGCAGCGCGTCGGGCGCCCTGGAGGCCGCGAAAGGAGCGCTCGCAGTGGAACTGAGCGGGGTCGAGGCCGATTTCGGAAGCAGTGCCATTGATTTGAACGGCGTCAACGGCGCCATAGACGCCATGGCGGAGCAGGGCTTCACCGAGGAGCAAATCAGTGCCGTCAAGGATGCCGTCGGTGAAGAATTGACGCGCCAGATCGAAAATGAAAACAGCCGCCTGGCGGAACTCGGCGCTGCGTTTGTCAGCGGTGCCAACGAACGCATCGACGCAGCGCGGGGAGCGCTGGA
>JAGAFT010000186.1 GCA_017627975.1 Oscillospiraceae bacterium
AATGGGATACTTGTTGACCAGGTCTTCCCACATATCGATCATTTCCTTGCTGGTCATGACCGTGCCGCGCTTCGGCAGGTGATAGCACTTGTCGTCGGCGTTCCACCAGTCGGAGACCGCAGCGTCCATGGCGATCATGAAGTCTTCGCCGGGCTTGTAGCCGGCCTTCTCGATGCCTGCCACGAGAGCCTTCAGGGCATCCTCATCGCTGGCCAGGTTCGGGGCATAACCGCCCTCATCGCCGACACCGGAGGGAGGAACAACCTTCTTCAGGGCGTGGAAGACTTCGGCGCACATACGCAGGGCTTCACGGAAGTTCTGCGCACCGACGGGCATGATCATGAATTCCTGAATGTCGACGCTGTTGTCGGCATGGGCACCGCCGTTGAGGACGTTCATCATCGGGACCGGGAGGGTCTTGGCATTGACGCCGCCGATGTAGTTGTACAGGCTCTGGCCGGTGGCCTCGGCAGCGGCCTTTGCGCAGGCGAGGGAGACACCCAGAATGGCGTTGGCGCCGAGACGGGTCTTGTTCGGGGTTCCGTCGAGTTCGAGAAGGAGCTTGTCGATGGCGGTCTGATCCAGAACGTTCAGGCCGACAACCGCCTCGGCGATCTCGCCGTTGACGTTCTCAACAGCCTTGAGCACGCCCTTGCCGCCGTAACGGCCCTTGTCACCGTCGCGGAGCTCGCAGGCTTCGTACATACCGGTGGAAGCGCCGGAGGGGACGGCCGCGCGGCCGATGGTGCCGTCGTCGAGGGTGACTTCGACTTCAACGGTGGGGTTGCCGCGGGAGTCGAGGATCTCACGCGCCATGACATCAACAATCTCAAAATACTGCTTCATGTTTCAGTAATACCTCCTGTAATTTGGTGCATAGATTATAACCCAAAGCGGTATAAAAAGAAAGACAAAAGCATGAACTGTCAGCGAATTTGTCAAAAATGACGAATCTTTGGCAAAAAATATGAAAACACGGCTTCTCTCTTGTGCAGGAAGATTGCGCAGAGCGAAAAAGTGTGGTATGATGCGCGTTGAACTCTTCGTTTCTACAGGAAAGGCAGATAAAACATGAACAAACTTCGCCGCTTTTTACCGATTGTTCTTTTGATCCTTGTTCTGGCATTTTATCTCTATCCGTCCGGAGACAGCGCCGTCACACCGTCTGCCCCTTCGGTTGCAGCTTCCACGGAAGCACAGAATCTCGCCGTCTCTTCCCCGAAGGCCTCCGCGAAGCCCGATTCCGCATCGGCAAAGCCGAAAGCAGATGCGCAAAAGCCTTCCGCGAACTCCGCTTCCGACACGGAAGAGGAAGAGCTTCTTCCGGAGGACGGGAGCTATACCACCAAGGAAGACGTGGCGCTGTATCTGCATCAGTACGGGCACCTTCCCTCCAACTTCATCACCAAGAAGGAAGCGCGGAAGGCCGGCTGGCCCGGCGGCAGCCTGGAAGAGTACTTTCCCGGCATGTGTATCGGCGGCGATTACTTCGGCAATTATGACGGGAAACTCCCCAAGGCCAAAGGCCGCACCTGGACCGAATGCGACATCAACACCCTGGGCAAGCGGTCCCGCGGCGCGAAGCGCATCATTTTCTCCAACGACGGCCTGATCTACTATACCGACGACCATTACGAGAGCTTTACCCAGTTGTATTAAACGGAGAACATCATGAATCGCTTTCAAGCATTTCTGAAGCGGAAAAACATTGTCTTTTCCGGAAAACGTTACGGCATTGACGCCCTCGGGGCCATGGCGCAGGGCCTGTTCTGCTCCCTGCTCATCGGGACGATCATCCGCACCCTGGGCAGTCAGCTGAAGATTCCGTTTCTGGTGGATATCGGCACCTACGCCATGGCGGTTTCCGGCCCGGCCATGGCGGTGGCCATCGGCTATGCCCTGCAGGCGCCCCCGATGGTTCTGTTCTCCCTCGCGGCGGTGGGCTGGGCCTCCAATGCCGAAGGCGGAGCCGGCGGCCCGCTGGCTGTCCTCATCATCGCCATCATCGCCGCAGAATTCGGCAAGGCCGTCAGCAAGGAGACCAAAATCGACCTGCTCGTAACGCCGGCCGTCACCATCATCGTCGGTGTTGCGCTGGCCAAGCTCATTGCGCCGCCCATCGGCAAGGCCGCTTCCGCCTTTGGCATCGTCATTGACAACGCGACCCGGCTCCAGCCTTTCTGGATGGGCATCGCGGTCTCGGTCCTGGTCGGCATCGCGCTGACGCTCCCGATCTCGTCCGCGGCCATCTGCTCCGTCCTGCAGCTCACCGGGCTTGCCGGCGGCGCCGCGGTGGCGGGCTGCTGCGCCCAGATGGTGGGCTTTGCCGTGATGAGCTTCCGGGAAAACCGCTGGGGCGGACTGGTCTCGCAGGGGCTCGGCACCTCCATGCTTCAGATGCCGAACATCATCCGCAATCCCCGCATCTGGATCCCGCCCATCGCGGCCTCGGCCATCACCGGCCCCATCGCCACCTGCCTCTTCCGGCTGGAAATGAACGGAGCCCCGATCAACTCCGGCATGGGCACCTGCGGTCTCTGCGGCCAGATCGGCATCTGGACCGGCTGGGTTGAGCCCAGCGCGGAAGCCGCCGCCAAGGGTGCGGTCGCCATCAGTCCTTCCGGCTTTGACTGGCTCGGCCTTGTGCTTATCTGCTTTGTGCTGCCGGCCGTGCTCTGCCCGCTTTTCAACACCGTCTGCCGGAAGCTCGGCTGGGTGAAAGACGGCGATCTCAAGCTGAGCTGAACGCATCCCCCTGTCTGCGGCCTTTACGCTCCGCCGCAGCGTCAGCTCGCTCCCTGACCCAAATCAATTCCGGATATCAAAACCGGCATCGCAGAAAACGCTTCTCTGCGGTGCCGGTTCGGTTTTTATTTGATTTCCCAGGATACGTAGCGATAGAGCGGGTCATTTGATTTTGTGCTGTAGTTTAAAGAATCATATTCCATCTGATCCCGCAGCAGGGCATAGCGCGGGGCGTACCCTTTCCGCTCCTCCGAGTAGTAGGGCTGCTTTTGATACCACTCCAGCTTTTCCCCGGTGAGATTCGCCGCTCTTCTCCACGCGCCCTCAGAGCTCTCCCAGTACTCGTTTTCCACCTCACAGTCGGGGTGCAGCGCGCGGTAGTGATCCACCTGCTCCTGCGGCACCGGACACGAAATGAACGGGCCAAGGAAGAAGCGCTCCAGCTCCAGGTCATAGATCGGCGAGATATCCTTCAGGAGGGGGCAGTGTCCCACGTTCAGATGCTTGAGGTTCCTGAGCCCGGCAAGCGGCGTGAGGTCGTCCGTGTGGGAATAAAAGAGCTCCAGATACTCAAGCTTTTCACAGTCCGCCAGCGGGCTCAGATCACCCAGGGGGTTCATCGCGATGATCAGCACCTCGAGGTCCGGCAGATACCGTACAAAAGAGAGGTCCGTGATATCCTCGTTGTGGCCGATGTCCAGGAACTTCAGTTTTGTAAAATACTTGAATTTCTCCAGATCGCGGTTTGTCACATTGCCGCCGATCGAAGGGCTGGAGGCAAGGATCCGGGTCGCGTCGGTGCGGGCGGTATACTGCAGGCCGAAGTTGATGCGCCAGACGACCTCGGTCTCCGGGAGCGCGTCCCGGATCTTCTCCATGTCCTCGTTCTGCACGCCGCAGCTGTCCATCACCAGGCGCTTCAGGTTCGGCATGCGCTTCGCGGTTTTCAGCACCTCCTGCCAGCCGTCTCCGATCCTGATATAGCTGAGGTCGAGTTCCTCGTCCTCGAGGCTGAAGTCCACGCCGCAGAGGCTGAGCGTCTCCGTCTTTCCGCCGGAGGGTGTCTGCTTTGCCGCGCCGCAGCCCATCAGGACCAGCCCCAGGACCAGAAACAGCAGCAGGATCTTTTCTCTTCTCTTCATACCCTTTTCTCCCGTTTCTTACCAGCCGACATACTGCCAGGTCGGGTCGTTCCATTTCGTGCTGTACAGCAGGCCATCATAGCCCAGCTGGTCCCGCAGCAGGGCATAGCGCGGCGCATAATTCTGCCGCTCTTCGGAGTAATAGGGCTGCTTCTTGTACCATTCCAGCTCTTTCCCTTCCAGGAAGGCCGCCCGACGCCAGGCGCCCTCCGAGCTTTCCCAGCTTTCGTTGTCCACTTCACAGTCGGGATGCAGCTCGCGGTAGCGGTCCACCTGCTCCGGCGGCACCGGGCAGGAGGCAAAGGTGCCGAGGTAAAAGCGTTCCAGCTCCAGGTCATAGATCGGCGAGATGTCGGTCAGCTTCGGGCAGTGTCCCACGTTCAGATGCTTCAGGTTCTTGAGTCCGGCCAGAGGACTCAGGTCGTCTGTCATGGAATAGAACAGCTCCAGATACTCAAGCTTCGGGCAGTCCGCCAGCGGGCTCAGATCTCCCAGCGGGTTCATCGCGACGATCAGAACCTCGAGGTCCGGCATGTACCGGGCAAACGACAGGTCCGTGATCAGCTCGTTGTGACCGATGTCCAGGTATTTCATCTTCGTAAAATACTTGAACACTTCGACATCCCGATCGCCCAGCGCCCCGCCCACCGACGGGCTGGAGGCGAGGATTCGGGTCTCGTTGGTCCGGGCGGTATACGCGCCGCCGAAGTTGATGCGCCAGACGACCTCGGTGTCCGGAAGCGCGTCCCGGATCTTCGCCATATCTTCGTTCCCGACGGCGCAGGTGTCCATCAGCAGGGTCTTCAGATTCGGCATGCATTCCGCGACCTCCAGCACCTCGGGCCAGCCGTCGGCGATATAGCGATAGCTGAGGTCGATCTCCTCATCCTCCAGGGTGAGCGGTATGTCGTAGAGCGTGAAGCGGTAATGGATCTTTGCCTCCGGAGCCGCCTCTTCCAGCGCACGGATCAGCTTCCAGTCCGGTGCGTTCTTTTCCTCGTCGCTGCCGAGTTCGATGGTTTTCAGCTTCCTAAGGCAGGAAATGACGTCCAGATCCGCCCGGATTTTACTCTCCGGGACATTGGTCAGGTCCAGCTTTGTCTCGTCCAGGATGCTGTCCTTCCCGAGAAGCCGGCAGTGATAGTCAAATTCCAGGTCCGGCCGGGTTTCCCGGAATTTCAGTGCGCCCGCCGGTGACAGCCCGTCCTCGTCGCTGCCGAGATTCACCGACTTCAGCTGCGGCAGGTAGGCCAGATTTTCCAGCGCTTCCTCCAGATCCGCATCCTTCAGCCCGGTCAGATCCAGCTCATGGGTGTCATTCTCCGCAGCCGTCCCGTTCGGGAAGGCAACCGTATACGCGACCTCGACCAGAGGATGCCGCTCGGCCCAGTCGGCGAGCTCGGCATAGCAGCTGCTCCCCGAAAAGTCCGCGGAGCCAAGCCGCTCGAAGCCGTCCAGCTTTTCAAGATCCTCCGGGGTAACCACGGCCGTAATGCTCTGCAGATTGTCCTTGACCGTCCCGCTGGAGAGCTCCACCTTCGCTGCACAGCCGCACAGCAGGAGCGCAGCCGCCGTACCGAGAAGCAAAAGAAGCCTCCCCGGCCTGCGCCTCGCGCGGTTTTCCCTTCTTTCAGGCCCTGTCATTTCTGTCCTTTCCCATCCGGACGACCATCACGCCGTCCACAAGCTGCATGCATCCCTCCGCCGGATAGGTCGGAAGTTCCGCCACGCGGGGATCCTCCTGCATTCGGTTCCACAGCTCCCAGTCCGCCATGACGGCGGGATTGTTCAGCAGATAGCGGAAATATGCCGCATAGATGTTATAGTTGTACGAGGCTGTGGATTTGACGATCGGCGAGGCCGTCTCACAGCCGGTGATGTCATAATAGGCTTCAAAGCCCGGAAGCTTCTCCTGAAGCTGATCGCTTACCCCCGCGAAAACCAGCGGTGTTTCACCGGGCACATAGTCCTCCCGCTCTTCCAGGCGCATCAGCACCCTTGTCAACAGTGACCGGGTTCCCTCCTGTTCCAGCTGCTTCTTGGTATAGACGACGTTCGCCGTCTGAATGTTCGCACAGAGCAGGAGCAGCACAAGGAGCGCCCCGATCCACCGGGTCACGCCGGACGTCCGATCCGCTTTCTTCCGCGTTCCCACAAAGCAGGGAAGCAGGCAAAGGACGTAAAGCAGCCAGAAGGAATACTTCATCAGGTCGTGCGCTTCCCCGGAAAAACTCAGCTGGGCCGTGTTCATTCCCACAGGCTGCAAAACGACAAGCAGGCAGAGCAGGAGCTTTTCCTTTCCGCCGGTCTCGCCCTTCCACAGCCATGTAAACAGGCCCCACAGGCCGAGAGCGGCCAGCAGGATGTTGAGCACCAGCACGGTCGTTTCGATGTGCGCATGCGCCGGATTCCAGAACGCCCAAGCCCAGGTCTGATACACCCGCCCGATTCTTCCGAAGATCGAGCGTGAGGCTTCCTGTTCCACACTGTTGTAGCTGTCCATGGCGAGGTTGATGCCCTTGAGCGAGCACATGAGCCGGACGCCAAGCCAGTAGAGCAGCGCACCGCAGCCCAGCATCGCGATTGCCCGGAGCCCTTTCCGGAAGACCGCGGCGGAGGATTCCCCCCGCAGCAGCGCGGCGATGCACGAAAGCATGGCAAGCGTCACCGGGACCGAGACCATGCTCTGATATGTCCCCATACAGCAGGCGGTGAGCAGCGCGCCGAGCAAAGCCCCCGGCCAACCGTAACGGTCCCAGAGAAACACCGCGCACACGCCCAGCAGAACCGCGAAAAGGTCCGCGTCCATCTCGTAGAGGTAGGTTGCCGTCATGGCGACGGTCGTGATGTTGACCGTGAGGATCCCCGCAAGGAGCACGGGAAAAACGCTCTCCTTCACGCGAAAGAGCTTTGCCGTGAGGAAGCAGCCAAGGCTCAGCCACAGAAGGCTCAGCAGGCCAAGCTGCCAGGGCGCCGCGATCACACCGCGGAAAATCCGCCGATAGAGCACAATCCCGGGCCGGCCCAGCTGCATCTTCCAGTAGGTTTCCAGGGGATCCGCCACCAGGGCGTTGAGCATGTCGTGCGAGAAGCTCGCGTGCAGGAAGCCGTAGGCGTGCGCCGCAAGCCCGAAGCCGAAGACCGCGGCAAAGCAGAGCAGAAGGAGCCTGCGCTCCTCCGCCGCAGAGGCCCCTTCCCGCCAGGGCTCGGATATTCTGTTTTTCCAGGATTCGGCCATCTCGTCGCCTCACAGATTCAGGCAGAGTTCACTCCGCCGTTTACACGGTTCATACTACCACACCTGAGAAGAAAACACAAGTTGAGAAGAAAAGCATCCTCAGCATGAGGTCCCCGATTCAGGGATCCGCTCTGAGAATGCTTTTGTCTGTAATGTTTGATGATTTCTTACGCCGCTGCGCCTGCGCTGCGTTTATAACCGAGATACTGCCAGGCAAAGGCGAGGGCGAAAATCACAACGCCGATCACGTCGGTAAGGGTCCCCGGATACATCATCAGCAGGCCGCCGCCGGCAAAGAGGATGCGGACCAGCGGGTTCATCCGGCGGAACAGGAAGCCGTTCAGGGCGCCCGCCACACCGAACATGCCGACAAAGGACGTGATTACAACCGTCACCACCTGGATGGCGGTGGTGTCCACAAAGAGCATCGCCGGGTTCAGCGCGAAGATATAGGGCACGATAAAGGCCGCAATCGCGAGCTTCGAGGCGTTGAAGGCCGTTTTCATGGGCGGTGCCTTGGCAATGGCGGAGCCGGCATAGGCGGCCAGGGCCACTGGCGGGGTAATATCGGCGACGATGCCGAAGTAGAACACGAAGAAGTGGGCCGCGACCTGCGGAACCCCGATGGTGATCAGGATCGGCGCGCAGGTGGAGGCCATGATGCAGTAGTTGGCCGTGGTCGGAACGCCCATGCCCAGTACGATGCAGCAGAGCATCGTCAGCAGCAGGGCGATCATGACGTTGCCGCGGGAGATGGTAACCACGGCGGTAATGAGCTTGGAGGCAAGACCCGTCGAGGTGATGGAGCCCGCCACAAGGCCCGCCATGGCGCAGGCAACCGCCACGGTGACACAGCTCTTTGCGCCCGCTTCCAGGGCGTCAACAAACTTTTCGAGGGTGAGGTTGTCGCTCGTATCCCCGCTTCCAGTCATTTTGTTGACCACGTTGTTGAACAGGCCGACCAGAATGGTGATCATGATGGCAACCGCCGCGGAGAACTGCATGGTGCGCTTGTTTGTCGCGACCAGCCACACCAGCACGACCAGCGGCAGAAGCAGGTACACCCGGGGCAGAAGCGCACTGAAACGGGGCAGTTCTTCACGCGGGATGCCCTTCAGGCCCAGCTTCTTTGCCTCCAGATGGACCGCGATATAGATGCCGGTAAAGTACAGCACCGCCGGGAGGATGGCCTTGAGTGCCACCTGGCCGTATGGGATGCCCATGTACTCGGCCATCAGGAAGGCCGCCGCGCCCATGATGGGCGGCATAATCTGTCCTCCGGTGGAGGCCGCGGCTTCCACCGCGCCCGCAAACTCCGGCTTATAACCGGTCTTCTTCATCATCGGGATGGTCACGGAGCCGGTCGTCACGGTGTTGCCGACCGAGGAGCCGGACACCATGCCGCAGAGAGCCGAAGAGATGACCGCGACCTTGGCAGGGCCTCCGGAGGAGGCGCCGGCAACGGAGTTTGCAAGATTAATGAAGAAGTTTGAGATTCCCGTTCGTTCCAGGAAGGCCCCGAAGATGATAAACACCACAATGTACTTGGCACAGACGTTGATGGGCGTGCTCATAATCCCGGTGGTGGTATAGAACAGGTCATAGACGACCTTGCCGAAGCGGACGTTGGTAAAGGCGTAGACGAGCAGCACGCCGACCACACAGAGGATCGGGATGCCGACACAGCGGCGGCAGAGCTCCATATACGCCAGAATCGCCATTACCGCCATCACGACCATCTTCGGATCCCGCGTTACGCGGGCGGCCAGCTTGATGATGGAATGGGCGTTCAGGGCACAGTAGAAAAAGGGAATCGCACCCACAAGCATGATGACGATGTCGTACCAGGGGATGTAGTTGGGGCGGACATGCTTCTTGCTGATGGGGTAGTTCAGATACCCCATCACGAGAATCAGTCCGAGAAAGAGATTCAGCTTCTCTTCCGGCATCATGGTGCTGAAGAGCGTAACCCAGATGCAGTAGATCGAAAACGCCGCGCAGAGATAGCGGATGACCTTGCGGGGGACTCCTGTCCAGATGCGGACATTGGACTCGCGGTCATACTTTTTCATCATCTCTTCGATTTCCTTCGCGGTCCCGATCTCAAGTTCCGGGCGGGTGTTTTGTTTGTTCTCTGCCACTTGCTCATCTCCTCCGATTGATCCGAGAACGGTTTGTCCGTCATCTCCCCCGCCGCAGGCGGGGGAGATGACGGCAGACAGATCCTTTGGCATGTAATGAAAAGCAGGGCGCCGTATAAGCGGCGCCGCTGCATCAAAAAAGCTAAGAAAGCGCTAAAGATTCGGGAAAAGCCGATCGCTTACTCCGCGGGGACCTCAATGCCCTTGTCGGCAAAGTACTGGACCGCACCGGCGTGGTAGGGGACACCGACGAAGGAAGAGGCGAACTCCAGGCTCAGCTCGTTGGCCTTGTCGTGGACCTTGGCCAGGTCGTCGAGGTTCTCATAGACGCCGCAGAGGAAGTTGTAGACGTCGACGTCGGCCACATCGTTGGAGGCAATAACCACGGCGCTGACGGCGACGGTGGTGGCATCCTCAGGCATGCCGTAGGTGTCGGCGGGAATGACCGCCTTGGAGTAGAACGGAGAGGCCTCGATCAGGGCGTCGATGTGCTCGTCATCCAGGCTGACCAGATACACGCTCTTGGTGGCGGCGAGAGAGGTGATGGCGGTGGTGGGGGCGCCGGCAACGACGAAGGCCGCATCGATCTGGCCGTCCTGCAGCGCTTCGGCGCTGTCACTGAAGGACTGGTAGGTGGGCTTGATGTCGTCTTCGGTCAGGCCGTAGGCGCCGAGGACGTCAATGGCGTTGAAGTACACGCCGGAACCGGCCGCGCCGATGGAAACGGCCTTGCCCTTCAGGTCGGCAACCGTCTTGATGTCCGGATTCAGGGTGACAATCTGGACCTGCTCCATATAAAGGGGAGCCACGATGGAGAAGCTGTCGATGGCGCCGATCTCTTCAAAGGTGCGCTCGCCGGCATAGGCATAGGCCAGAACGTCGGACTGGGAGAAGCCCAGCTGGGCGTCGCCGATGTCAATCGCATCGATGTTGGCCGCAGAGCCGCCGGAGGTGATGGCCGTGACACTGGTGCTGGTCACATCGCTTACCTTCTGGGCAAGGACACTGCCGAAGCCGTAATAGGTGCCCGCTTCGCCGCCGGTGGTGAAGGTCACTTTGCTTCCGCCGTCTTTCGGCGCGACCGCGTCATCCGCGAATGCCGTTACGCCGAGGGCGCAGATCATGGCAATTGCGAGCAGAACTGCGAGAATTTTTTTCATCTTTGTTACCTCCTGTATCTTGCGAGTTTTATTGAAGTGCTGTATTATAATACAACAAATCAAAACGGAATGCAAGAGTAAATGTGTGACAATATTTAAATATACTTGTATACACATCGAAGGCGGTAACGAATGACTGTAAAACTGATCGCGTTTGACCTGGACGGAACCCTTCTGGACGATGACAAGCACCTGCCGGAAGAGAATCTTGCCGCACTGCGGGCGGCGTACGACCGGGGCATTTTCCTGGTGCCCGCCACGGGGCGGATCCTGAAGGCGCTTCCGGAGGAGCTTCTGGAGCTTCAGCTGTTTCGCTATTTCATCTTCGCAAACGGCGCGCTGGTCTATGACCTGAAGGAAGATCGGGCGCTCTACCGGGCCCGGATCGAGCCGGAGCTCGCGGTTCGGCTCTGCACGTATATGGACACGCTCCCGGTGCTCTATGACTGCTATCGGGGGGACTGCGGATACATGACGGCGTGGATGTACGAAAAGGCGCCGGATTTTTTTGAGACCGAGCCGCATATCCTGAAGCTGGTCAAGAGCCTGCGCCGCCCGGTCCCGGACCTGAAACAGAAGATCCTGGAGGACGGGGTCGCGCTGGAAAAGCTTCAGATGTACTTCCGGCCGGAGCACATGGACGAGCGCGCACGCCAGCTTGCGCTGGTGCCGCAGCTGTTTCCGGAACTGATCGCCTCCTCGTCGCTGCGCAACAACATCGAAATCAACAGCGCCCGCGCCGGAAAGGGAAACGCCCTGCGCGCCCTGTGCAGGGAGCTGGGTATGGATGTTTCCGAAAGCGTCGCCTTCGGAGACGGTCTGAACGACAAAGACATGCTTCTCGTATCGG
The DNA here is from genome assembly GCA_017627975.1 of Oscillospiraceae bacterium. Next base: position 11,277 of record JAGAFT010000186.1, read on the forward strand.
GCCGCGGCTGTGCCATGCAAAACGCCGTTCCCGCGATCCGGGATGCCGCCGATGCCGTCATCGAAAGCAACAACGACGCCGGCGTCGGGAAAGAGATTTTCCGGCTGCTCCGGGGCGGGGAATAGGCACACCGACGGCCGCCCGGCAATTCGGCGCTTTTCCGCAGCGTCGGTCATTACCCGCAGCGGCAATAATTAAGAATTATTCATGGAAGGGCGCGGCTTTTGGTGTTATAATGGTCGCGTCATACAGAATAAAAGAAAAATACCTTTCCCGTGTCCCGCCGAAGATGCGTCGGCGGCAGGCGGAAAGAAGATCAGGAGGATACTGTGAAAAATACTGTACGGATTTTCAGTCTGTTTCTGACGCTCGCCCTGCTGGCTGCGGCACTGAGCG
>JAGAFT010000187.1 GCA_017627975.1 Oscillospiraceae bacterium
CCATCCCGCGGCGGCCTCCGCCCATGCCGCCGAAACCGCCGGGCTGCTGCCCGCCGAAGTCACTGTTTCCGTCCTGAGCCTGAGGGAAGCCGTTTCCGTCGCTGGAGACTCCGCCCGGGAAGTCGTCCATGTTCAGCCGGCCACCGCGGCCCATCCCGCCGAAGCCGCCCATGCCCATCATCTGGTTCGGAATGGTGTCGACCTGCTGCCCGTTAACAATCACTGTGCCTCCGGTAAACGTGACGCTTCCGTCAATGTCGAACGAAGAATTTCCGGTGATGTCAATGGTTCCGCCGGTGATGGCGAGGTCTCCGTTGGAATCGATGCCGTCCGTATCCCCGGCTCCCATCACAATGGTGAGAGCGCCTCCGTTGATTTCGACCGCGGGCCGCGTCGTATCCGAGATCCAGGTGGCGTTGATGCCGTCGTCTCCCGCCTGAACGGAGACGCTTCCACCACTGACGATGACGTTGGAAGCCTCAATGCCTTCGGTTCCCGCATTCAGCGTCAATACGCCGTTTTCCAGGGTGAGTGTGTCGTTTGCGCTGAGCGCTTTCCGGGCGGCGGTGACAGAGATTGTGCCGCTTTTGATCTTCAGGTCATCCTTGCCGACGATTCCGTGACCGGCGGGGGAGTTGATCGTGAGGGCGCCGGTTCCCTTGATGGTGAGGTCATCCTTGGAGAAAATGACGGCGTCAATGTTATTTTCATCGGTCTGCACAAAGCTTCCTCCGTTGCCGAGCGTGCTGGCCGTGCTGTCCTTCAGGCTGATCACGACTTTGTCCGCGGAACGGACATAGATGGCGGCGGAACCGGAACTCGTGATGCTGACACCGTCCAGAATCAGACGGACGCGGTTTTCCTTGGCGGTGTCCACACAGATCTGTCCGTCGGAGAGGGAACCGGTGAGGGTATAGCTGCCCGCGTCAACGATGGTGACGGTGCTGCCGGAGAAGATGACGCTGCTGCAGGAACTGCTGCTCTGCGCGTCGCTGAGCAGGATGCTGTATTCGGGAAGATCTTCGTCCTCCGCGCCTGCGCCGCTGCTCTCGGCCTGTGCTTCCGGGCCGGTCATCGTCAGCATCAGGGACAGAAAGAGCATAAGCGTCAACAGGAAGGGGAGAACGCGAAGAAAGACCGGCCCGCTGCTCTTGCGGTTGCGTTTTGTCATGGCTGGGAATCCTCCTTTCACAGTTCGCTGCCTTCGCAGCGGGCAGCGAGATTGATTTCAAGATTTCCGTTCCGGCAGCGCAGCTCGTCGATCATGGCTTTTTCGGTACCGGGCTTCAGCATGCGCAGCTCGTAGCTCAGGCGGTTCAGAGAACCGAGGTTGGTGGTCTTGACCCGGACCAGTCTGGCGCCGGACGTGTAACGGTTGAAAATATCATCGAATAAGCCCGCGTATTCCAGATCTTCTGGAATAGTGATCTGCAGGGTTTTCTCCGCTTCTTCGTCTCCAGCGTCCGGGAAGATGAGGCGGGTGAAGAGCGCATACATCGCACAGAGGATCACGGTGAACAGGGCGGCCAGAAGTGGGAAGCCCATTCCGCAGGCAAGGCCGATCGCCATGGAGATGAAGACGGAGACGATTTCTTTTCCCGTACCGGGCGCGGAACGGAAGCGAACCAGGGAAAAGGTGCCGGCTACGGCTACGCCCGCGCCGATGCTGCCGCTGACCATCAGGATGACGACGGAGACGACCGCGGGGAGAAGGGAGAGCGTCAACGCAAAGCTGCGGCTGCAGTGCTCAATGGAGCGGTAGAGCAGGGCGTAGACAAGACCGAGGATCAGCGCCGAGGCGATGATCGCCAGAAAGACCGGCAGCGTCACCGTGGAGCTGCCGCTGTAGAGAGCGGTAAAAAACGTATCAAGCACAGGAAACACCTCTCATTCTGTAATTGTTCAGCATGGCCGTATAGGCCGTGCCGTATTTGGAAAAACTGGTTTTGCGAATCTCCGCCTCATTGAGCAGAGAGACCAGCCACATCGGAATCGCGGAAGCGGTTTTGATCTCCAGCAGGGACTCGCCGGCGCCGAGAATGCTGTGGCCGCAGGGGAGCGCGGAGAGTCTGCAGTCTTCCGTCTGCCAGAGAATGTTGCGGTCAAAGGTGAGACGGAGTTCCGGATCAATACGGTCAAACCAGGCGTTCCGGTCATAGCTGATGTGCGCGGCCGGAATCAGATCCCGGTAGCTGTGACAGAACCAGTCGATCTCGCGACCGATCTGGGAGTCCGACGGCATCGGAATCTCTCCATGCATATAGGCTTCGGCCAGATCCAGCGGGAGAGAGATCCTGCGTTTGTATACCACGCCGTCGTACTTTTTCTTCAGCTCCAGAAAGACAGAATCGTTCCCGCAGGCCGGACCGTAGCTGCGCATCCGGATCTTTTCCTTGTAGACCGGGCGCTCCAGGGAACGCCGGACCAGAAGGTAATCGGGGGTGTCGTAATAGACGTTGCAGATCGTGCTCTCCCCGTGCTCATCTGGGCGCATCCTGCCCTGAATCGCGCTTTCCAGGAAGCGGCGCTGCTGCGTATTCAAAAGAAACTTCATTTCGTGACGTTCAAAAATTGCACCGGACATAACATGTACCTCTTTTCCTGTGATGAGCAGAGTATAACAGCGGAAACTTAGAGGAAACTTAGGAAGAATTTGAACAAACTGAAAACAGGCGCAGACGGCAAAAGCAGGCAGAATGAAGGTTCATCCTGCCTGCCGATGCCGTGAAAAACTCCTGCACTTTCCTTGCGGCGGGTGTGCGTCCGCAAAACATCATAATAGCAGAAAACCTGTCCGTTTTCGGGACAGGTTTTCTGCTTGCTCAAAGAACAGCAATGTCGTATTTTCTCATTTGGGCAGGAGCTTACAGAAAATCCTTTCTGCATCGATGCCAGGCGGCAACGGGATCCGCGGCTGCCGTGATGGGGCGGCCGACGACGATAAAGTCGCTGCCCAGTTCTTTCGCCTGTGCCGGGGTGGTGACGCGCTTCTGGTCTCCCTTGTCGCCGTCTGTGAACCGCACCCCCGGCGTCACGGTGAGGAAGCCCTCGCCGCAGGCCCGGTGCACTTTCCCCGCCTCAAGCGGGGAGCAGACCACGCCGTCGAGGCCGGCGGCCGCGGCGTTCTGTGCATAGGCGATTACGACCTCATCGATGGGCCGCGGGATGAGAAGCTCCTTCTCCATGCTCTGCTGGTCCGTGCTGGTGAGCTGCGTCACCGCGATAAGAAGCGGCCTTGTGCCGTCCGGCCTGGTCAGGCCCTCGAGCGCGGCCTCCATCATGGCCCTGGTGCCCGCGGCGTGCAGGTTCACAATGTCCGCGCCAAGGCCGGAGAGCACGCGCATGGCCTTTTTTACGGTGTTTGGAATGTCGTGCAGCTTCAGATCGAGAAACACCCGGTGCCCGCGCGCCTTGAGCTGCCGCACGATGTCGGGTCCCGCCGCGTAGTACAGCTCCATTCCGATCTTGACGAAGGGCCGCTCGTCTCCGAACTTCCCGAGAAACGCTATTGTTTCCTCTGCCGATGCGAAATCGCAGGCGACGATCACATCGCGCGCCCCCTTGAGTTTATCTGTCATGTGCTCCTCCTGTAATATCTTTGAGTTCCCGGATCCCATAGCGGTCCATGGCCTCCGGCAGCGCCTCGATGATCTTCGGGCAGGCCAGCGGGTCGCGCAGGTTTGCCGCGCCGACCTCCACAGCCGTTGCCCCGGCAAGCATCATCTCGATCACATCCTCGGCGCTCGCAATGCCGCCGAGACCCACAATGGGGATCCTGACCGCCTCGTAAACCTGCCACACGGCACGCAGGGCGATGGGGAAGACCGCGGGGCCGGAGAGTCCACCGGTGACGTTTTTCAGCACCGGCCGACGGGTCTTCAGGTCGATGCGCAGGGCGGTGACGGTATTGATGAGGCTGAGTCCGTCCGCCCCCGCCCCCTCGCAGGCTCTCGCAATCTCGGTGATATCCGTGACATTCGGCGTAAGCTTCATGATCACAGGCTTCTTTGTGACCTTCCGCACCGCCGCCGTGACGGCCGCGGCCTGTTTCGGATCGGTCCCGAAGCTCATGCCTCCGCCGTGTACGTTGGGACAGCTGATGTTGACCTCCAGCCAGCCGACAGCCTCGTCCTGCTCCAGCATGGCGCAGGTCCTGGCATAATCGTCTATGGAAAAGCCGCTGATGTTGGCCATCACCGGTTTATGAAAGCGCCGGCGCAGGGCCGGAAGCTCCTCGCGGAGCACCGCTTCCGCCCCGGGATTCTGAAGTCCGACTGCGTTGAGCATCCCGGACGGCGCTTCGGCGATCCGCGGAAGGGGATTGCCCTCGCGCGGCAAGAGCGTGGTTCCCTTGAAGGAGAGACTCCCCAGAACATCCAGATCATAGAATTCGGAGAATTCCTTCCCATACCCGAAGGTGCCGGAAGCGGGAATGACGGGGTTATCCAGCGCTATGCCGCAGAGCGTCACGCTCAGTCTTCCCATACCAGATCCTCCTTCCCGAACACCGGACCGTCCTTGCAGACCCGCTTCATCCCGTCGCGGGTCTTCTTCGCACAGCCCATGCACGCCCCGAAGCCGCAGCCCATACGCACGTCGAAGGCAACCTGGCCCCCGGCGTTCTCCCGCCTGCAGAGCTCGGTCATGACGGTCTCCGAGCCGCAGGCGTAAAAGTAGTCATGATCTGTCTTCTCAAGGGCGGCAAACAGGTCCTCGGTGTATTGAACATCCAGTCCGGGGAAGAGTTCAGCGCCGAAACGGCTGGCTTCCTCGCGAAACCCCAGCAGGACCGACGGCCTGACGCCGCAAGACACAAGTCTTTTTGCAAGCCCTGCCATCGGCGAGAGCCCGCTGCCGCAGCCGACAAGCACCGGGGTCCGGCTCTCGGGCCGGACCGCAAACCCGTTTCCAAGCCCGGTCAGGATCTCAAGCTCCGCACCGGGCACCAGTGAGTGAAGGAGTTCCGTTCCGGAGCCGACGCGTTCGATCAGCAGCGTGAGCCAGCCCTCGCCCCAGTCGCAGACCGAGAAGGGCCGGCGCAGGAACTTCCCCGGCACCGCGACGGAAACAAACTGGCCCGGGGCCGCGATGGCCGAGGTGTCGCCGGTAAGGCGAAGCAGACGCACCGTCGCACTGAGGGAACGGCTCTCCGCGAGGCGGAAACGACCGTCCCGGGCTGACCCGGGAGAAGACAGCGGGGACGGTTCTTGCTGTCTTGATGAAGACAGAAGAACCGTCCCTCTGTCTTCACACTTTTCGTTGATCTTCATCTTCCGCTGTCGATGGTGCTGACCGTAATCGTCGTCTCCTCCAGCACGTCGAGCAGCACCCGCACCGTGTCGAGGGAGGTGAAGATGGTCACGTTGTTCTCGGTGGCACAGCGGCGGATGATCACGCCGTCCTCCAGGTGTTTGCCGCTGTGGATTGCGCGGGTATTGATGATGTAGCTGACATAGCCCGCACGGATGGAATCGAGGATCTCTTCGCTTCCCTCGCTGATTTTATGACGCACACGGGTACGGATTCCGTTTTCCTTGAGAAAGCGGGCGGTTCCGGGCGTGGCCTCAATATTAAAGCCCATGTCATAGAACCTTCGTACCAGCGGCAGCGCCTCTTCACGATCCTCCCGCGCGACCGTGACAAAGACGGTGCCGTAGTTCTGCAGTTTCATGCCCGAGGCCTGCAGGGCCTTGTACATGGCGCGGCTGATCTTGTCGTCATAGCCGATGGCCTCGCCGGTGGACTTCATCTCCGGCGAGAGGTAGGCGTCCAGACCCTTGATCTTGTTCCAGGAGAAAACCGGGACCTTGACATAGTGACGTTTGCGCTCTTCTGGATAGAGGTCAAAGATTCCCTGTTCCTTCAGGCTCTTGCCGAGAATCACTTCGGTTGCGATGTCCGCGAGGGAATAACCCGTGGCCTTCGAGAGGAAGGGCACCGTGCGGGAGGACCTGGGGTTTACCTCGATGATGTAGACGTTCTCCTCCTTGTCCACGATGAACTGGATGTTATAGAGGCCGACGATCCCGATCCCGAGTCCCAGCTTCTTTGCGTACTGGAGAATGATCCCCTTGACCCGGTTGGAGATGGAGAAGGCTGGATACACGCTGATCGAGTCGCCGGAGTGTACTCCCGTGCGCTCCACCAGCTCCATGATCCCCGGCACGAACACGTCGCGTCCGTCGCAGATCGCGTCGACCTCGACTTCCTTGCCCTGGATGTACTTATCCACCAGCACGGGCTTGTCCGCGTCGATCTCCACCGCGGTCTTGAGGTAGTGGCGCAGCATGTCCTCGCTTGCGACGATCTCCATGGCGCGTCCGCCCAGCACGAAGCTCGGCCGCACCAGCACCGGGTACCCGATCTCGGCCGCAGCGCGGACGCCGTCCTCGATGTTCGTGACGGCGCAGCCCATGGGCTGGGGAATGTTGAGGTCCAGCAGGATCTTCTCAAAACTGTCGCGGTTCTCGGCCCGCTCGATGGCGGCGCAGTCGGTCCCGACGATCTTTACGCCCCGGTCCATGAGCGGCTGGGCGAGGTTGATGGCGGTCTGCCCACCCAGGGAGGCGATGACGCCCTCCGGCTGCTCGAAGTCAAGGATTGCCATCACGTCTTCCGGCGTCAGCGGCTCGAAATACAGCTTGTCCCCGGTGGTGTAGTCCGTCGAGACGGTCTCGGGGTTGTTGTTGATGATGATCGCCTCATAGTCCGCCCGCTTGATGGTCTGTACCGCGTGCACCGTGGAATAGTCGAACTCCACGCCCTGACCGATGCGGATGGGCCCCGCACCCAGGACCACGATCTTTCGCTTGTCCGTGAGCCTGCTGTCGTTCTTCCCGCTGTACGAGGAGTAGAGATAGGCGATGTATTTCCCGGTGTGCAGCGTGTCCACCATCCGGAATACCGGCGTGATGCCGAGCTTCTTCCTGCGGGCATAGAGCTCCGTCTCCTCCAGATGCCAGACCTTCGCGATCCACCGGTCCGAAAAGCCCATCTTCTTGGCTTCCAGCAGAACCCCCGTGTCATTCACGTTCTCACGAAGCTTGCGCTCCATCCCCACGATCTTCTCCAGCGACTCGAGGAACAGCTCGGTGATCATCGTGACCTCATGCAGCTCTGCAACCGAAACGCCCCTGCGCAGCAGCTCCATAATCGCGAAAATGTTGTCGTCCCGGAAGACGCGGATATACTCCATCAGCTCCTCATCCGTGCAGCTGTCAAACTTCGCGCTGTGCAGATGATAGACCCCTGTCTCCAGGCTGCGGACGCTCTTAAGGAAGCATTCTTCCAGATTCGAGCCGATTCCCATGACCTCTCCGGTGGCTTTCATTTGGGTCCCGAGGGTGTTCGGCGCATCCGGGAATTTGTCGAAGGGGAAGCGGGGAAACTTCGCCACGATGTAGTCGAGGGACGGCTCCATGGCGGCGGTGCCGCCCGCAACGGGGATCTCCTCCAGGGCCATGCCCATGGCGATCTTGGCCGTCACCCGCGCGATGGGATAGCCGCTGGCCTTGGACGCCAGGGCGGAGGAGCGCGAGACTCTGGGGTTGACTTCGATGAGGTAGTATTCCGAGGTCTCCGGATGCAGGGCAAACTGCACATTGCACCCGCCCTCGATCTTCAGCTCGCGGATGATCTTCAGGGCGCTGTCGTTGAGCATCTTCAGGTCATGCTCATTCAGGCTCAGGATGGGCGCCACGACGATGGAGTCGCCCGTATGCACCCCCACCGGGTCCACGTTCTCCATTCCGCAGATGGTGATTGCATGGTCGTTGGAGTCGCGCATGACCTCAAACTCGATCTCTTTATAACCCTTCACGCTCTTTTCGATGAGAACCTGATGAACGGGGGAGAGCCGGAAGGCATTGGTGCCGATCTCAACGAGCTCTTCTTCATTGTTCGCAAAACCGCCGCCGGTCCCGCCGAGGGTAAAGGCCGGCCTCAGCACCACGGGATAGCCGATGTGCTCCGCCGCCGTCTTGGCTTCATCCAGGTTGTAGGTGATTTCGGAGGGAATGACCGGCTCTCCGATGCTCTGGCACATCTCTTTGAAGAGCTCCCGGTCCTCGGCCCGCTCGATGGAGGAGGAGCTGGTGCCGAGCAGTTTTGTGCCGCATTCCCGAAGAATCCCTTTCCGCTCCAGCTGCATCGCGAGATTCAGGCCCGTCTGTCCGCCGATACCGGGGACAATGGCGTCCGGCCGTTCATAGCGCAGGATCTTTGCCACATACTCCAGGGTCAGAGGCTCCATGTAGACCTTGTCGGCGATGACGGTGTCGGTCATGATGGTGGCGGGGTTTGAGTTGACAAGCACGACCTCATAGCCTTCCTCACGCAGCGCGAGGCAGGCCTGGGTTCCGGCATAGTCAAATTCGGCGGCCTGGCCGATCACGATGGGACCGGAGCCGATGATCAGAACTTTTTTCACATCCGTACGTTTTGACATAAGTCATTTATCCTCCGAAATATAGATTGCTTTACCGTCTTTTACAGTCATCAGGCATCTGCCGAGCACCGGCCAGCCATCAAAGGGGGTCGAGCGTCCTTTGGAGCGAAACTGCGTCGGGTCGATGGTATAGTCACGGTCCAGATCCCAGATCGCATAGTCGCCGGAGAGGGAAATGCCGAAGCGGGAGGCCGGAGCGGAAGACATCAGGTCGATGAGTTTTTCAAGGGGGACGATCCCTTCGGTAACGAGCCCGGTATAGAGTGCCGGAAACGCGGTTTCCAGACCGACAATGCCGTTCAGGCTCTTTTCAAATCCGCGGCTTTTCTCCTCCGCCGAATGCGGGGCGTGATCGGTGGCGATCATGTCGACGGTCCCGTCGACCACGGCTTCCAGAAGCGCGCCCTGGTCCTCCGCCTTGTGGATCGGCGGATTCATCTTGAACCTTCCGTCGTCGTCGATGAGCGCCGTATTGAGCAGAAGGTAGTGCGGCGCCGTTTCGCAGCTGACATCAACACCGCTTTGCTTTGCATCCCGGATCAGCTGGACGGATTCCTTTGTGGAGATGTGGCACACATGGAACGCACAGCCGGTCTCATCCGCAAGGCGCAGATTCCGCTCAATCTCTCTCCACTCCCGTTCACGGGGATCCTCACAGCGCATATCTTCACAGTGCCCGGCGATCAGCTTTCCGAGCGCTTTGCAGCGCTGCATGGCTTCCCGCATCAGCCCTTCGTCCGCCACACCGACGCCGTCGTCCGAAAACGCGACAACGTAAGGGGCAAGCGCCTCGAGATCCGAGAGTTCCCGGCCTTTTTCACCCACGGTGATGGAGCCGTAAGGGAGAACCCTGACGGGGACTTCCGCAATTCGGTCCAGCTGCGGCTGAAGATGCGCGACACTGTCGGGGACCGGATTCAGATTCGGCATGGTGCAGACCGCGGTGTAGCCGGATGCGGCCGCCGCGGCGGCGCCTGTCGCAACGGTCTCCTTATAAGAAAATCCCGGTTCGCGAAAATGCACATGCACATCACAAAAACCGGGAAACATCACGTATTCATTTTTGTTGAAACGGGAAAAAACGTCATCACAGCCCTCCAATGGAAGCTGCTTTACAAAAACACCGATTTTTTTGACTTTGTCAAACTCGACCATTCTTTCTCCTCCATCCGGAATCCAAAAAGAAAACCTCGCCGGAGACGGCAAGGCAGAATACGGGCATACCATACCCGCAAATATCCACTTCATCTTGCCGATCTCACAGGGTCGCCTTAAAGTTTCTACGATTATAATGTCAGGAGAGTTATTTGTCAACTGGCGATTTGTACAGAAACTGTCGCCGAAAGAGCAGGACGAATTTACGTTCCGTCATCCGCGGCGACGGCAGTCCGAAGCCGGGCCGGAAAGCGGCAAAAGAAATCTTTTGGATTTTTATAAGTTTCTGTTGTAATTTGAGGGAGTGTTTTGTTATAATAAACAAAATAGAAATCTGACAGATGAACACGCGGTTAAGACTGCATTCGGCGTACGGAGCTGGTGTTGATCCCGGTGAAAGAGAGGAATCGATGAGCGAACACGGAAGCCTTCAGTTTGTATGGGATATCATGCTGCAAAGCGAGTGGTGGAAACAATACAGTCAGACGGTGGAACGCTCGTTGGCGGAACAGGCCGGGGAAAGAAGCTCCGGCGGCGGTGCAGGCGACGCCAGGCTGCAGTCCGGCAGCCGGGGCGGGTCCTATGCCGGTATGCTGATGAGTTCCGGAAACGGATCCGGGTTCGCCGTCGGCTCCGGCGAATGGTGGACTTCTTCCTCCGGCAGCTGGTGGATGGAGATCCCGGAAGTCTGGTGGGGGTCCTTCTCCGGATCCTGGTGGACTTCCGCCGAAGGAAGCGCGGGTTCCGGCAGCGGCTTTGCCCTGGGATACGGGCTGCAGCTGATCTGAACGGGACGGATGGAAGCCTGTCATTCGTTCTGGTCTGAACCAAACCGCCGCCGCCATCAGGGGGAGATCCGCTTTCCCGATTATGAGCAGCTGACCGCGATCCTTTCCGCGCTGGAATGGAAACGGCACAGCGGCCCGGTCAGAATGCTGACCGATACCGACGGAGCGGCGTATTTCCGGGACATCGGTATTGCGGCTTTCTGGGACGGGACGGAGACCGTTTTGGACGGCCTTGCGGAAACAATTGATCCCGCTGCCTTCTGGGCGGCGGGAAAACTTCAGGCGCTGAGCTTTCTGCCCCTGCCGTGCGTTATGCTGGATACGGACCTGGTGGTCTGGGAAAACGTCGAAGCGCGGCTGAAGGGGGACGCGGCAGCGGCCCATCCGGAACCGCTGAATCCTCGCACTTATCCGGAGCCGTCCTGTTTTCCGTTTTCGGAAGGCTATGCGTTTCCGGCGCGGTGGGATTTCAGCCTGAACGCGGCAAACACGGCGTTCCTGTTCTTCCGGGACAAGGCGCTCCGGGAGGCGTATCTGGACGAGGCCTTTGACTTCATGCGGCATATCCGGCCCGAGGGACTGGACCCGGTGCAGACCATGTGCTTCGCGGAGCAGCGCATTCTGCCGATGTGCGCCGGGGAAAACGGAAAGACCCTGGGGTATCTTCTGAAGCCGGGAGAACTGCTTACCCAGAGCTCTGTGACCCACACCTGGGGCTTCAAGCAGGTGCTCCGTATGAGTGAGCAGGCGCGGGATGGGTTCTGTATGCGCTGCGTGCGGCGAATCCATCTGGACTTCCCGCAGGAGGCGGAGCTTCTTCCTACCTGCAGGGATTTGAGAGACTATGAACGGCGCTACCGGGAGGCGAAGACGCTCCCCGATGCCGGAAAAGAATAAAAAAACACTGAAAACAGGACCGAAGCGGAAAACGCTTCGGTCCTGTTTTCAGCCTTGACCGGGAAAAGCATCGCCTGTTCCGGTCGGCTTCCCATATCATGTCATTTCAGCGCAGAGGCGCAGGCCATCCAGAGAATCGGGAGAAAAATGGCCGGCAGCATATTGGCAACCTTAATGCGCTCCCGGCTGCATTCCAGCATGTTCAGCGCCATGCCGATCAGAATCACGCCTCCGACAGCGCTCATTTCCGTGACGGCGGCATCGGAGAGCAGAGAACCGAGAACCCCGGCCAGCAGCGTGAGCGCCCCCTGAAACACTAGAACAAAGGCGGCCGAGCAGGTGACGCCGAAGCCCATTGCGGCACCGAATGCCATGCTGGAGACGAAATCAAGCATGCTCTTGGCATAGATGATGCTGTAATTGTGGCGGATCCCGGCTTCCAGCGAGCCCATGATCGTCATGGAACCGATGCAAAACAGAATGCAGGCGGAGACAAAGCCCTCCGTGAAGCTTTCCATGGCACCGCCGCCGGCTTTTCCGCGCAGGAGCTTTGCCTTAATTGCGTCACCGGCGTGTTCAATTCCGTCGTCAATGCGCATCAGTTCTCCGAGCACGGTTCCAAGCACCATGCAAACGATCACACAGAGCAAATCCTGGGTGGCAACGGCACTTGAAACGCCGATCAGCACGGTGCAGAGCCCCAGGGCTTTCATTACCGCATTTCGCAGACTCTCCTTCAGCCTGTTGCGAAAGAGAATCCCGATCAGACTCCCGGCCAGCACCGTAAACGTATTGACAAAAACCGCGGGCATTTGTACCTCACTCCCGTCTGCATGTGAACAGAACAACCTGACGCCGCAGAGCGATCTTTTTCAGCAGGTTCATGGCCTGTTCATATCGTGTGTTGTCCAGATTGACGAGTACATCGTCCAGAATCAGAGGGCAGGGCTCGCCGAGGGGAAGGGCAAGCTCGCATACCGCCAGACGGACCGCAAGGTACAGAAGATCCATTGTCCCCGCGCTCAGGTATTCCGCAGAATGCGCTTCCGTGTCGTCCGAGGCACGCGCCTTGGCGGAGAAGTCCGAACCGATTAGAACGTCCTCATAGCGTCCGCCGGTCATTTCGCTCATATATTCGGCCGCCAGTTTGCTGAGCTCCGGTGAGAAACGACTCTTAAGCTCAAGGTCTGCATCGCGCAGCAGCTCGGAAGCCAGGGTAATGGCTTCGTATTCGGCCTGTATGGTGTCACAGCGCTCCTGAAGGTAGGTAATTGAGCTTGCAAGCACCAGGGGATCGCCGAGAGCACTGAGTCTGCCGTTGAGTCCGGAAATCCTGGCCGAGAGCTCGGAGGCTTCGTTTCTGCGCTGCTGAAGCCGGCGGCTGAGCCGGGCGGCTTCGGAATCGCCCCCGGCAAAATCAAGCTCGGTGACAGCGCTCTCTTCCAGGGTGTGCAGCTGGCGGTCGGCGTTTTCCAGACGTTCTCTGCTGCGCTGTTCCTCGGCTTCGGCCAGACGGATGGATTCCTCCAGGGCAAGATGCCGCTGCAAAATGGCATCGAGGTCTTCCGGCACCGATATCTTGTATTTTCGAAGAATCAGATCGCGTTCTGCCGAGACGGCCTGAGATTCCTGATGCATCCGGGAATAGCGAAGAAAGAAGAAAATCGCAAAGACACAGCAGACGGCGGCAGCAAGAATCAAAGCAAGGTTCGAGCTCGCACCGTAGAAAGCGGCGGTGAGAATCGCAAGGAAGGAGCACAGGATTGCCGGAAACAGGCCGGAACGGCCCGTCGGTTCCCGGTCCGAGAGAGAATCCAGCGTTCTGCGGTCGGCTTCGATCTCGGAACGAAGCTCCTCGCCGGTCCGATCACCGAAGTCACTGCGGCGCAGGGCGTCTTTTGCACGGGAAACCTCGGCCAGTGCGGCGTCGTGACTGTCGCTGCGTTCCTGAACCAGGGTCCGTCCTTCCCGCAGGCGGTTCAGGGCGTCTGTGCGCTGCCGTCTTCGGGCGTCGGTAACCTGCTGCTCCAGGGCGCTGCACTCCTGCCTGGCGTCGGCGAGCTGAGCCTCCATCTCCCGGACATTGCTGAACGAGTTTTCCATCTCGGCCAGCAGCTTTTTCGATTCGGCTATTTCATCTTCCAGGGCGGGCAGACTTCCCTTATGGTGATACCGGCGCTTGCGCTGCCAGGTCTGCAGTTTTTCGGCGGTTTCGGAATAGGAAACCTGCTCATCTCCGCTGGAAACAATGGATTGAATCCGTTTTTCCAGTTCGGGATTCCCTTTGACGACGACATCGCCCTGGCCGATGAAGGCGCTGCGCCGGAAGACATCACGGTTGACACCGGTAAGCAGTTCCCCGCAGTTGCGGCCGGTCATTCCCTCCACGGGGGTGTTCGTTCCGCTGTAGTAAGCGCTGAACTCATGCATGGGGGCGTTTCGGGCGACCGTGGTTCTGGTCAGCGTCAGGTCGCAGCCGTCTGCCGTGACCTCCATGGTCCCCTCCATCGGGGCGCCGGACCAGGGGGTGTAGCGCGCCTGGTCCGAGATGCCGGACTGTTCCGCGGAGTCGATCCCGTAGAGCATGGCCCGGATAAACGCGCACCAGGTGCTTTTTCCGCTCTCATTGGGGGCATAGATGACGTTCAGACCGCCGTGAAACGACAGGGTTTCTCCCTGCAGTTTCCCGAAAGAGGCGCAGAGCTTACGGATTCTCATGGACAGCCACCTCCTCGCCGTTGGTCAGGGCCGCGAGGCCCCATCGTGCGGCCTGCTCCAGACGCTGTTTTTCCTCGTCGGTTTTTGCCGCATCCCGCAGGCTGCAAAGCTTCTCGAGGAAAAGCCCTTTCAGACTGTCGCTTCCGGCGGATGCCCAGATTTCTTCCGGAAGCCGTGTCCTGTCCTTCAGGTGAAGAGAGAAGAACATCTCATCCAGATTCTGATGCAGCTTCCGCAGATCCGGCGCCAGAGCGCTCTCACCGGTCAGTGTGATTCGATACACATCCCGCACCGAGTCGTCCGGGAGGGAAGTATGGATCAGCAGAAGAGGATCTTTCCCGGTGAGATCCAGATCCAGCGTACGATACTGGCGGATTGCGATGCTGACAGGCCGCAGGCTGCAGCCCTCAGGGCTCAGTGTCACGACGTAAACACTGCGCTCCCCGCATTCGTCAAAGCTCCTGCCCTGCGGGCAGCCGGGCCAGGCATAGCTGCAGCCGCCGGTTCGCCTCAGGCCGCTGGCCGTATGATCGTGACCCAGGGCGGCATAGTCAATCCCGCTGGCAGCCAGGTCTTCTTCACTGATGGGGTTGCACAGGGACTGGGGATTGCCGACCTCTCCGTGCATGCAGAGAAGATTATAGACATCGTGTTTGCGCTCTGCGTGAAAGCCCCGCAGCAGAGCCGGGGCTGTGCGGTCTGTAAACGCTGCGCCGTAGACCCTGACGGAGGCCGAAGGAATCGAGACAAGATGGATGGCCTGCTCCCGAAAGACGGTCACGTTCTCCGGAAGCTTCAGTCTGGCCCAGGGAGAACGATCGCTGTACCAGTCCTGGCTGCCGGGGGCGATGACCACGGGGCAGGGAACACGGCTGAGCTGGCGCAGCAGTACTTCACCGGTTTCTCCGCGGGTGTTGGCGCTGTCCAGCAGGTCACCCGGAAGAAGCATCAGATCGGCCGATTCCGCTTCCGCCAGCTCCGCCAGACGCTGAAGCATCAGCGTCTGTTCCTGGCGGCAGACGGCGGCTTTGGAAGCGGGAAGGCTCTGAAACGGCGAGTCGAGATGAAAGTCCGCGGCGTGGATGAGTTTAACGGTTCTCATGTCAGTCTGATCGCCTCCGCACTCCGGCAGCGGCCGGTCTCCGTTTCGACGGTGAAAATACATCCTTCCATTTTGCAGGGGCCTTTCGCGGATTCGTAGCGCCGCGGCGGGTCTCCCATAAACTTGCCGATGCTCTGCTCCGGATCAATGCCGAGCACGGAATGAATCGGACCGGTCATGCCGAGATCGGTGATATACCCGGTGCCCTTCGGCAGAACAGCCGCGTCCGAGGTCTGTACATGTGTATGGGTGCCCCATACGGCCGAGGCCTTCCCGTCAAGCAGATAGCCCATCGCCCGCTTTTCACTGGTGCCTTCCGCGTGAAAGTCCACCAGGATGATCTTCTCCTGAATCTCCGCCATGTAGCCGTCGGCGATGGGGAAGGGGTTATCCGTGTTGTTGTCCAGCGTGAACCGTCCGAGAAGGTTCAGCACGCACACGTCCCCGAAAGGCTTGTGATAGACCGCGATGCCTCTTCCGGGGCACTGCGGGCCGTAATTCCCGGGGCGGAGGATCCGGGTGCGTTCGTCCAGATAGGGACGGAGCTCCGTCCTCGTCCAGGTGTGATTTCCGAGGGTAATGACGTCCGCGCCCGCACGGAGAATGAGATCCGCCTGCTTCGGGGTAATCCCGACCACGTTCGCGTTCTCACCGTTGACCACGGTGAAGGAGATTTGCATGTCCGAGATATATTCCTTCAGACGGTTTGAGAGAAAGCTCATGCCCGGCTCTCCGCAAACGTCGCCCACTGCCAGAATTCTGATTTCCATCTGCTGTCGCCTCTGTGAAAAAAGATATACCTTAAAATATCATGTTGTATCCGGAGCTCTCACCGCCGGAGACGGGGAGTGATCCTTCACCGGTTAAACGGGTCTACCTACAAAGAATAAGAATGAGTGTATTTTAACATCTCATGAAAAAAATGGCAATGGGTCATTCAAAGCTTCTCAGATTCTTGATAAAATCATGTTGTAAAATGGATATGCTCTGTGCTATAATCTGCGCGAAATTGATTTTTATGAGTCGGAGGATAAGCAAATGGCTGAAAACAAACGCCCTGAAAGCATGCAGCGGATCACCACCCCGGAACTTGCCCAGGCATTCATCGACGAGCAGCTTGCAGCGCTGCGCGAGCAGATCGGTGACAAGAAGGTTCTGCTGGCACTGTCCGGCGGCGTTGACTCTTCTGTTGTCGCGGCACTTCTGATCAAAGCGGTCGGCAAGCAGCTGACCTGTGTGCATGTCAACCACGGCCTGCTCCGGAAGGGTGAACCCGAGCAGGTGATTGAGGTCTTTCGGAACCAGATGGACGCCAACCTGATCTATGTGGATGCGGTCGACCGTTTCCTGGACAAGCTGGCGGGTGTTGCGGATCCCGAGACCAAGCGTAAGATTATCGGTAAAGAGTTCATCGATGTCTTTGCGGAGGAGGCCTATAAGCTTGACGGCATCAGCTTCCTGGCCCAGGGAACCATCTATCCCGACATTCTCGAGAGCGGCCCGGTCAAGTCCCACCATAACGTCGGCGGTCTGCCCGAGGACCTGAAGTTTGAACTGGTGGAGCCGGTGAAGTTCCTGTACAAGGACGAAGTCCGCGTTGTGGGCAAACAGCTCGGCCTGCCGGATAACATGGTCTATCGTCAGCCGTTCCCGGGGCCCGGCCTGGGCGTGCGCTGCGTCGGCGCGATTACCCGCGACCGTCTGGAAGCCGTCCGTGAGTCCGATGCGATTCTGCGGGAAGAGTTCAAGGCAAACGGCCTCGAGGGCAAGGTATGGCAGTACTTCACCATTGTACCCGACTTCAAGTCCACCGGCATTACCGACGGCCTTCGCACCTATGACTGGCCGGTAGTGATCCGTGCCGTCAACACGGTGGATGCCGTAACCGCAGAGGTGGCGGAGCTTAACTTCCGTATGATGGCCCACATCGTCGACCGGATCACCCATGAGGTCAAGGGCGTCAACCGCGTCCTCTGGGATCTGACCCCGAAGCCCACCGGAACCATCGAGTGGGAATAAGCAAGTAAGAAACCCTTACTGGAAATTAAGCTCTCAGATACGAAAAAAGGGATCGAGGCTTTGCATTGCGCAAAGCCTCGATCCCTTTTGTCAGTCTATTTCATGCCTCGAGCGTAACCAGATCCCCGGCCTTGGCATCGCCCTCCTCGAGGACTATGACAAAGATCCCCTCGCGGGGCATGACACAGTCTCCCGCCTGCTGACGGATCGCACAGTCGGCGTGACATTCCTTGCCGATCTGTGTCACCTCACACAGCGCTGAACCGATGCGCAGCTTTGTTCCGATCGGAAGCTTGTACAGTTCAATCCCTTCACACAGAATGTTTTCCGCAAAAGCCCCCGGAAAGAGAGGAATACTGATTTTCTCCTGCAGGCGGTCGACACTCTCCTGACCCAGAAGGCTTACCTGGCGGTGCCAGTTGCCTGCATGTGCGTCCCCATCGATGCCGTGCTCCGGCCGGAGATGGACGCTCTCGATCGGGTGCTTCTGCTGCCCCTTTTTCTCACTGATGCAGACGGCTTTGATCACAGCGCTCTGTGTGTTCATAATCGGCACCTCCGTATAACATACTCGTTTAATATGTTATACTATGTTTTCCTTGAACTGTCAATTGTTTTTACCGGTCTGGCCTGCTTCTGCCCGGACGCCGATCTCCTCCAGAAAAAGATTAGTGTCCCAGATGCCGGTTTTAATCCATTCCCGTTCGATGTTTGTAAGTGCATCCTGAAAAAAGCCCGGATAGAACTGCGACAGATCGCTTTCCGTAAATTCAAGCACGAGCTCTCCGCCCTTGCGAATGCCGCTCTTTGCCGCGAGATAGTATGCCAGGAAGGAATAGAGGTGGCTGTCCGGAAGCGCGACTCCGGCTTCCTTCGTGTGATAGTAGATCCGGAAAAAGCTCTCCATACCTTTTGTCAGAGCGCGCAGGTTGTGATACTTCCCGTCTTCCACAGCCAGAAGCATCTTCGCTCGCTGATCGTAGTCTGAGGCAAACACATCCAGGATCAGCGCCTTATGCTCGGAAAGATATTCGGCATAATCGTCGGCCGGCCATATTCTTTCCTGAAGGATGGAGTGAAGAATCTCGGCAAAATCCGGGATATACCGAAGCGACTGGGAGATGGTCTTTTCCCTCAGCATGTGATAGGTGGTCGCGTCTTCCTTCATCAAATGCCGGAGCACCTCGTCACTTTCCGAGACGAGGATGGTGTTGAAATGCTGATTCTCGCAGAAATCGTTGATCACGCCCAGCAACTGGACGGGATCCATCTTGACCCTTTCCAGATCGTCGTATACAAGGACGACTCGTTTTTTCTCAAGTGTTTTGGGGTCCTCGACCTCCGCTTTGATGGGAAGCACATCCATCATGTTCATGGAAACCATGACATTTGCGGCGCTGCCGGCCAGCGGGTTGACGGCGTGCAGCGCGGCGTTAAAGGCGGCCAGAAAACCGCTGCTCTTTTCCTTGGCTTTATGGAGCTGTCCGAGAATCGGGGTGCAGACTTCGAACCATTTCTGCCGGATGAGACTCCGTAGTGCGTTGGCATCCGTTATTCCGAACAGAGAGACCTTGACAATGACATGCGTTTTCTCGAGCGCTCTTGTCAGGTCTTTTTCAATCAGATAGGTCTTGCCGCAGCCCCATTCGCCCGTGAGCAGCAAGGCACCGATCGGATTATTTTCGTTGCAGTAGTGAATGAGTTCGTTCAGTGTGCTCAAATGGCTTCCTCCTTCGGGTGGCGGGCTGTCCCAATGCCTGGACCCAAACCTAAAACTGTCTTTGCTCTCAGCGTCATGCGCAGAGAGCTACATTACATTTTATTTATTATAGCCCCGCGCTCCAAAAATGTCGAGTTTTTTTCACCGGGCCTGCGGACAGAGACGTGAACGGAAGATACCGCCCCGCCCGGGCATAAGACAGAGAAAGGCTTGTCATGCTGCCTCTTCTGGTGTAAACTCGTTTTATACCAGAAGAGGCAGGTGCTTTTATGAGCAAAAAGCTTCCCTTACAACCGCAGCCGGATGTCTATCTGGTACACAGACTCCTGTTCCGCCTGCTGCCGGTTCAGATTCTTCTCGCGGCGGTCAGCCAGATCAACGGAATCGTCTCCAGCCTCTTTGCCAGCAATTATATCGGGGCGCAGGCGATGAGCGCGGTCGGACTTTACGCGCCCATCGGGCTCCTGATCGGGGCCGTTTCCGTGCTTTTTGTAAGCGGCTCTCAGATCATCTGCGGCAAGTTCCTCGGGAACAATCAAGTGGAACAGAACAGCAGGCTTTTTTCGGTCAGCATGCTTGGCACCGGCGTCTTTTCGGCGGTGACGATGCTGCTTCTGGTGGCATATACCATGCCCGGCTTTCCCGGCCGGGTTTCCGGGGATCCCGAGACGCGCCGCCTGCTCAACCGGTATATCCTCGGCCAGGTGCCGGGGGTACTGCCGCTGCTTTGGGGCCAGCAGCTTTCCGCCTTTCTCTCCCTGGAAAACCGTGCCTGGCGCAGTACAGTGGCAAGCCTTGCCTCCGTTGCGGTCACGGTTGGCATGAACTTCCTTCTGGTGGTGCGGTATCGGCTCGGGACGCTTGGCCTGGCCCTGGCATCCTCCGCGGGACTGTGGGTTTTCCTGCTGGTCGAGGCGGCTCATTTCCTGAGCGGAAGATCGATTTTTCGGCTTCATGTAAGACTTCGGGACTGGAGCATGCTGAGGGAGCTTGTCCGGGTCGGTATGCCGAATTCCCTTACCACCGGCTATGTCGCGCTCCGCGGTGTCCTCATTAACGCGCTGATTCTCCGGTATGTCGGTGAGCTTGGCATCTCCGCCTTTTCCACGGCGAATTCATTTTTGGGACTGTTCTGGGCGATACCGAACGGCATGCTTGCGGTTTCACGGATGGTTTTCGGGGTAAGCATCAGGGAGGAGGACCGAAAGACACTGGCCGATGTGATGAGAAACGCGCTGTATCGCTTTGTCCCGCTGATGGCGGGGATCTCCGCGCTGCTGATCCTGCTGGCGAGACCGCTGACATTTCTGTACTATCAGGACGCTTCCGCCCCGGTTTTTGAAATGACGGAATGGGGCTTTCGCATTCTGCCGCTCTGCATGCCGCTGAGCGTGATCTCCATGCATTTTGCCTGCTATGGACAGGCGTCGAATAAAAGGTTCCTGGTCGGTCTTCTGGCCCTGCTGGACGGAATTGTCTTTGTCGTCTTGTTTTCCGCGCTGCTCCTGCCGAAAATCGGTCTAAACGGAGTTTATGCCGCAAATGTTTTAAACGGCATTGGCTGTGCCGCTGCCATTTTCATCTATTCCTGGATCATCCGGCGGAAGCTGCCCTCCAACATGGAGGAGCTGATGGTCATTCCGGATACATTCGGCGCCGCGGAGGAGGACCGCCTGGATCTTAGCGTCCGAAAGTTGGAAGAAGTCGTTCAGGTGTCCCGGAAGGTACAGGGATTCAGCCTTGAAAAGGGGATTGATCCCCGGCGGGCGGCTTTCGCCGCCCTTGCGATGGAAGAGATGGCCGGGAACATCATTGAACATGGATTTCCGAAGGATCGGAGAAGGCACAGCGTCGATCTCAGGATTGTTTTTAAAAACGGGGATATCATGATCCGCTTTAAGGATGACTGCAGGCCCTTTGACCCGCGGGAGCGCCAGCTCATGATGACACCCGAAGACCCTGCGAAGAACATCGGACTTCGCATCGTGTTTCGGATTGCAAAGGAACACAGCTACCAGAATCTTCTGGGGCTGAACGTGCTTACCGTAAAGCTCTGAGACGGGCAATGGAAAAACTGACTGCCAAGGAGATGATGCCGATGAGCGCCGGGCTCAAAAGCTTCCTTGGCAGTCAGTTGACTTTTATTGATTAAGTTTTATTGGGTGACGTTTATTCTTCTCTGAGATACCGGGCTGTCCCTACGCCGAGGAAGAAGCGGCTGATATTCCGAAACAGCACCAGCAGGATTCCCGTGCCGCCTTTTTTGCCGAAGGCCTTCGCCAGACGGAAGCTTTCCACCACGTGAAGCACGAAGGATGCAAGGACACAGGCAAAGACGAGCAGGAATGAACCATTGGTCTGCCCGAGCAGTCTATAGATCGCGGATGCCCCCGCACCGCAGAGCAGAGAGAGAAGGCCGACCCAGCCTTTCCAGCCGATGGCATACTCCTGATACATGCTCAGGATCGGGATGATGCTGTGCCAGCCGGGTTTGCCGGCCTTGCGGAAGAGGCACCATCTTCCGATCACGAGAAGGATGACGAGAATGACGGCGAGTGCGGCCGCGACCAGCAGAATGATCGGGAAGCTGCCGGAGGCAATTTCCGATGCCAGCGGCTTCCCGTCGTAATCGTCGGAGAGAAAGGTGTTCACCTTGGCCTCAAAATCACCCTCCTGCACAAAGGAGCCGACCTTGTAGAAGCCGACCTTTCCGTCACGGTCAATAAACACGGTGGTCGGGAATGCGGTGACGTTCAGGAAGTCCAGTGCGTCGCCGGCCATGCCCATCGGAAAGCTCAATGCGTTCTCTTCCTTATAGGCCGCGATCATCTCCCGCGTATCCGCCGGGTCACCGGATACCGAGAGGATCACCATCCGGTCGCGGTGGGCCTGATAGGTTTTTTCCATCTCGGGAAACTCCAGCTTGCAGGGACCGCACCAGGTGGCAAAAACATTCAGGACAACGAGGTCATTTTCCTTCAGAAGCTCGGAGAGCGTGGCGCTGGTCCCATCGGAAAGAGCCACGGTGAAATCCGGCATGGTGTCGCCCGGCTGGATGCCCTCCTGGGCGGCAAAAGCGGTGCAGCTCAGGCCAGCCAGAAGCAGAAGCGCAAGGAGAATGCAAATTATTTTTTTCATAATCTTCAATCCTTTCTGTGTGTAAAAAGCTTGCAGGTTGTTGATTCGGTCTGTTTTGTATATCCTTTGTATATCCTATAACCGGATTGTATCACATGTTTTGTCACACTCCGGTCACAGCCCGGACAAAGGGAACGCGCTGCAAGAAGCACACTGCATGCTTGCCTTGGCCAACGTCTTATGATATGATGTCATTGATCACGGTCTTCATCGTTCTTCTCTTCGATTCTGCGAACCCGAAGGGCTTCATCCAGAACTTTTTTGGCCCAGCCGCTGTCCGGCTCAAATACCCGAAAGGTCCGGAACCCGTACATCCGGCCGCTCTTTTCAATGGATTTTTCGTCGTCAACATGCAGGGAGATGTGATAGAAGTTCGGCATTTTCTGGGGCAGACGGGTTTTTCTTCCGCGCTGGACTTCTTTCTCATGGCGCTGACCGTTTACGATCTGGTCGATTTTGACGCCGTATCGCTGGAAAAGGGTGCGGATATACTGCTCCGAGCGAAAGGACGAGGTATAGACCCAGACTTCAAAACCTCTTTGCTGAAGTTCGTGAATCAGCTTTACGGTGCCTTTCCGCAGACGGTCCTTGAAAAGAAGATTAAAGGGAAAGTGCGGGGCCGGCTCGGTTTCGTACCGTTTCGGTGAGACAAACAGCACATCATCAAGATCAAAAGATATTCTCATGAGAAAACCTCTGACTGTTACAGGTTTATTTCACGTTATCTGATATCAATATAGCACAAAAACGGACAGTTGAAAAGAACTCTTGATGCAAATGAATGGGAAAGGGAAGGGATTCACCTTGAAAGAGAGCAAGCAATACCGCCTGAACGAGATCGTTTTCCGACAGGGCGATGAGAGCGTCTTCATGTACCGCGTCCTTCGCGGCAAAGTCGGCCTGTTTCTGGACTACGGCAGTTCTGACGAGGTAAAACTGGCAGAGCTTCTGGAGAACCAGATTTTCGGTGAAATGGGCCTGCTGGACCGCGTTCCGCGGTCTGCCACGGCGGTTGTTCTGGAAGAGGAAACAGAGCTGGAAGCCTTTACAGAAGAGGACGCCTCCGGCTTTTTTGAGCAGAATCCCGAGAGCGGAATGCTGCTGCTGATGCAGATGTGTTCCAGACTGCGCAGTACCACGCGGCGGTATGTCGATGTCTGTCATACGGTTCGCGACGCGTTGGATGCGGAAACCTTTGGGTATCAGAAAAACGACGAGCTGCTGGCAAGAATCGCGAAGTACGCGGCGGTTGACAGAGAGCGGACCGCGAACGGCTGAGACGGCAGGGGAAATGTGAGATGGAGACAGTAACTTATTCCAAGGGGAAGGTTAATGCGAAAAATGAGCCGGTGAGCTCCTGGAAAAAGCCGCAAAAACCAAGCCCTGCCTGACAGAGCCACAATTTATGGCAATGAGTTAAAACGTTCAGGCGACTTTCTGTGGCGGCTGGTAGTACTGCTTGGTTTGA
>JAGAFT010000188.1 GCA_017627975.1 Oscillospiraceae bacterium
CTCCGCTGCGGGGGCCGCTTCTTCCGCCGCCGGCGCTTCATAGCCGAAGGCCGCCGGGTCAATGCCGCCGGCCGTCATGGCGTTGGCGACCGCATTCTTGATGGCATCGGATGTCACCGTTGCGCCGCTGACCGAGTCGACCGCAAGGCTCTGGGCCTCCACAATCGCATTGGGCAGCGCATCGACCGCATTCGTCCCGATGCCGTCTGTCTCGGTGTGATTGGTAACCCGGACCTTGAAGATCTGACTCGGGCTTGTAATTACCTCGACCTCAACCGGTCCGACCTTGCCGTCGGCCGACGCGGTAAGTGTCTGGGCATCGCTGGGAAGGTCCAGCTTCTGGCTGTTGTTGGCCTGAACATGGCTGATGATCAGGACAAGCAGCAGAATGAGGCCGCAGGCAATCCCCACGAGGTCATAAAGCTTTTTCTTTTCCATGGTTTCCTCCTGTCATTTTGATTCGCAAAATGAAAAGTGCTTTAAACATTTTACACGATTCACACGGTGATTGCAACATAATCTTCCGCAAAAAACCAATAGAAAATCCACCCTTTCGGGTGGATTGTTTTTGGCGTGAGCCGCTGGATTATTCCAGCTCGAACGCACCGGTATAGAGCTTGTAGTAGGTCCCCTTCTCGGCGATGAGCTTCTCGTGGCTGCCGCGCTCGATGATCCGGCCGTGGTCCAAGACCATGATAACGTCGGAGTTCATGACGGTCGACAGTCTGTGAGCGATGACAAAAACGGTCCGCCCCTCCATCAGCTTGTCCATGCCGCGCTGTACGATGGCCTCGGTACGCGTATCGATGGAAGATGTCGCCTCGTCAAGGATCATCACCGGCGGATCCGCGACAGCGGCCCGGGCAATGGCGATCAGCTGTCTCTGGCCCTGGGAGAGATTCGCCCCATTGTTGTGGAGCACCGTCTCATAGCCCTGCGGCAGACGCGTGATGAAGTCGTCCGCGCCGGCGAGCTTTGCCGCTGCCCGGCACTCTTCTTCCGTGGCGTCGAGCCGTCCGTAGCGGATGTTCTCCAGTACGGTTCCGGTGAAGAGATTGGTATCCTGCAGCACCAGGCCGAGGGACCGGCGCAGGTCCTTTTTGCGGATCTTATTGACGTTGATGCCGTCGTATCGGATCTTTCCGTCGTCGATGTCATAGAAACGGTTGATGAGGTTGGTAATCGTGGTTTTCCCCGCTCCTGTCGCGCCGACAAAGGCAACCTTCTGTCCGGGTTCGGCATACACCGAGACATCGTGAAGTACATCCTTGCCCTCTACATAGGCAAAGTCCACATTCACCATCCGCACATCTCCGCGCAGCGGCGCGATGGTCAGCGTTCCGTCGGTGTGAGGATGACGCCAGCCCCAGCGTCCCGTCCGTTCCGCGGTCTCCACCAGCTCGCCGGCCTCGTTTTCCTTCACGTTCACGAGGGTCACGTATCCGTCGTCCGCCTCCGGCTTTTCATCAATCAGGGCAAAGACACGGGCCGCCCCCGCTCCTGCCATGACAATGGCGTTAAACTGCTGGGAGAGGTTGTTTACGTTTCCGGTAAATTGTCTGGCCATGTTCAGGAACGGAACAAGAATCGAGATGCTGAAGGGCATGCCCGAGAGGCTCACGTTCTTCAGTCCCGTCAGCAGGAACACACCGCCCACCAGCGCCAACACCACATAGAGGATGTTGCCGATGTTGCCCATAATGGGGCCCAGGATACTGGCATAGCTGTGCGCCCGGCGGCTGACTTCGTAGAGCTCGTCGTTGACCCGGTCGAAGTCGCGGATGCTTGCCTGCTCATGGTTAAAGACTTTGATGACTTTCTGGCCATTCATCATCTCCTGGGCAAAGCCCTCCATAGCGCCGGTGGCTTTCTGCTGCTGCATAAAGTACTTGGCACTGCCGCCGCCCACGACCTTGGTCACAAAGAACATGGCGACAATTCCCAAAACCAGGACCAGCGTCAGCCAGACGCTGAAGTAGAGCATGATGGCAAACACCACCAGCACAATCGCGCCGGACTGAATCAGGGTCGGCAGAGCCTGCGAGACGAGCTGACGAAGCGTGTCAATGTCGTTGGTATAGTGGGACATGATGTCCCCGTGCTTATGAGTGTCAAAGTAGGAGATCGGAAGATCCTGCATTCCGTCGAACATTTCACGGCGCAGCTTGTCGAGGAAGCCCTGTGTCATATACGCCATGATCTGGGTATAGCACACCAGCGAGATCAGCGACAGCACGTAGAGCACCCCGAGAATCGTCAGATAGTGAAGCACTTCCGGTTTTGCCGCCGCCCAGTCGCCGGTCTTGTACCACTTCTCGATCACCGAAAGCACGTTCTGAACAAAAAGCGAGGGAATCGACGAGACCGCCGAGGAGAACAGCACCAGCACCACCGCCAGCGGGGCAAGACGCGGGTAGTAGCGGAAAAGCTTCCGAACCACTCTTCCGAGAGAAGAGAAGTTCTGGCGCAGCATGGCATTGGGTCCGCGCTTATTCATCCTGCGCACCTCCCCTCGTCTGCTGCTCATGGATCTCACGGTAAATCTCGCTCTCGAGCAGCAGGTTTTCATGCGTTCCGGCCGCGGAGATTTTTCCGTTGTCAAGGACCAGAATCAGGTCCGCGTCCTCTACCGACGCCACGCGCTGGGCGATGATGATCTTCGTGGTCTCGGGGATGAAGCTGCGGAATCCCGCCCGGATGAGCGCGTCGGTGTGGGTATCCACCGCGCTGGTGGAATCGTCCAGGATCAGGATCTTCGGCTTCTTCAGCAGGGCTCTGGCAATGCAGAGGCGCTGGCGCTGGCCTCCGGAGACATTGGTACCGCCCTGCTCGATGTGAGTGTAATAGCCCTCCGGGAAGCTCTCGATGAATTCTTCCGCCTGTGCAAGCCGGCAGGCTTCGGCGACTTCCTTGTCTGTTGCGTTCGGATCACCCCAGCGCAGGTTTTCCAGGATGGTTCCGGAGAAGAGCATGTTCTTCTGCAGCACAACGGCCACCGCGTCGCGCAGGCTCTCCAGGTCGTACTCCCGCACGTCCCGGCCGCCGACGCGGACACAGCCCTCCGTCACATCGTAGAGCCGCGGGATCAGCTGGATCAGGGTGGATTTTCCGGTACCGGTTCCGCCCAGAATGCCCACCGTCGCCCCGGACGGGATTTTGAGGCAGATATCATCCAGGGTGTTTTTCTCCGCGTCCGCAGCGTACTTGAAGGAGACATGGTCAAACTCGACGGATCCGTCCGGAATCTCGGTCACGGGCTTTTCCGGGTTCTTCAGCGACGACTCGGTCTGCAGAACCTCGGTGATGCGCCGCATGGACTCGATGGACATGGTGAGCATGACGTAGATCATGGAAATCATCATCAGGCTCATCAGAATCTGGAAGCCGTAGGTCAGCATCGCCGCGATCTGTCCGACATCGATGGTGGTCCCCTGATTGGTGATGATGAGTTTGGCGCCGACGAACAGCACAAAAATCATGTTGAAGTACAGGCAGAACTGCATCAGCGGGCTGTTCAGCGCCACGACGCGCTCGGCATAGGTGAAGTCACGCCGGATGTTGTCGGAAGCTTTGGAGAACTTTTCCTTCTCATAGTCTTCCCTGGCAAAGCCCTTGACCACACGCATGGCCCGGACGTTTTCCTCGATGGATTCATTCATCCGGTCGTACTTCTTGAATACGGCACGGAAGGCCGGCATTGCCTTTCTCGCAATCATGATAAGGCCGAAGAGCAGCACCGGAATCACGACAACGAAGGTCATTGCGAGGCTTCCGCCCATCAGGAACGCCATCACCACCGCGAAGACCAGCATCAGCGGAGCGCGCACCGCCGCACGGATCGTCATCATGAAGGCCATCTGGACATAGCCGATGTCCGTGGTCATCCGGGTAACGAGAGACGGAGCCGAAAACCGGTCGATGTTCTCAAAAGAGAAGTGCTGGATTCTTTCAAAGATATCCCTCCGCAGGTTCCGGGCAAAGCCCGCCGAGGCCCTCGCGCCGGCAAAGCCCGCCGCCGAGCCGCAGGCCAGCGACAGCAGCGCCATCATCACCAGCACCAGGCCGAGCCGAACAACCGACTGCATCTCCACCCCGGCCTTGATGCGGTTGACCAGCTCCGCGGTATAAAACGGGATCAGGACTTCAATGAAGACCTCCCCGATGATCAGCAGCAGTGTCAGGATGGTGGGTTTTTTAAACTCCCGCACGCTGCCCAGCATGGTTTTAATCAACGATCATTCCCCATTCTTCAGAAGCATAGCAACGCTTATATGTTATTTGTACGAAACGTAAAGATATCACAGCCGAAGCCCCAAATTATCAAAAAACTGTAAAAAATGGGATGCATTGCATATTCTCAGATCTCTATGCCGCTCTTCTGTGCCCGAAGAGTTTGGATCATCCCCCATAAGAAGCAGTTTGCCCAGGGCAATCATGCCCTGGGCGTTTCAATATGCTTCGATTCCCTGCAGAAAACCGCGGCGTTCCTTGCCTCAGGCCATCTGGCAAAACCGTCTATTCGGCAACCTCGAACTTGTATCCGACTCCCCAGACGGTTTTCAGATTCCACTGGTCCGACACACCCTCCAGCTTTTCTCTCAGGCGCTTGATGTGAACGTCGACCGTACGCGAATCTCCAAAATAGTCAAACCCCCAGACCTCATCCAGAAGCTGGTTGCGGGTAAAGACCCGGTTCGGGGATGAGGCAAGGTGATACAGAAGCTCCATCTCCTTCGGGGGCGTATCGATCTTCTTTCCGTCGACCACCAGCTCATAGGAGTCCAGGTTGATTACCAGCTTGTCAAAGCTCAGCTTCTTGTCCACAGGGCCGACATGGTCCGTTCTGCGCATCACCGCGTGGACACGGGCCAGCAGTTCCTTCACTTCAAAGGGCTTGGTCACATAGTCATCCGCCCCCATCTCAAGGCCGGTGACCTTGTCGTTTGTTTCGCCTTTGGCTGTCAGCATGATGATGGGTGTTGTGGACTTTTTCCGAATGCTCCTGCAGACCTCCCAGCCATCCTTGCCGGGCAGCATGATATCCAGCATCACGACATCGGGCTGGAACAGGTCAAAATCCGCTTCTGCCTTGTTCCCATCCGAAGCGATCATGACATCAAAACCGTCTTTGGACAGATAGAGCCGCAGCAGCTCGGCAATATTGGCATCGTCTTCCACCACAAGGGCGCGTTTGCTCATTGCTGTCTCCTCCTTCTCGTGTATTACTTCTGTACAATATTATAATCCACTGTCCGGAATTTTCATTAAAAAAATGTAAACCCACAGCTTATTCGAGGCCGTACGGCCAGCCGACAAGACCGCCCATGTCGTAGACCTCCTTGTATCCAATCGTCTCCAGCTTCTGCGCGGCTTCCCGGCTGCGCCGTCCGGTCCGGCAGTAGACCAGCACCGGCGTCGTTTTATCCCCGACCACCAGGTCTGCGCTTTCTTCCGTCAGTTCGTCTACCGGAAGCAGCTGCGCATCCCGGGCATGTCCCGTGATGTATTCTGCCTCTTCCCGCACATCCAGCAGCACCGCTTCCGGGTGCCGGACCAGAAAGCGATGGGCTTGTTCAAACGTGAGCCGGCAGGCCATAGCTCTTTTTCCTCTCCGTCATGTACACGAACCATGCCTCGTACTCTGGCCCGAGGCGCCGGACCAGCTCCAGCGCTTCCTTCTCTCTGGCCGTCGCGAGATAGAGGCACTGTTGGGCAAGCTGGTATTTCCGTGCCACCGAGAAGCGGCGCAGCTCCTCGTCCGTGTAATGGCCGAGCGCTGCAAGCTGCTGCTGGGCGCGGAAAAACTTTACAAAGGCTTCCGATGTGTCCCGCCCTACAATCGGTTCCAGCAGGGCGAAGTCATTGCCGGACGCATCCAGCGCGCGGGAGGCCATCTCCCAGCGTCTCGGGTCGGCATGGGGCTCGGTTCCGGTATAGGGCGTACGGAGATAGAGGTCATTGTTCGCGAGGAATTCCAGAATATAGGGGTTAATCCGGGTGCGGACCGCCCAGGGCATCCAGTTTTCCACCGTGGTACGGATATACACATGGGCAAAGCGGCCGAAAAGCGGTTCCGCCAGGTCATGCGACGCGCTCGACTCGCTGCGGTCATTGCCGGCGGCCACAATCCGCGCGCTCTGCGGCAAGGGCCAGCGGTTGTTCACAAAGCGCTCCAGAACGATCTTGAAAATGACCGACTGGGTCTGCTTGGTGGCGTTGGTCAGCTCATCGAAGAACAGGATATGCGGCTCGCCGTTTTTACAGAGGCGCTCCAGGCGCACCAGCCAGGCTGGTTTGATGTCCACAATTTCATCCTTGGCCTCGTTGTAGACCGCGCGGCCGTTGATGGTCTCGGGGGTCTCGTTCACCAGTTCGATATCCAGCGCCTGCGGGTCGATCTCGCGGACGCGGTCGGATTTGCCGTCTCCGGAGAGGCCGTGGATAAACACCGGGATATCCGCCTCGACATAGGCCCGGATCAGGCTGAGCTCGTCATGTTTGACAAAACGGAAGGCCCCGTCCTCCGGCAGCTCGTCCTCCGCTTCCGGCGCAAGTTCGGCGAGGAACGCTCCGTTCAGGTACGCCGCACCGTCTTCCCGGCTCCAGCCGCCGAAGAGCGCCATGCAGCTGATGAGCAGGCGATTCTCCGCATCGTACAGCCAGCGCACCGGGCGCAGCTCCAGAAAGACCCGGTCGCCTTCCGAGACGATGGTGCCGTCGGAGAGCTGAATATAGCCGTTCGCCCCGCCCTGCTCCAGGGTCAGGACAATCATCTGCTTCGCCCCGAGGCGATAAACCGGCTGCTGGGTCCCGCGGATGGTGATATGACGTCCCGTGTCGCGCAAGGACCGTTCCGCAAGCTGCTTCTCCGCCATGTCGCGCAGGCTCCGGTCCAGGATCGTCGTGGGATACAGACCGTAGTCCACCGTGGTGACCGTTCCGTCCTTCCGCTCATGCTGCAGCAGAGCCTCTTCGCCCGGCTCCAGCAGGAGTGCGGGGCGAAGCGCGCAGGCGGTGCAGGGGTTCCGGCGTCCGAAGCGGTCCGCACAGGCATCCCCGCCGAGATAATAATTCATTCCGCCGCCGGCCTCGTACACGAAGCCGTCATCCGGCACGGTCAGGAGCGCGAGATCCGAGGCGGGCGCGGCGGTGCCGACCTTCTCGAAAAGCGGCAGGGGCTGGTCAAAAACCTGCTCAGGTGATAAGAAAATCGATTTCATGTTTCTCCTTCTCTGCTGGGGGCTTGGCGTAGATCACGCGGCCGCCTTTGGGATGTATGGGTGTCGTGCCGTAGACCACCCACAGCGCGTCGCAGCGCTGCTCGGGCATCTCGGCATAGCCGTCTGTAAAAATAATCTGGTTTTCCGCGTCTCCGGTGAAGGCATTTACCGCCACGGTGAAGTTGGTTCCGCCGGCGCCGCGCAGTTCCAGTGCGTCGATATCGGCCTCGGAATGAATCTCCCGGAAGCCATAGAACCGCGTGTCAAAGCATCCGACCCGGATCACGGCGTCTTCCTGCATCAGGGCCTTGACGCCCTTGACAAACGCCCGCAGCAGCTCGGTGTCCACCGACGCGCTGGTGTCCAGCAGGATCTCGGCATGTGCCACCGGATAGGGCCGGAACTGATAGGGCAGCATGCCGTCCCGGATCGTATCGCCCGGGAACCAGTCGAAATCCAGCTGGAAGCTTGGCTCCAGCAGGCCCGAAAGGCCGTGGACCGCGGCGGCAAGGCCGGGATCTTCGATCTCGCGGGCCGCGCCCTCCGTGCTTTTCCCGGGCTTGGGCTTCTGCTTCGGCTGGGGCTTGTTCCGCGGGTCGTCCGGATTCAGCTCCGGCGTCGGGTCCGGGTCTCCGATTTCCCGGAGTCCGGCCAGAATGATGTCGTAATACTCTTCTGCGCTGCGCTCGGTGTCGTCGGCCAGAAGTGTGGCATTCATCGGGAGCTGGAAGCCCTCCTCCCGCAGCATGCGGTTGACCACCGCGTCGGCGGCTCTGCGCCAGACAAGCCGGTCCCGGCCGCGGCCGCGGTCATAGTGGTTCAGCCGCAGAT
Organism: Oscillospiraceae bacterium; assembly: GCA_017627975.1. The sequence continues at coordinate 8,052 of JAGAFT010000188.1, forward strand.
GCAGAAGCTGCTGCGCGATATAAAAGCGCTGAACCTCTTCCGTACAGTAGGACATCAGGCGGCTGTTATACAGCACCCGCCGGCCGTCATTGTCCGTCGGGGCGTCGCAGGCGGCTTCTTCCACTTCAAGGCGTCCGATCCATCCGGCCCACTGCGGAAAGCGCTCCTGCAGGTCCGTGCAGAGTTTCTCTGTATTCAGCATGGCGGGACCTCTTTGTTCACCGCGTCCGCGCCTCCCGTCTGGGCAGGCCGGGTACGGTGCTGTGTCTCGGTGTAGATCATTAGAACCGCGATATCCGCCGGCGACACACCCGAGATTCGCGAAGCCCGGCCGAAGTTCTCCGGGCGGATCTTCTTCAGCTTCTCCCTGGCTTCGAGGCGCAGCCCGACAATGGCGTCATAGTCCAGATCCGCCGGCAGCGGTCTGTTCTCCATGCGGCGGGCTTCTTCCACCTGTTTCAGCTGCCGCCGGATATATCCGTCATACTTCATCCGGATCTCCACCTGTGCGACAACCGCCCTCGCCAGTGACGGGCGCTCCGGGTCAAAGGGTTCCAGATCCGCATAGTTCAGCTGCGGCCGGCGCAACAGATCCGCGAGGGAGCAGCCGTTTCGGATTTCAGCCGTGCCGCGGTGCAAGAGCATCGCGTCCAGCTCTTCCGAGGGTGCAAGGTATGCATGCTCCAGGCGGTCTAGTTCCTTCTCAACTGCGGCGTACTTTGCTTTCACCGCGGCAAGTGTCTCGTCCGACACGAGGCCTATGGCATGCCCGATGGGGCTCAGGCGCTCGTCCGCGTTGTCCTGTCGGTGGAGCAGGCGGTACTCACTGCGCGAGGTCATCATGCGGTAAGGTTCGTTGGTGCCCTTGGTCACCAGATCGTCAATCAGGGTCCCGATATAGCCGTCCTCGCGGTGCAGGATAAAGGGGCTCTCCCCCTTCAGCTTCCGTGCCGCGTTTACCCCGGCAACAAACCCCTGTACCGCCGCTTCCTCATAACCGGAGGAGCCGTTAAACTGTCCCGCTCCGAAAAGGCCCGGAATTTTCTTCGATTCCAGTGTCGGGCGAAGCTCCGTCGGATCGACACAGTCATACTCGATGGCATAAGCCGGGCGGGTCATCTCCGCATGTTCCAGTCCCGGTACGGTGTGCAGCATCTGCAGCTGAACTTCCTCCGGCATGGAAGAGGAAAAGCCCTGGATATAGAGTTCCTCGGTGTTCAGGCCCATCGGCTCGATGAAGAGCTGGTGACGCGGCTTATCCGGGAAGGTCATGATCTTTGTCTCAATGCTGGGGCAGTAGCGCGGTCCGACGCCCTCGATGACCCCTGCGTAGATCGGGCTGCGGTCCAGATTCCGACGGATAATTTCATGGGTCTCGGCACTCGTCCAGGTCAGATAGCAGACCGCACGGTTCTCGGGAACTGTTTCGGTGGAAAACGAAAACGGCTCCGGTTCTGCGTCTCCGGGCTGGAGTTCCATTTTGGAAAAATCTACTGTCCGGCGGAGCACCCTCGGCGGCGTGCCGGTTTTGAATCGGCGCATCGAGAGCCCGAGTGCACGCAGCCGTTCGGCCAGCGGCACCGCGGCGGCGAGGCCGTCCGGCA
>JAGAFT010000189.1 GCA_017627975.1 Oscillospiraceae bacterium
GAACTCCACGACCTGCATAACCTGGCCGTCCATCTCAAATGTTACGCCGTTTCTGAAATCGCCTGCTGTGATCATAAAAAAACCTCCGAATAGTTGAATCATTCTGTGGGACTGTATTGTCTTGCCTATTCTATCTTATCTGCGGCCGTTTTGCAAGCGCTTTTTCATCCCGCTGCCCAATTCCTTCTTTGTGCATCTTTCATAAAAAAGCGCCCGGAAATTTTACTTGCCAAGCGTTCCGCTTTCCGCTATAATAATCAGCGGGTTTTTATGCCCGTTATTCTGACTGCGTATGCGGCTCTCCATTTCTAAGTTGCATACAGCTTTAATAAGGAGGAAGTGTTCATCCCCAGGCTCGGGGTGCGGCAGTGTGGAGACCTGTCGTAATGCGGCGTGCTCCTTCGCGGGCGGTCGCGAGGACATCTCTGGCGGAGGCCGGATGTCCGGAGTCGGAAGCATGGCAACTGTTCAGCTGAAAAACATCAAGAAAGTCTACCCCTTCGTAAGCGGCGAGCAGAAGAAAAAGAAAAAGAAAGCAGACGAACCGGAGAAGAAGAAAGCCAATCTCCAGATCACGGATGAAGGCGTCGTCGCCGTTCAGGAATTCAACCTGGACATCGCCGACAAGGAATTCATCGTTCTGGTCGGACCTTCCGGCTGCGGCAAGTCCACCACGCTTCGTATGGTCGCCGGCCTTGAAGAGATCAGCAGCGGTGAGCTGATCATTGACGGCAAGCTCGTGAACGACGTCGCACCGAAAGACCGCGACATCGCCATGGTCTTCCAGAACTACGCTCTGTACCCCCACATGACCGTGTACGACAACATGGCCTTCTCCCTGAAGCTTCGCAAGGAGCCGAAGGATGTCATTGACAAGAAGGTCCGTGAAGCCGCTGAAATCCTTGACATCACCCAGTACCTCGAGCGTAAGCCCAAGGCTCTGTCCGGTGGTCAGAGACAGCGTGTCGCCATCGGCCGTGCCATCGTCCGTGACCCGAAGGTCATGCTGATGGACGAGCCGCTCTCCAACCTCGACGCCAAGCTGCGTAACGAGATGCGTGCTGAGATCATCAAGCTCCGTGAGCGTATCAACACCACCTTCATTTATGTTACCCATGACCAGACCGAAGCCATGACCCTCGGCGACCGTATCGTCATCATGCGTGACGGCTACATCCAGCAGATCGGCACGCCTCAGGAAGTCTTCGATCATCCGGCCAACCTCTTTGTCGCCGGCTTCATCGGCATGCCCGTCATGAACATGTTCGATGCCAAGCTCATCCGCGAAGGCGACAAGTACTTCGCACAGCTGGCCGATTACAAGGTCGAGCTCTCCGCCGAGAAGGAAGCCCGCCTCCTGAAGAACAACGTCCAGACCCAGGATGTCATCCTCGGTGTTCGTCCCGAGCATACCGACCTCGCTGACAAGGGTGTCACCGCGAAGGTCGACGTCTCCGAAATGATGGGCTCCAGTGTGCATCTGCATGTCTCCGCCGAGGGCCGCGATGTCATCATCATCGTCCCGACCATCGACATGAAGGGCAACTTCTCCATCGGCGATACCCTGCACTTCGCGTTCCAGGGCAATGTCGTCCATGTCTTCAGCAAGGAGACCGAGAAGAACCTCGAGTTCTGATCTTCCCTTCTGTGATTCTGTTTTTTCGAAACCCTCCCGCCGAGAGGCGGGAGGGTTTCTTTGAGGTCTTATGGATTTTTCCGAGTTTGAAAACCGATATCTCCTGCACCTGAATTCCCAGCAGCGCGAAGCCGTTCTTTCGGTGGAGGGGCCGGTGCTCCTCCTCGCCACCCCCGGCAGCGGCAAGACCACGGTGCTGGTGATCCGTCTGGGATATATGGTGCTCTGCCGCGGCATCGACCCGCGACAGATCCTCACCATGACCTATACCCGGGCCGCCGCCAGAGACATGCGAAGCCGTTTTGCCTCTCTCTTCGGGGAAGAACTGGCCGGCCGGCTGCAGTTTCGTACCATCAACGGCGTCTCTTCCAAGCTCGTCACCTACTCCGCCGCCCGCCTTGGCCGCGAGCCCTTTTCCCTTCTCGGGGAAGGCGGAGAACGCAGCCGGATTCTGAGCGAGCTTTATCAGGCTGTCAACGATGAATACACCGAAGAGACCACGCTCCGCGAAGTCGGCACCGCCATCACCTTCATCAAAAACATGATGCTCACGGAGGCGGAGATTGAAGCGCGCAAGTGGTCCGTTCCCAATCTGCCGGAGCTCTACCGCCGCTACCAGGCGGAGCTTCGCCGCCTGCGCCTGATGGACTATGACGACCAGATGGTCTACGCCCTTACGCTCCTGCGCCGCTTTCCGGATGTTCTGGACAGCTTTCAGGAGCAGTATCGCTACCTCTGTGTGGATGAGGCCCAGGACACCTCCAAAGTCCAGCATGAGATCATCCGCCTGCTCGCCTCCAGGTATGAAAACCTTTTCTTGGTCGGGGATGAGGACCAGAGCATCTACGCGTTCCGCGCCGCTTTTCCGGAAGCGCTGATGTCCTTTTCCGGCGATCATCCGGGGGGCAGACTGCTTCTGATCGAAGAGAACTATCGCTCCACCCCGGAGATTGTCGACGCCGCAAACGGTTTTGTCATGAAGAACCGCTTCCGGCACCCGAAATCCATGCGGGCCACCCGGGAGAGCGGCCTTCCGGTCCGGATGATCCCAGTGGCGGACCGGAAGGCGCAGTATGAGTATATCTTCTCCCAACGGGAGGCCTGGGGCAACGAGACCGCGATTCTCTTCCGGAACAATGACATCGTGCTCCCGCTGATCGACCGCTTTGAGCAGACCGAAATTCCGTATCGCTGCCGGAACTATGAAGACAGTTTTTTCACGCATCGCATTGTCCGCGACATCACGGACACCATCTGCTTTGCCTCCGCCCCAGACAATGCAGAGCTCTTTCTCCGGCTGTACTTCAAGTTCGGCGCCGGCATCAGCGGCAGCGCCGCCCGTCAGGCGGTTCGTCTGGGAGCGGGCCGCGGAAAGAATCTCTTCGAGGTGCTGCTTTCCTGCCCCGACCTGAAGGAATCGTCCCGGGATTCCGTCGGACGCATTCTCCAGGGGCTCCGCCGGCTTCCCTCCGACTCCGCCGGCCAGGCAATCCGCCGGATCTGGGACGATCTGCGATACGGAAAATACGTGGAATACCGCGGGATGGACAGCGGGAAGTATTTCATTCTCCAGATGCTCTCCCAGGGTCTCCCCTCTGCCGCCGCACTGCTGGAGAAGCTGGACCGGCTCCGTGGTGTTATCTCAAGTCATGAGAACCTCAGCGGTCCGGTTCTCTCCACCATCCATTCCAGCAAGGGGCTGGAGTATGAGCGGGTGGTGCTGCTGGACATGCTGGACGGGATCTTGCCCTCTCTTCCGGCCGCTCGCGCAAACTCAGACGACGAGATCCGCGTCTATGAGGAGGAGCGCAGGCTCTTCTATGTCGGCATGACCCGGGCACGGGATGAGCTCTGCATCTTTCTCCCTCAGGATGGAGCGAGCTTTCCCCGCGAGATCGCCAAAGCCCTGCCGCTCTCCGGTTCTGACCGCCGGAAGCTTTTCGGCTTTCTTCGCCTGCCGCTTCCGATCCGCCGGCCAACTCCGGTTCCAAAGAAGGCCGTGGATCCCGCCCGCTTTCTGTCCCAGATCGATGTCGGCTCCCGGCTTTTCCATAAAAGCTTCGGTTCCGGCACGGTATATGAGATTTCCGGCGATATCCTCACGGTCGACTTTGACCGTGCAGGCCGGAAGAAACTCAGCATCTCCGTCAGCCTGCAGGCCGGGCTTCTGAAACCGGATTCCGATCCGGCATCAGGCTGAGCGGAGTTCAGTCTGACTTTATCTGCCTATTTTCTTGTTTTAAGGTTGACAGTCTGCATTTTTCTCATTATAATACCGCTGAAATGAAAAGCATCTGCGTTCATCCGAAGCAGATGTCTTTTTTACCGCACAGGAGGAAATCATGAAAAAGTTCTTTACCAGTCTTCCCTTCCGCCTGCTCATTGCTCTGGCCATCGGCATTCTGCTCGGCCAGGTTTTCGGTGAGGTTGCGATGAAGGTCGTTGTCTCCATTCAGTACATTCTCGGCCAGCTCATTATGTTCTGTGTTCCGCTGATCGTCATTGGCTTCATTGCCCCGTCCATTACCCGCATGGGCAGCAATGCTTCCCGTATGCTGGGTGTGGCCGTCGTGCTCGCCTATGTCAGTTCCATCTGCGCAGCGCTCATGAGCACCGCCGCCGGCTATGCGCTGATTCCGCATCTCTCCATCGTGACGGATATAGAAGGGCTTCGCGATCTGCCCCCGGTTATCTTCCAGCTCAACATCCCGCAGATCATGTCTGTCATGAGCGCGCTGGCCTTTGCGCTGCTGATCGGCCTCGCGGCGGTCTGGACCAAAAGCAAAGTCACCTGCAGTCTGCTGGAGGAATTTCAGAACATCGTACTGAAAATCGTGGAGCGCGTCATCATCCCCATTCTTCCCATTTACATCTGCTCCACCTTCTGCAATCTCAGCTATGAGGGCATGATCACCCATCAGCTTCCCGCCTTTGTCGAGATCATCCTGATCGTCATGCTCGGCCACTACATCTGGCTTGCGGTGCTGTACCTGATCGCCGGGGCCTATTCCGGCAGAAAGCCCTGGGAAGTGCTCCGTCATTACGGTCCCGCCTATCTCACCGCCGTCGGCACCATGTCCAGCGCGGCAACGCTCTCGGTTGCACTGGAAGGCGCCCGCAAGAGCAAGGTGCTTCGCCGTGACATGGTGGACTTCGGCATTCCGCTCTTCGCCAACATTCACCTCTGCGGCTCTGTTCTCACCGAAGTCTTCTTCTGCATGACCATCTCCAAAATGCTCTACGGTCAGCTTCCCTCTGTCGGAACGATGATCCTCTTCTGCGCGCTGCTCGCGGTCTTCGCCATCGGCGCTCCCGGTGTTCCGGGCGGCACGGTCATGGCCTCTCTGGGCCTCATCATCAGCGTGCTGGGATTTGACGATGCCGGCACGGCGCTGATGCTCGCGATCTTCGCCCTGCAGGACAGCTTCGGCACCGCCTGCAACGTCACCGGCGACGGCGCGCTGACGCTCTTCCTTACCGGCTATGCCGAAAAGCACCATATCACCGAAATCTGAATGCTTAAAGGTCCCCGCCTCCGGCGGGGACCTTGCTTTTTCTTTTTGTTATCCCCCGCCGGAGGCGGGGGATAAGCTTTTCTTCTTATTGGATCATCTCCAGAAGATCTTCTCTCGTGAGCGACGAGAACGAGACCTGTTCACCGCCGATGATCTCGTCGGCCAGATTCAGCTTCTTCTCCTGGAGCTGCTGAATCTTCTCTTCGATTGAATCTTTTGCAATCAGCTTGAACACCGTGACCGGCTTCTGCTGGCCGATCCGGTGGGCGCGGTCCGTCGCCTGGTTCTGTGCCGCGGCGTTCCACCACGGGTCATAGTGAATCACGATGTCCGCGCCGGTGAGGTTCAGGCCGGTTCCGCCTGCCCGCAGGGAGATGAGAAACAGCGGCACATTTCCGTCGTTGAACTCCGAAACAAGACGCATCCGCTCCTTCTTCGGCGTGGCCCCGGTGATCTCGTAGTATGAGATTCCTTCCTGTCCCAGACGCTCCTTCAAAAGATCGAGCATACTCGTAAACTGTGAAAACAGCAGGATCCGGTGCTCTCCCTCCATGGCGCTGTGAACCAGATCCATACAGGCTTCCATTTTGGCAGAGCCGCCCTCATAGTTTTCAAACAGCAGCGCCGGGTCGCAGCAGATCTGGCGGATCCGCGTAAGCTCGGCGAGGATCTGGATCTTGCTTTTGCGGAAGCTCTCGTCGCTCTCCTTTTCCAGAAGATTCTTCATCCGCAGCACCTGGGCGTCGTAGAGCTTCTGCTGTTCCTCTCCGAAGCGGACGATGTGCGGCTCCTCCACCTTCTCCGGAAGATCCTTCAGCACCTCGGTCTTCAGCCTGCGCAGGATGAAGGGCGACACCATCCGTTTCAGGCGGAGTGAAGCCTCTTCGTTTCCCTCTTTCGCGATGGGCTTTTCCATCTCTTTGCGGAAGGTCTCATACCGGTACAGGAAGCCGGGCATCAGGAAGTCGAAGATGCTCCACAGCTCGCTGAGCCGGTTTTCAATGGGCGTTCCGGTGAGGGCAAAGCGGTGTTTGGCCCGGAGGACCTTCACGGCCTTAGCCGAGGCGGTGGACTGGTTCTTGATAAACTGCGCTTCGTCCAGCACCTCATAGAGGAACAGCTTCCCCTCATAGGCCTGCACATCACGCTTGAGATGGTCATAGGAACTGATGAGCACATCCCATTTGCCGCTGTGCTCGATGATTTCGCTGCGCTCGGTCTGGTTGCCTTCCACCGGACAGACCGTGAGTTCCGGCGCAAACCGCTTGAATTCCTCCGCCCAGTTGTATACCAGGGACGCCGGGCAGATGATCAGGGAAGTACCGATGCTGCCCTCCTGCTTTTCGGCCAGAAGCACCGCGATGATCTGCAGGGTTTTTCCGAGGCCCATCTCATCGGCGAGGATTCCGCCGAAGCCGCAGCCCGCCAGGGTCCGCAGCCACTTGTAGCCGTACACCTGATAACCGCGCAGGACCTGACTCAGCTCCTCCGGAACCTCATAGTCCGAGTCCTTGACCGCGTTGAAATCCTTGATGAGCCGGCGGTAATGCCGGTCCCTCGTGGTATAGATCTCCTGGGCATTTTCCAGCATCTGCTCGAGATACAGCGCCCGATAGGACGGTACGCTGACATCTCCGCTCAGCAGGTCTTTCCGGCTCAGCTGCAGCGTGTCCGTGAGGGCCGCCAGTTCCCCGATGCTCTCGTCCATGCGGATGAAGTCCCCATTCTTCAGCCGGTGGTATTTCTTCTTCAGTTTATAGCTGTTCAGAATCTCCGCCAGCTCCGCCAGGGAAACATCCTCGGAGGAGATTTTCAGATCCATCAGCTCGCTCTCGACGGACACCCCGACCTGGACACGGATGCTCTTCCGGACCGTCAGAGCGTCAAAGCGGTCGGTGCTCATCACCTCGCCCATCCGCCAGAGGGCTTCCACGCCCTCCGTCAGGACGCGATAAACGCTGTCCTCATCCGGAGCACATGCGAGATTGCCGTCTTCCAGGAGATCCGGGAAGAACTCCTCCACCCGGAGCAGCACCGTGCTCTCCCGAATCTGATCCCGGAAGTCTGTCGATGTCATTTTCCGGGTCTGCCAGTCCGTCAGGGCAAAGCTCGCCCGATCGCCGTAATCCGCCGTGGCTCTGCAGACCGGCGTCCCGTCCTCGACATCCAGGAAGAAACGGAAGCTGACTTCCGGCGGCAGGTACTGGAGAATCTCATCCCGGTCCGGCTCCGATAGTGTCACGCTCTCGCTCAGTTCCGGCACAATGTGGTAGTAGAAGTCGGTAAGGAAGTTTCTCCCGACATGCATATCCACCCAGCCGTGATCTGCCGCTGCCAGCAGCGGCTCCAGGGCACGGGAATGCTCCCCATTGATCCGGCTGAGCCGATCGTCATCCAGGCAATAGTGGGCATGCACCCCTTCGAGAACGCGCGGGAGCCGTCCCCGCAGGATCACGCCGTGAAAGGTTCCGTCCTCGGTCTCATCCTTGCGAAGTTCCAGCTCCATTTTCGGTGCTTCATCGCTGACTTCGAGCCAGGTCTTCCCTGCGCCGCCGGTTTTCCGCTCGACGCGGCCGCCCAGCGCCAGTTCGTAAAAGTCGTCCAGCAGTGCACCGTACAGGGTGATTCCCTGCAGTTTTTTCTGCCGGCCGTAGCTCTCTTCCTCATGGTGCTGTTTCTCCAGAACCGCCTGACGGATCAGGTCATACCACTTTCGGTCCGTTTCGCCGAAGGTGTCGGAAGAGAAGTCCAGTCCGCCCTTGCTTCCCAGCGGGAACTCTCCTTCGTTCTGAACCGCTTCCACCAGGCTCTCGGGATTTCGCAGGACATAGAGCTTTTCATCTGTCCCGATGCGAAAGCCCAGCATCAGCTCGGCGTCCGTGTCTTCAATTCTCGGTTCCAGCCGGACCATGCGTCCCGGCTTCCGGACTTCTTCGGTCTCCTCCTGTGCAGAGTCCGCAGCCGCGGTATTCCGGTAGCGGCTCCAGAAGCTGTCCAGGAGTTTCCTGGCCTGCTGGTCGGTGGCATCCCAATAGCTCTTGTCTTTGAGCTCTTCGATGGTCTGAAGCAGCAGGGCAAGACAGTGCTCGCAGATCTCCGTGCTCTCTCTGCCCGCATAGTTGTTGTAGTAGCCTCTGCACCCGTACACCGGGCAGTTCATCCCGGTCACTCTGTCCCGGGAGATGGAGATGCGTACCGGATAATAGTTGCCGCTTTTGAGATAGCCCCTGGCCACCAGCACCTTTCCGCTGCTCCCGCGATCCGTGCTGTAGCAGTTCTGCACTTCGACGTCGCGCAGTGTCCCGTCCTCCAGCAGCTTCTGCGCTTTCCGGTAGGTATCGGCGTAGATCTCGATGTTCCGGGTAAAGCGCTCCGGCATGTAGTAGCGGTATTCTCCCGGATTCGCCGCTTCCGTAAAAGGATCGATCCTCACATGTCCCGGCATCATCGTGGAGGTTTTCTTCTCGCTTCGCGTGCCGGGAACTTCCCTCGCCACAATTTCATACAATGTCGCCGCCATGTGCTTGCAGCGGCTTCCGTCCTGGGCGTAAGGGCACTCGCAGCTCATGAACTCAACCCGGTCTCCCTGAATCCGGATCTGCACCTCGTACTCTTCTGTACCTTCCACGGAGGCGTAATAGAGGTCTCCGTCCTGGATCAGGGAGCGAACCTTATTCTTTTTGTAATACTCCCGTCCGCGCTGAAGAATCGCAGCAGAGAAGAGATGCTGCCACTGGAGCATGTCAGTCTGCCTCCAGCTTTCTCACCAGCTCATGCAGGGCATTGGCCCGATGGCTGATGGCGTTCTTTTCCTCCGGGGACAGTTCCGCCGTGGTGCAGCCGCGCTCCGGCAGGATAAACAGCGGATCATAGCCGAAGCCGTTGGTCCCCTTCCGCTCCGTTCCGATCTCTCCGTAAAGGTAGCCTTCCGCAGTAAGTTCCCTGCCGTCCGGGTATACCAGCGCCATGGCGCAGGTATAATGCGCGCTCCGGTCCGTAGCGCCCGAAAGCTTTTCCAGCAGCAGGTCGTTGTTCGCCTCGTCGTCCCCATGGACGCCCGCGAAGCGCGCGGAATAAATCCCGGGGGCGCCGCCCAGGGCATCCACACAGAGCCCGCTGTCGTCCGCCAGGGCACAGCAGCCGGAGAGCTCCGCAATCTCCCGCGCCTTCTTCAGCGCGTTCTGCAGGAAGGTCTCTCCATCCTCCACGGTCTCATGCTCAATTCCGGCTTCCCGCATGGAAAGGATTTCTCCGAAGTGGTCCCCCAGAATCGCTTTGATTTCAATCAGCTTGTGGGTGTTGTTGCTTGCGATAATCAGCTTCAATGTCTTGTTTCCTCCGTCTCAGGCCGTCGCTTCCGGTTTTACAAACCCGGTGGTCACGCCATGGGCCGCAATCGCCGCGAGGGCGTCGTCCATGTCCTTTTCTTTCTCACTCATATAGTCGGCAAACTCCTTGCCCTCGTGAACAAATACGACACGATAATAATACCAGTTTGCCTGTCCGCAGCACATCCGGCCTCTGGTTTCCTGAACGCGGATAAAGGCCCGGTCGATATAGTCATAGGGGATGAATCTCGTCTTCAGGCCGTCACGGAAAAAGACGCCCAGCTCGCCGACCCGGAGCTTGTCAAATATCTTTGCCTGCTCGAAGTCTGCATTCACCTCCGCTGTCTCCACAGCCCCGTTCACCCCTGCAAATTTCTTCTCTGCCATGATGTCTGCCTCCTTTGGAAAATATCTTTCTTATAATACATGGAAGCGCCGGAAAAAGCAAGCGAGAACCTGCCTCTGCAAAAGAACGCTCTGAGGAGGTTGGGGAACATGATTCTCTGCTTGTCTTCTCCTGGCAGAACTGGTATACTAAGAAAAAATGCAAAAAAGAGGGAACAGCATGAAAGGAATCATTCTCGCCGGGGGCTCCGGTACACGGCTTTACCCGCTGACCCGTGTGACATCAAAGCAGCTTCTTCCGGTCTATGATAAACCGATGATCTATTATCCCATGTCCACCCTGATGCTGGCAGGCATCCGGGATGTGCTGATCATCTCGACGCCGGACGACACACCGCGGTTTGAAACGCTCCTTGGCGACGGCGGCCAGTTCGGCATGCGGCTTTCCTACTGTGTTCAGCCCTCCCCGGACGGTCTGGCTCAGGCGTTTATCCTGGGAGAGAGCTTCCTGGGCGGTGAGCCGGGCGCTATGATTCTGGGGGATAACATCTTCTACGGGAACGGATTCAGCCGGATCCTGTGGGAAGCGGTAAACGATGCCGAGACAAAGGGCCGGGCAACGGTGTTCGGGTATTACGTGACCGATCCGGAGCGCTTCGGGGTGGTGGCCTTTGATGAAACCGGGAGGGCCACAAGCATTGAGGAGAAACCCCAACAGCCGAAAAGCAACTATGCCGTGACAGGGCTCTACTTCTATCCCGGGGATGTGAGCAGGCGGGCCAATCAGGTCAAGCCAAGTGCGAGAGGCGAGCTGGAGATCACGACACTGAATGAGATGTACCTGCAGGACGGTCTGCTGGATGTCCAGATTCTGGGCCGCGGTTTTGCCTGGCTGGATACGGGGACATTTGAATCGCTTCTGGATGCGTCCAATTTTGTCGAGACCATTGAGAACCGGCAGGGCATCACCATTTCGGCACCGGAAGAGATCGCCTACTACAACAAATGGATCAGCCGGGACCAGCTGCTGGAGGCGGCCGGCCGTTACGGAAAGAGTCCGTACGGAGCACATCTGAAAGCCGTCGCCGAAGGTCGGGTACGTTTCTGATCCGATACACGCTTCTGACTCATCTCCCACTGTGTAAAACCCACTATAATCGGGTAGGAAGTCACCCATTAATTGAGTGACCGTCCTCCCACACCACGTAGCGTACCGTTCGGTACTACGCGGTTCAACCGTATAAATGCAGAGACTCGTACTGGTCAAGGATACTGTAATATCCCGCCTGTGC
>JAGAFT010000190.1 GCA_017627975.1 Oscillospiraceae bacterium
ACATCGGGCGGCGTGATGATGGCGGCCACCAGGAAGATGATCACGATCATGACCTTCCGGCCCTTCTTGAGCCATTCCGCCCGGATCAGACCCAGGCCCGTCAGCAGCACGGATACCACCGGAAGCTCAAACACCAGACCGAACACGACGAAGATTGTCAGCAGGAATCCGATATACTGCTGAATGCTGATGGAGGCCGCGACATCGACCTCGCCTGTGAACTGAATCAGAAAGCGCAGCACGAAGGGAAGGCTGATATAGCGCGCGAAGGCGACGCCGATCACGAAAAACACCGTTCCCGCCAGCAGCGACCCGATGAAGAACGTGCGCTCGCGCTTCGTGAGGCCCGGGCTGCAGAAGGCATAGACCTCATAGGCCACCACCGGGAAGCAGATGACCAGAGCGCCCACCAGAGCCGTGTTCAGGTAGACCAGCAGCAGCTCCTGCGGCGCGATGTACACGAAGACATAGATATACTTCGCGCCCATATCCGTCAGGAAGGTGATGAAGTCCGGAGAGAAACTGAGACAGGCCGTAAACGCCGCAAGCAGCAGGATCACGACCACCAGGATCCGGTTTCGGAGCTCTCTCAGGTGCCCTGAAAGACTCATGCTTCCGTCGGAATTGGACGCCGCTTTTTCGGCTTTACTCTTCTTCATCCGGCTCGTCGTCGGCCTTCGTCTCCGCTTTCTTGGCGGTCTTGGACTTCTTGCTCTTCTTGGGCTCGTCCTCGACGTCCTCTTCGGTCTCATCCAGGCCGTCCTTGAAGCTCTTCACGCTCTTGCCGAACATCTTGGTGAGCTTGGGGATCTGGGTGGGTCCGAAAATGATGATCACGACAATCAGAATGACGATCAGCTCTGTGGTTCCGAATTTCATGTTGTTCCTCCTGTTGTTTCTTGATCGTTTTCTGCGACGGATACGTCGCTGTCAGCTGCTTCGGGAGCACTGACGGGCTCCGCAGCAGGCTGCGCCTGGGTGGATGCAGTGCCCTCTGCCGGTACGGAATCCTGAACCGAGGAGTCTTCCGCTGCTGTGTCTTCGGCTTCCGCTGCGGCCTCGGCTTTCTTATCCTTATCCTTCGGAGCGGGCTTGCCGATGTTCTTCAGATCCTTTTCGACGCCCTTGAAGCTGCCCTCGACATCCTTTTTCAGGGTCTCCAGCGGCTCCATCGCCTCACGCAGAGGACGCTGCGCCTCCTCCAGGGGTTCCACGACGCTTTCACGGATATCCTGCGTCATGTCTGAAGAGGCCTTTCGAAACTCCCTCATGGCGTTTCCGAATTTCTTCGCATAAGAGGGGAGCTTGTCCGGACCGATCACCAGCAGCGCGACAATGAAAATGACGATCAGTTCCATTGCTCCGATTTTCATGAACCAACCTCCTTCCGGTTCTGGGATTGCTCAGAAAAGAATGAAATTATTTTACACGCTTTTTCAAGCTACGTCAAGAATATGCTGCGTAAAGATTCACGAATAATCCCGGCGAGAGTTTTTGCGGAAAAGAATGAAAATAAAGCTTGACAAAGAGGGAGAAAGCTCTTATAATAACCGCGCAAAACAAAGCAGGTACGGCATCGCGCACCTCACCCCGGCACAACAGGTGACCGGCGGTTCAGATGGAGTTTCCTTGGTATAAAAGGGATTTTTCTGTGCGGATGCTGTGCGTCCGCACTTTTCTGTTTTTGTAGTTCTGTATTCAAATTTCTCAATTTCCTGGAGGTGTTTTCCATCGCAACCACGACCCACGAGATCAATGAACAGATTCGCGACCCGCAGGTCAGACTGATTTCTGAAGAAGGGGAACAGCTTGGCATCGTCTCTGCGGAGGAAGCGCTTCGCATCGCCACAGAGGCCGGTTACGATCTGGTCAAGATTGCGCCGAATTCCGTTCCGCCGGTGTGCCGCATCATGGACTATGGCAAGTTCCGTTTCGAGCAGACCAAGAAGGAAAAGGAAGCCAAGAAGAACCAGCGTGTAATTGAGATCAAGGAAATCCGCATGTCCCCCGGAATCGACACGAACGACTTCAACACCAAGCTGAAGAACGCGCAGAAGTTCCTCGGCGACGGCGACCGGGTAAAGGTTTCTGTCCGCTTCCGCGGCCGCGAGATGGCGCATACGGAGATCGGTGCGGACCTCCTGAAGGACTTTGCAGAGAAGTGTGCGGAGATTGCCAATATGGACAAGTCCCCCAAGCTGGAGGGGCGAAGCATGTCCATGTTCCTCTCCCCGAAGCCCGCTGCACCGGCGAAAAAGCCGGCCAAACCCAAGCAGCCCAAACAGCCTGAATCCTCTCCGGCGGAAGCGCCGGCTGAGGTCAGCCCCGCGGATGCGGAATAAAATAAAATGCAGATGACGGGCCTTGAGCCCGATCAGGAAGGAGAATTGTCATGCCTAAACTGAAGACCCACAGCGGCGCGAAGAAGAGATTCAACCTCACCGGAACCGGAAAGGTCAAACGCGCTCACGCGTATAAGAGCCATATCCTCACGAAGAAAGATACGAAGCGTTGCCGTCGTCTGCGTTCCGAGACCTACGCGGATGTGACGAATGTCGCAACCATCAAGAAAATGATCCCTTACAAATAAGGGCAGACGGATAACAGGAGGATAGAACGATGGCAAGAGTTAAAGGCGCAATGATGACCCGCAAGCACAGAAACAAGATTCTGGGCCTGGCAAAGGGATACTGGGGCAACAAGTCCCGCCACTACAAGATGGCAAACGAGCAGATGATGAAGTCTGGCCGCTATGCTTATATCGGCCGCAAGCAGAAAAAGCGCGACTTCCGTCAGCTCTGGATCACCCGCATCAGCGCGGGCTGCAAGATGAACGGCATGAACTACTCCACCTTCATGCACGGCCTGAAGCTGGCCGGTGTTGAGATGAACCGCAAGATGCTCTCCGAGACTGCGATTCACGATCCTGCCGCCTTCACCGCACTCTGCGACATGGCCAAGAAGGCCATTGCCTGATGATCGGATGAACAGGCTTCCCGTTCCCGCGGGAAAGAGCAAGAACGCTTCGGCTTATGACTGCCGGAGCGTTCTTTTTTACCTGTGTGACACTTGTGTGACGGTTCGCGTGCTACAATGACCCGGTAAGCAAAAGAAACCCACCTGTACAAAAGAAAAGGAGCGTACAAAATGTCTGAAATCATCAATGAGAAAGATCTTGGTCAGGTCAGCGGCGGCTGGCAGTATGCAAACGGCGTCTATGTCGACTACGGCAACTACATCATCTACACCGTGGCTCCCGGTGATGTCCTGAGCGGTATCGGCCAGCGCTTTGCGGTGCCCTATCAGCAGATTGCCCAGTGGAACAACATCAAGAATCCGGATGTCATCAGCATCGGCCAGAAGCTGACGATTTATACCTCGGTCAAGAGATAAATGAACAGACAGGAAACGCCCCGCCTTTCGGCGGGGCGTTTCCGTTATGAACTGCATCGACCCGAAGCTGACGGCCGATTCCCCGATCAGGGGATAAGAGACCCACACGAAGCTGCCCCGCCTTTCGGCGGGGCGTTTTCCTGTTTCTCTCAGTTTCGAAGGGAGTGCAGTGGGGCGGGGATTCTGCCGCCGCGGGAGACAAACTCCGCCGCGCTCTCGCCGTGTACCGGCATGACGGGCGCACTGCCCAGCAGACCGCCGAAGTCCACCCGGTCGCCGACCTTTTTCCCGATGGCGGGGATCAGGCGAACGGCGGTGGTTTTGTTGTTGATCATGCCGATGGCGGCTTCGTCGGCAATAATGGCGGCGAGAGTTTCCGCCGTCGTGTCCCCGGGCACCGCGATCATGTCGAGGCCCACGGAGCAGACACAGGTCATGGCCTCCAGTTTGTCGATGGTAAGCGTCCCTTCACCGGCCGCGCGGATCATTCCGGCGTCCTCGGAGACGGGAATGAACGCGCCCGAGAGACCGCCCACGTGGGAGCTTGCCATGACGCCGCCTTTCTTGACCGCGTCGTTGAGCAGCGCAAGCGCCGCGGTGGTCCCGTGGGTGCCGCAGCGTTCCAGGCCGATGAGCTCCAGAATCTCGGCTACGCTGTCGCCGATGGCCGGGGTGGGAGCCAGAGACAGATCCACCACGCCGAAGGGAACACCCAGACGCCGGGAAGCCTCCTGGGCTACCAGCTGTCCCATGCGGGTAATTTTAAAGGCGGTGCGCTTGATGGTCTCGGCCACCACGTCGATACGCTCGCCCTTGCAGGCTTTCAGGGCTTCGGCCACAACACCCGGACCGGAGACGCCCACGTTGATGACGCATTCCGGCTCCCCGACGCCGTGGAAAGCGCCCGCCATGAAGGGATTGTCCTCCACCGCGTTGCAGAAGATCACGAGCTTGGCACAGCCCATATCGCTTTTTTCCGCGGTCTGACGGATGATCTGGCCGCAGAGCAGCACGGCGTCCATGTTGATGCCGGCTTTGGTGGACCCCACGTTCACACTGGAGCAGACAAGATTGGTCTCGGCAAGGGAGTTCGGGATCGAGCAGACCAGTCTCCGGTCGCTTTCGGTGAAGCCCTTCTGAGCCAGGGCGGAGAATCCGCCGATGAAATTGATCCCGACCGCCGTCGCCGCCCGGTCCATGGCCAGGGCAATGGGGCTGTAGTCCTCCTCGGTGCAGGATGCGGCGACAAGGGAAATCGGCGTCACCGACACGCGCTTGTTCACGATGGGGATGCCGTATTCCCGCTCAATCGTCTCACATTCCGGCACCAGGCGCTCGGCACAGCGGCAGATCTTGTCATACACCTTCTCGGCGCAGCGGGCCGTCGTGTCGGATGCGCAGTCCAGAAGACTGATGCCCATGGTTACGGTGCGCACGTCCAGGTGCTGCTGGTCGATCATGCGGATCGTCTGCAGAATCTCGCTGCTGTTCATCAGGTAACTCATATCCGGTGCATCGCCTCAAAGATTTCTTCCCGCTGGATGTGGATGTCCAGGGCGCGTTTCTCGCCCTGCTCCTTCAGCCAGTCCGAAAGCTCGTGAAACGGCAGGGGACAGGCCTCCAGATCCACCAGCATGATCATCGCGAAATACTCCTGCATCAGCGTCTGGCTGATGTCGAGAATGTTGATGTCCCGGTCGGCAAGCAGCGCCGTCACATAGGCGGTGATGCCGCGCGCGTCCTTGGCAAACACGCTTACGATGGCTTTTTTCACGTCGTACCCCCAGAATTCAATGTGAAATGTTGAATGATAAATGTTAAATGAAAGAATCCGTTTATTCGTGGATCAGGTCCATATACTCGTCATAGGTGCAGAGCCGGTCGATGATGCTTCCGTCTTCCTTAATCTCGATGATCCGGTTGGCGACGGTCTGGGTCAGCTGATGATCGTGGCAGGAGAAGATCACGTTGTACTTGAAAGCCTCCAGGCCATTGTTCAGCGCGGCGATGCTCTCCAGGTCCAGATGGTTGGTCGGCTGGTCCAGTACGAGGAAGTTGGCGCCCGAAAGCATCATCCGGCTCAGCATGCATCGAACCTTCTCACCGCCGGAGAGAACCTTTGCCGGCTTGTACACGTCGTCCCCCGAGAAAAGCATCCGGCCGAGGAAGGTCCGGAGATAGCTCTCCCGCTTGTCCTCGGAGAACTGGCGCATCCATTCGATCAGATCCTCATCAAAGCTGTCAAAGAAGGCATTGAGATCCTTCGGAAAATAAGCCGGCTGGATGCTGGCGCCCCATTTGACTGTGCCGCTGTCGGGCTCTTCCAGGCCCATCAGGATCTGAAACAGCATTGTCACGGCAAGCTCGTTCCGGCCGATGACGGCGATTTTGTCCTCCTTGCCCACGATGAAGCTGACCTTGTCCAAAAGCTTTACTCCGTCGACGCTCTTGGAAAGCTCCGTCACAAACAGCCGGTCCTTGCCGGGCTCGCGGTCCGCCTTGAACCCGACCCAGGGGTAGCGCCGCCCGGAGGCGGGGAGCTCTTCCACGGTAATCTTGTCCAGAAGCTTTCGCCGGCTGGTGGCCTGACGCGACTTGCTGCGGTTGGCAGAGAAGCGCGCGATAAAGGTCTGCAGCTCCTGAATCTTCTGCTCGGCCCGTTTGTTCTGGTCCCGGATCAGCTTCTGAATCAGCTGGCTCGATTCGTACCAGAAGTCGTAGTTGCCGACGTACATCTTGATCTTGCCGTAGTCGATATCGACGATGTGGGTGCAGACGTTGTTGAGGAAGTAGCGGTCGTGGCTCACCACAAGCACCGTCCCCTCGTAGTCCATCAGGAAGTCCTCCAGCCAGACCACGCTCTGCAGGTCCAGGTTATTGGTCGGCTCGTCCAGAAGAATAACATCCGGATGGCCGAAAAGCGCCTGGGCCAGAAGAACCTTGACCTTCAGCCGGGGATCGATTTCGCTCATCAGCTGTCCGTGCAGCTCCACCGGCACACCAAGACCCTGCAGGATCCGGCCGGCATCGCTCTCGGCTTCCCAGCCGCCCAGCTCGGCAAACTCCTCCTCCAGCTCGGCGGCGCGGATGCCGTCCTCGTCGGAGAAGTCCTCCTTTTCATAGATGGCGTCCTTTTCCTTGCCGCAGTCATAGAGGCGCTGGTTTCCCATGATGACGGTGTCCAGCACGACGCAATTGTCATAGAGGCTCTGGTTCTGCTTCAGGACAGACATACGCTTTTTGGGCGCAAGCACCACCGAACCGCTTGTCGGCTCCAGCTCACCGGAGAGAATTTTGATAAAGGTGGATTTCCCGGCGCCGTTGGCACCGATGATACCGTAGCAGTTGCCGGCAGTGAACTGAAGATCCACCCGGCTGAACAGCACCGAGGGGCCAAACTGCATGCTGAGGTCATTTACGCTTAGCATCGAACTCTCCTCTTAACTATATACTCTTTACCGAAACATCTTACTCGTATATCTCCCCGCCGGAGGCGGGGAGATATACATTGAAGCAATACCGTTCCGCATTTCACATTGACTGAAACATGACCTGCATGGCATTGTAGAGGCAGGTATACCAGACTTTCCACTCATGTCCGCCTTCGACGTCCACGCGCCAGGCGTTCTCGCCCTCGACAAAGCGGGAATCTTTTTCCACGAAGTGCTCAAAGCCGATCTTGGTGTAATTCTGCTGCCAGTCGTTCAGAGAACCGGCACCGGTAAACAGGCAGTCCACCGGAAGCGAGGCAAATTCATCGGATTGAATCGCGCTGACGGTCTTCCAGGGCTCGCCGTTGCCGGAAAAGGCACAGTAGCTTCCAAAGAGGTCGAAATCCTGACGCATGCCGCCTTCATAAACAAAGAGGGCGCCATTTGAAAGCCCGCCCAGACCGAAGTGGCTTCTGGCCGCCTGCAGGCTGGCTTCGCTTCCGTCTTTGGCATAGGTGCTGTAGTGTTCGACAATATAGGGGAGGATGGTTTTGCGAAGTTCATCCTGCATCTGGACGATCCCGGCTGTCAGGCCCTGAACGAACTTGGTCTCGGTGACGGGCGTCACGACGATGCAGGGCTCGGCTAGGCCCTTTTCAAAGATGTTGTCCAGAATTACCCTGCCGCACATCGCGTGCCCGTCGCTTTCATGGGTTTCCACCAGCCAATCGTCTTCATTGTCCCCCTGACCGTGGATCAGAACCAGAACGTTGTAGGGTTTGCTCTCGTCATAGCCGTAGGGGAGATAGACGTTCATCCGCTTGTGATAGGAGATCTGTTCATAGGCGGCAAAGGCCTCGGTGTCGTATTCCACCGCGGTTACGGTGCCGCCGTGTTCCGCCTCCTGATAGAACTCATCCGGCAGCCAGTCCGTCAGAAATTCCGGCTTCGCGCCGCAGACGGAGCAGACCCCTTTGACAAAGCTGTGGACATGTACGCCCGGCACCGGGGTCGGTGCAGGGGTTTCCGGGGCCGAAAGAACTTCCGCGCTGCCCGGTGCGGTCTCCGGTTCCGCGGTGGGCTCCGAACCCTCCACGATCAGAAGGCTGCCCTCATCAGAAGGGACGGATTCCGGTGCTGCGGAGGGGAGGACTTCGGCTGTTGCCTGAGGCTCGGGAGAAGTAAGCTCCACCTGCGCGTTTTCGGCGGGCTTCAGCTTTGAGGGGAGACGGATGAGAAAGAAGCCAACGATTCCGATAAAGATAAGGATGCAGATGAGCCAGAGCGGCGCGTTGGAGGACTTGGCCTGACCGGTGCTGTGGCTGCCGGCATTGCGGCGAACAGCCCGATCGTGCGTATCCATGTCGATGTCTTCGTGCTTAATGTGACCTGATTTGTTGTCGTTTTGCATGTTGTTTCTCACTTATGAAAGAGTTTTTTTACCTGATAGCGAGGTTCAAAGGTCATATTGACTCCGATTTTTTTGAACAGCTCGATGTCTACATGGGAGAGAATGACGCTGGAATGCGCCTCACAGCCGCGAAGAGAGCTGAGCTCTTCGATAGCCCGCCCCGCAATGGGATTGGTTACGGCACAGATGGCAAGCGTGATCAGAAGCTCGTCCGTGTGCATCCTGGGGTTGTGGTTTCCGAGATGTTCAACCTTCAGGTGCTGGATCTGCTCGATGATACTTGGCGTGATAATCTGAAGCTTCTTGTCGATTCCGGCCAGAGCCTTCAGCGCGTTCATCAGGCAGGCAGACGCGGCGCCGAGCAGCGCGGTGGTCTTGCCGGTGATGATGCGCCCGTCCGG
>JAGAFT010000001.1 GCA_017627975.1 Oscillospiraceae bacterium
GGAGCCCAAGTATTCCTGCACGATCCTGATCCCCAAGACGGATACAGCGACCAAGGCAGATATTGACGCTTCCATGAAAGCAGCCTATGAGGCGGCGGTTACGAATGACTGGAAGGGCGCAAGGCCCCAGCTGCGTAACGCGCTGATCTACGACGGCGACGGAGTAAGAAACGACGGCACACCGTTCGGTCCCGAGTGCAAAGGCCATTGGGTTATGACCGCGAACAGCAAGCGCAAGCCTCAGGTCGTGCACATCTCCAACCTTAAGGCAGAGCTGGCGCCCCAGGACATTTACAGCGGCATGTACGCAAGAGTCACGGTTAACTTCTTCGCGTTTTCCGTAAACGGCAACAGAGGCATCGGATGCGGTCTGGGCAACGTCCTTAAGATCCGCGACGGCGAGCCGCTCAGCGGCGGTGCATCCGCAGCTTCCGACTTCGAGGGTCTCGAGCAGGCAGGCCCCGAGATCGATCCGTTCACAGGGCAGCCCATGATCAACCCGATCACCGGCCTGCCGATGTAAGGGCAGTTTTCTACTTTACCATATATTCTTCCCTCCATGGCGGAACCGGAACCGCCTTACCAAATAACACACTGGGCATACAATCGGCGGCACCCGGAACAGCCTGAACCGCAAGGGGCATTAAGAGGATTACACGTCGGCCCCGGACGAACCAGTAATCCTCACATGGGGCGGTAGCTCAAATGGTAGAGCACATTTTTTTTTCTAGCTCATTTGATGTGTTGTAACTCCTTTGGTATGTAGTTGAAACCGACGATTTCTGGCCTTGTAAGTGTTTTGCAGGATGCGGGTTCAAGTCCCGCCCGCCCCATTGGCCGCTAAGCATAAAGAGAGGATGTGTCATGTTCCAAGTCATCTACGTGCACGGTCATATGACTCCCAAAGTCATCATCCAACCTGGGAGCCATAAAAGGTTTTACGGTGTCCTTTCATAAAAACCGGATATATACCGGTCGCGGGGTGTGGCCGGTACATTGCGGGGTAGAGCAGTTGGAAGCTCGCCAGCCTCATAAGCTGGAGGTCGCCGGTTCAAGTCCGGCCCCTGCTACTGGGCTACACGGAGGCCCTCCTTTCGCTGAGAGAGCGCGCCCGACGCTCTGTAAACATATCGGGATCATCGGATCGTATCTCAGTTGGCTAGAGACAGAGCTGCATGACGGCCAGTGTCGCAGGTTCGAATCCTGCCGATCCGATTCGGGGTTTTGCTGTGGTAGCAACCCCCAGGAGCCCATCGCGCACTCTGGGCGCCAAAACAATATGAACCGCAGCAGTGGCGTGGGGATTACCTGACGGACGGCTCGCGTCACTTATGGGAGCATAGCACAATTGGTAGAGGCAGGCCTCGCAATGGCGACGACGAAGGTTCGAATCCTTCTGCTCCCACTCATACATATCAACATATCAAATGGAGGGAAACGCTATGACACACCACTTAAGTTGTGACCTCGAGACCTTCTCTAAGGTCTCGATCAAGGATGCAGGAGCTTACAGGTACATCGCGGATCCCTCTTTTGAGATTCTTCTTTTCGCCTATTCACTCGACGGAGCACCCGTCGAGATCATCGACCTGGCCAGTGGGGAACACGTCCCGGACTGGCTGATCAGGGCTTTATATGACCCCAGTTCTATTAAGCATGCCTATAATGCCCCTTTTGAGATCGGATGCCTCTCAAAATACTACGGACGGCTGGACCCCAGCCAGTGGAGAGACACCATGATCCACGGCCTTTATGCGGGCTATACGGCCGGTCTTGACGCCACGGGTAAAGCCCTGGGGCTTCCGGCTGATAAGCAGAAGCTGGCGACAGGAAAGGCCCTTATCCGGTATTTCTGCGTGCCCTGCAAGCCTACCAAATCCAATGGAGGCAGGACCCGCAATTACCCCAAGCATGACCCTGAGAAATGGGAGCTTTTCAAAGAGTACTGCCGGCAGGACGTCGTAACCGAGATGGAGATCGATCGCCGCCTCGCTACATGTCCCGTACCTGAATTTGTTCAGAAGCAGTGGGAGACGGACCTGAGGATCAATTCCAGGGGCGCGGCGGTGGATCTTCCCTTCGTCGAGGGTGCACTTGACATCGCGGACCGCGTGAAAACGCAGCTGATGGATGAGGCGTGCATGATCTCAGGGCTGAGCAACCCTAACAGCGTCGCCCAGCTCATGGGCTGGATCAACGATCGCACCGGGCGCGGTCTTACGGATCTTCGGAAAGATACTGTAGCAAAGATCCTTGATGACGGAGATGATCCAGTGGATCCCAAGACATACAGGATGCTGCAGATAAGGCAGGAGCTGGGCAAGACGTCGACCAAGAAATACAACGCGATCGAGACCTGCGTCTGTCCGGACGGGAGAGTGCGGGGGCTGCTGCAGTTCTACGGGGCAAACAGGACCGGGAGATTTGCAGGGCGGCTAATCCAGGTGCAGAACCTTCCCCGGACTTATACAGACCCCATTGAGCTTGCGCGTGAGCTCGTTACAGCCCATGACGCGGACGCCCTGCAGTGTGTGTATGGTTCCGTAAATGACACGCTCTCACAGCTTATCAGGACGGCTTTTGTGGCATCCCCCGGAAACGTACTGATCGACGCGGACTTCTCCGCGATCGAGGCGCGGGTGATCTCCTGGCTGGCGGGCGAACAGTGGCGGCTGGAGGTATTCCGGACGCATGGCAAGATCTATGAGGCATCAGCTTCGCAGATGTTCGGCGTCCCCATGGAGCTGATCAAAAAGGGCAACCCGGAATACGCACTCAGGGCAAAGGGCAAGGTCGCGGAGCTGGCGCTCGGATACCAGGGCGGACCTGGCGCGCTGATCGCGATGGGCGCCCTCGACATGGGGCTGACTGAGGAGGAACTGCCCGAAATAGTACAGCGCTGGAGGGCCTCAAATAAGCGCATACAGGCGCTTTGGTGGGCGATGGATGAAGCGGCCCGGAACGTCATAGAAAACGGCGGAGCGGTCAACGTACGAGGTCTGATAGTGGCCAGAGAGTAC
Organism: Oscillospiraceae bacterium; assembly: GCA_017627975.1. The sequence goes on from JAGAFT010000001.1 coordinate 3,021, forward strand.
GACGCCATGCAGGGCACGAGCCTGCTGACGATCACCCTCCCCTCAAAGCGAAAGCTCTACTACGTCAACCCTCAGCTCTGCACAAACAGGTTCGGGGGAGATTCGATGAGCTACACAGGGATCGACCAGACGACGAAGCAGTGGAAGACGATAGAGACATACGGCGGGAAGCTCACCGAGAACTGCCTGACCGGGGATGCAAAAGTGATCACCGACCACGGCGTCAAATACCTGGTAGATGTGACGCTCGCGGATAAGCTGTGGGACGGCGATAAATGGGTATCGCACGATGGAGTGATAAGAAAAGGACGGCAGCAGGTCATAGATGTAAACGGCGTTCGCATGACGCCGGATCACAGGATCCTTACGGACAGGGGGTGGATTTGTGCATCACAGAGCGAGAGATATAACGGGCCAAAAGTCGGGATACTTGACGGCGATCTCGTACTCGGGATCGAACGGGAAAAAGTCCCTGTGGAATATACAGTGCGCATGTGGAAAGAGATTTATTATGCCGGCCAGCGAATTTCTGAAAGGAAAACAGAAGTCGTGCGGGTGCATGCGCGGGGATCTGATTTCAAGGAAGCGGATGAGGCACGGCATGTCAGGCACTCCAATCTGGAACGTATGGAGCTCAATGATGGAGCGGTGCAAAAATCCGAATGCTCAGGCATGGGCGAATTACGGAGGACGAGGAATTTCTGTCTGTTCGGAGTGGGAGACATTCGAGAATTTTTACAGCGATATGAAGGACACGTATCAGCCTGGGCTGACGCTGGACAGGATAGATGTGAACGGGCCGTACGCGAAATGGAACTGCAGATGGGCAACTCCAAAAGAGCAGGCACGGAACAAGCGGAACACGGTTTACATGATGACCCCCGCCGGAAAAATGAAGGTCAAGGAAGCAGCCGAAAGGTACGGGATCAATTACACGACGCTGCTGTATCGTATGGAGCACGGCTGGCCGACAGATTCGATGTTCATTCCTGCGGACACAAAGAACAGAGTGTGTACGACATCATGAACGCCGGCCCGGATCACCGTTTCGCCGTTATCAGCGACAGGGGACTGATGATCGTCCACAACTGTGTGCAGGCAATCGCCAGGGACTGCCTCTGCGAGGCGATAGAGCGGCTGGAGGCTGCCGGCTTCCC
>JAGAFT010000191.1 GCA_017627975.1 Oscillospiraceae bacterium
CTGTGTCCGAGAGGAAATATCCGCATGGAAAACGGGCGGCCAGTGATCGGGAACAACTGTGCCCAGTGCCTGGGCTGCCTGAAGTTCTGTCCCACAGGCGCGATCTCTCTCGGCAGCGTCACGGGCAAGCGGGAACACTATCACAACCCGAATGTCAAAGCCGCCGATCTGATGGAGAAGATCATCCATATCGACTGAGCATGCACGATGTGTACCTGGCTCACTGCACAGACGGCAGGCTTTGACGTGACAAGTTAAAAAATAGAAACGCCCGGATATCGGACCGTAAAGTCCGTTATCCGGGCGCTTTGCAAGTGAACAGGAATTATCCCGCGGCGGCTCTGCCGGCGCGGTAGGCGGCGAGATTCAGCTCAAGAAACTTCGGCGGGACCGTTTCACGGATGACCGCCTCCCAGTCAATGTGATCAAGCTGGAGTGCTTTTGTCATGGCGCCGAAGAGAACAATGTTCATGCACTTGACATTCCCAAGCTCCATGGCAATTTCTGAAGCGTCCAGCGTATAGCAGCGGAAGTTGGCCTCCATGGCTTCCAGACAGCCCTCGGGGTAGGTCTCGAGGCCTGCGGCGATGGTGGAAGAGGGCATCTCATAGTTATTGATGACGGCGATGCCGTCCGGCTTCAGGAAGCGGGCATAGCGGACAGCCTCCATCTTCTCGAAAGCCACCATGAGATCAGCCGCTCCGTCTCCGATGACAGGGGAATAGACCTTCTCGCCCCAATGAACCTGGGTGGAGACGCTTCCGCCGCGCTGGCTCATGCCGTGGACTTCGGACATCTTGACATCATAACCGGCGGACATGAGGCCGTTCACCAGAACCTTGGCCGTCAGAATGGCTCCCTGGCCGCCGACACCGACCAGAATTGCGCTTTTGCTGTTCATCTCGCGTCCTCCTTTCTGCTGATGGCGCCGACCGGGCAGACCTGCGCGCAGACCGTGCATCCGACGCACTGAGTCGGATCAATGCAGGACTTCCTGTCCTTAACCATGACCGCGGGGCAGCCGACCTGCAGGCACTTACGGCAGCCGATACACTTTGAGGTGTCCACGACGCACTTGCCGATGTCATGTTTCATCCGCTTGATGAGCAGGCAGGGACGGCGCGTGATGATCGCCGCGGGGACTTCGGACGCGAGCGCGTCATCGACCGCCTTCTGCATGGCGGTCAGATCCTGCGGATCCACGATGATGATATTCTGATATCCGTAGGCCCGGAGGACGTCTTCGATTTTAATTGCTGCAGCCATGTCTCCCTGAAGAGTGTAGCCGCTGCCCGGATTGTCCTGATGGCCGGTCATGCCGGTGATATGGTTGTCCAGGACAACGGGAATGACGCTGCCCTTGTTGTAGAGGATTTCGGCAGCGCCGGTCATGCCGCTGTGGAAGAAGGTGGAGTCGCCCAGAACACCGAAGACCTTTTTCTTCTGGCCGGAGGCCTCAAAGGCCTTGGACATGCCCATGGCCAGGGAGAAACCGCCGCCCATGCAGATGCAGGTGTCCATTGCCGTGAGCGGAGCGCTGGCCCCCAATGTGTAACAGCCGATGTCTCCGGCGATGACGAAGTCCTTCCCCTTGGACATGGTGTAGAAGAAGCCCCTGTGCGGGCAGCCGGGGCAGAGAGCGGGCGGACGGGAGACCGCCTTTACCGGAAGCTCTCTGACGACGGGCTTCTCGCCGAAGAGCATCTCCCGCAGCCGCTGGGGATTGAGCTCGTACATGTTGCTGACCAGGGCTTTGCCGATGCAGTCGATCCCGGCGGCCTTGATCTGCTCCTCCATGAAACCCTCCAGCTCCTCGATGACATAGAGCTTCTCCACCTTGGAGGCAAACTCCCGGATCAGATCCATGGGAAGGGGATTGGTGAGGCCGAGCTTCAGGAAGGAAGTATCCTCGGGAAAGACATCTTTGGCATACTGATAGGCGATGGAGGCGGTGATGACACCGGTTTTTGTCCCTTTCAGTTCCATCCGGTTCAGGGGAGAGCGATTGCTGTATTCCTCCAGAGCGGCGAGGTTCTTCTCTACCTTGGGATGATTCCGATAGGCATTGGCCGGGGCACAGACATATTTCTTCGCATCGCGCTGATAGACATGAGGCTCGGCTTCCTCCCGCTCACCGAAGGTCACCAGACTCTTGGAATGGGAAATGCGGGTGGTGGTGCGAAACAGCACCGGCATGTCAAACTGCTCGGAGATCCGGTAAGCTTCCTTCATAAAATCGATGCATTCCTGAGAGTCGGAGGGTTCTACCAGAGCAACCTTGGCGGCGCGGGCATAGTAGCGGTTGTCCTGCTCGTTCTGAGAGGAGTGCATGCTGGGGTCGTCTGCCGTGACAATCACAAAGCCGCGGTTGATGCCGTTGTAGGCCGCAGTGAACAGTGGATCGGCAGCCACATTCAGGCCGACATGCTTCATCGCGCAAAGACTGCGCACGCCGCCGATGGCGGCACCGTAGGCGACCTCGGTCGCAACCTTCTCGTTCGGCGCCCATTCGCAGTAGAGGGCGTCCTTATACTGGGGCAGAGATTCAAAAATCTCCGTGCTGGGAGTACCGGGATAGGCGGAACAGACCTTAACCCCGGCTTCATAGGCGCCTCTGGCGATTGCCTCGTTGCCGGAGAGCAGATGTTTGGTCATTGAATCACCTTCTGTTTCAGAATAATTCCATTTTACCGAAAGACTTGCGAAAAGAGAAATAGAATGCTATGATGGGGATATAAGCAACACTTATGTCTCGGAGGTAGAGTTATGACCATTACCCAGGTTCA
>JAGAFT010000024.1 GCA_017627975.1 Oscillospiraceae bacterium
CTTCCCGAACCGTGAGGGATCCAAGCCGGGCAGCGGACAGATGTCTGCCGTGGCGCTGATGGACGCGCGGTCCATTGCGGCCACGGCGGCAAACGGCGGGGTGCTGACCTCTGCCGAAGCGTATGACGGCTGGGGACAGGTTCCGGCCTACACCTTCGACCGGGGCGTTTATGACCGGCGTGTGTACTTCGGCTACGGAAAAGCGACGGGCGAGGATCTGGTTTACGGCCCGAACATCAAAGACTGGCCGCAGATGAGCACGCTTTCGGAGAACATTCTGCTGAAGGTCTGCTCGAAGATTATGGATCCGGTGACCACCACGGACGAGCTGATCCCCTCCGGCGAGACCTCTTCCTATCGCTCCAACCCGCTGGGCCTGGCGGAGTTTACCCTTTCCCGGCGCGACCCGGATTATGTCGGACGCTCCAAAGCGGTGGACCGGCTGGAGAAGGCCCGCATTGCCGGAGAGAACGTCTGTGAGGCAGAGCCGGAGCTGAAGGACGTGTTCCGGATCATCCGTTCCATCCCCGGACAGGAGAAGACAGAGCCGGGGGAGACAGAGATCGGTTCGATGATCTACGCCGTGAAGCCGGGCGACGGTTCTGCGCGGGAGCAGGCGGCCTCCTGCCAGCGCGTGATCGGCGGACTGGCCAACATCACGAAGGAGTATGCCACCAAACGCTACCGTTCCAACGTCATGAACTGGGGCATGGTCCCCTTCCAGATGAAGGAAGAGCCGGAATTTGAAGTCGGCGACTATATCTATGTCCCGGGAATCCGGGCTGCGCTGGACGGCGATCTCAAAAACATCCGGGCTTACTGGATCCGAAACGGCGAGGCGAAGGAGCTCTCGCTTTACGTGGCGGACATGACCGCGGAGGAGAGAGAGATCGTCAAGGCAGGCTGCCTTATCAACTACAACCGCGCCCGCAAGGGACTGTGAGCGGAAGCATAGAAAAGAGAATCCGGTCAGAAACAGAATCATCATATTGCAGGCGGCAGGGCAATGTACCCTGCCGCCGCTGTGTTCCTGAACGAAAATAATGCCTGGGTTATTCCGCCCGCTGCGCGGGCGGAATAACTGAAGATGCATTTTGCAAAACGCAAAAATCAGATGTGTTTACTATAAATAAACATGACATGAAACTTTTGGGCATGCTGATTCGTTTTATCAGTGAAAGCGGCTTTCAAAGAAATATCCTTACATTCAGACGGGAGGAAGCTATGAACGACGTGCAGCAGCGCGCTGAGAGATCGGTCCTGAGAGCCTATGACGAATATGCGCCGATGCTCTACCGCATTGCCTTTACCTATCTGAAAAATCAGTATGACAGTGAAGACGCCCTGCAGGAGTGCTTCCTCCGGTATTTGCGCAGCAGCCCCTCGTTTTCGGATCCGCAGCATGAGAAGGCCTGGCTGATTGTCACCGTCGGCAACATCTGCAGGGACATGCTGAGAAGCCGAAGCCGAAGGCATGAATCCCTGGAGGACCACGGAGAGCTGGCCGTGCCGCCTCCGGAGACGGACGACCTGATGGGGGCGATCCTTCGGCTGCCGGACCGGTACAAAACCGCGATTTATCTCTACTATTACGAAGGGTATTCGGTGGATGAGGTTGCGCGCATGCTGCACAAGCCGTCCAACACGATCAAGACCCGGCTTGCCCGGGCCAGAAAACTGCTGAAAAAGGAATTGGGAGGAGATCTTGATGCCTGACAAACGCTTTGTCGACTCGTATAACAAAATCACGCTGGATCCCCAAGCATCTGCCCGGATCCGGGCGCGGCTGGAGCAGGAACTTCTCCCCGGAAAGGAGAACGAAGAAATCATGAGAACAAGAAAACCGCTGAGAATCGCACTGATCGCCGCCGCGATTTCGGTTCTGTTCATTACATCCGCCTATGCCATTTCCGGCGTGGTCCGCGGAACCGTGACGCACATGATGCAGGATACCGGAACGTACGAAACGCTGGATGAACTCCCCAGGGCGGAAAAAATCGCCGGATATCCCATTACGGCTCCGGCGCGGTTTACGAACAGATATGAATTCAAGACCCTGAATGTTGCAGGAGAGGCCGCCTACGGCGATGACAATGAGATCCTGAAGGAATACTACACAGTTTATGTCGAGTATGAGCGGGACGGAACGCAGGATCTTTCCCTGAGGCTGGCCCCGGTGCTGGAGCTGCCCACGGAACGGGAGCAGCCGGAGGCGAGCGAGACGAAGGAAATCGACGGAGTCGAGGTCCGCTTCAGCCGGGATCATTTCAAGTTTGTCCCTCCGGACTACGAAAAGACCGAAGAAGACCTTGCGGCGGAGGAAGCGGGGCACTATTATGTCTCTTTCGGCTCCGACGAAATCACGGAATATGATTACACCTTTGCGCTTTTTACACTGGGGGATGTGGAATATACCCTCTTCGACCAAAGCGGGAGAGACGCGGAATTCCTTTATGAGATGGCGTCGGAGATTCTCGCGGCGAGTCAGAAAGCATAGGCGGCTCCAATTCTCTTCTTGCCATCCTGGGAGCTTTGTACTAAACTGTCGGGGTGAAAACAGAAAAGAGGTCATGCTATGCAGATCAGCAAGGAAAAATTATCCGAATACGCACGCCTGATTGTGCGCACCGGCGCAAACGTGCAGCCGGGACAGGTGGTACAGCTCAGCATCGCCGTCGAACAGCATGAGTTTGCCGCCATGATTACGGAGGAAGCCTATCTCGCCGGAGCAAAAAAAGTTAATCTGAACTGGCTTTCCGATGGCCAGAACCGGCTGCACTACCGCTATGCGGAGGAGGCGGTCCTCTCCGAGACCCTGCCCTGGGAAAAAGAGAAGCTCCGTCAGATGACGGAAGATCTGCCGGTGCGGATCTTTGTCGAGTCCGAGGATCCGGACGCACTGGCCGGGCTGGACCCGGAGAAGCTCTCCCGCGTCATGCAGAGCAGAGCGGCCGTGGCGAAGCCCTATCGTGATGAGATCGACGGGCGGCACCAGTGGTGCATCGCCGCGCTGCCGTCAGAGGCCTGGGCGAGAAAGTGCTTCCCGGGGAAGTCGGACGAAGAAGCCATGGAACTGCTCTATGATGCCGTGTTCCGTACGGTCCGGATCTCGGACGGGGGCGATGCGGTGGAGGCCTGGAAGGCGCATACCGGGCTGATCGAAAAGAAGAGCGCCTGGCTCAACGCCCAGGGCTTTACCAGACTTCACTATGAAAGCGGGAACGGGACCGACTTCACGGTGGAGCTGATTCCGGAGGCGCATTGGGAAGGTGCCGGCTCCACCAACCGCGAGAACGGGGCCTATTACATCCCGAACATGCCGACAGAAGAGATCTTCACCTCCCCGAGGGCGGGAAAGTGCGAAGGAACGCTGGTCGCCGTAAAACCGCTGAGCTGGAACGGCCAGCTGATCGAAGACTTCTCCATCACATTCTCGGAGGGGAAAGCCGTCTCGTGCAAAGCCGCAAAGGGACAGGAACTTCTGGAAAAGATGCTGCACATGGACGAGGGCGCCTGCATGCTGGGCGAGGTGGCGCTGGTTCCGAAGGAGTCACCGGTCAACCGGTGCGGGTTCCTGTTCTACAGTACCCTCTTCGATGAGAACGCCTGCTGCCATTTCGCGGTAGGACAGGGCTTCAAGGAGGTCCTGCCGGACGGAGAGCACCTCACCACGGAAGAGGCGACGGCCGCCGGAATCAACGACTCGATCATCCACGTCGACTTTATGGTGGGCGCGGAGGACCTGAGCATCACGGGCTTCCGTCCGGACGGCAGCAGCACCGCCATCTTCCGCAACGGAACCTGGGCGGAGTGAAAGAGAGAAACAGCGCTTACAGAGCCAAATGACAGGCAGTCCGGAAACGGGCTGCCTGTTGTGCCGCCTGCGCTGCCCGGCAGGAGTGAAAACAGGGGCGAGAAAAACTTGTTCCAGTTTACAGCCATTTTTCGTAATTTCCCGTCTACTGTAGTGTAAGGACCTTACGAAATCAAGGAGGAACCACCGTGGACGACAGCGGAATCATCGAACTGTATTTCCGGAGGGCGGAGACCGCGATAGAAGAAACCGCCCGGAAATACGGTGCCTATCTGAACAGCGTGGCTTACCGGATCCTGAACAGCCGGGAGGATGCGGAGGAAATCGTCGAAGACACCTACCTGAAGACCTGGAACGCGATCCCGCCGACGAGACCTCGGGTGCTGAAGCATTTCCTGACCCGCATCACGCGCAACCTCTCTTTTGACCGGGTGGAATATTACGCGGCGGCGAAACGGAGCGCCGAGACGGTTGCGCTTCTGGAGGAACTGGAAGCCTGTCTTCCGGACCCGAAGGGCAGCGCGGAGCAGGCGGTCGAGGAAAAGGAAGTGACGGAGATCCTGAACCGTTTTCTCGGAGAACTGGACGAAC
>JAGAFT010000192.1 GCA_017627975.1 Oscillospiraceae bacterium
GCATAGAGCTTCAGCAGGCCGTGCCGGTATCGGCTCGTAAATCCCTTCCAATGCTTCTGGCGATCTTTAAGCACCGCGTCGATCTCCTTCGGGGTTTTCCGCTCTCCTTTGATTCCGACAATCTCCAGGCGCCGCGCTTCCACGTCGATCTCGATGAGGTCGCCCTCCTCCACAAAGGCAATGGGTCCTCCTGCAGCCGCTTCGGGACTCACATGCCCGATGACCGGTCCGCGTGATGCACCGGAGAAGCGGCCGTCCGTAATCAGCGCGACACTTGCCGCCAGCTTTGGATCGGCACAGATGGCCTCGCCGGTATAGAACATCTCCGGCATGCCGGAGCCCCTCGGTCCTTCATAGCGGATGAAGACAGCGTCGCCTGGCTGAACCTTGCCGTGGAGCACGGCATCGATGCAGGCTTCCTCACTGTCATAAGGCTTCGCCCTCAAGGTTGCTTTGAACATATTCTTTGGGCAGGCAGTGTGCTTGATAACACAGCCCTCCGGCGCCAGATTGCCCCGCAGGATGGCAATGCTGCCGTCGGTGCCCTTGGCATGGTCAAAGTCATGGATGATGTCGGTGCGTGAAACCGTGAGGCCCAGTGCTTTGGTCTTCTCCCGGAGGATCTCATCACAGTGCTCATAGAAACCGTTTTTCTTCAGGTCTTCCAGGTTTTCTCCAAGGGTCTTTCCGGTCACAGTCAGGACATCCAGATGGAGCATGGACTTGATCTCCTCCATCACCCTAGGGACGCCTCCCGCATAATAGAAGTACTGTGCGGGCCAGTCCCCGGAGGGTCGGATGTTCAGCAGGTAATGCGCCCCGCGGTGCATCCGGTCAAAGGTGTCGGCATCAATGGTAAAGCCGAACTCGTGCGCAATAGCCGGCAGGTGCATCGTGGCGTTGGTGGAGCCGGAGATCGCCGCATGGACCATGATGGCGTTTTCAAAGCTCTTCATCGTCACGATGTCTTCGGCTTTGATGCCCTGCCTCACCAGCTCCATCAGCTGTCTGCCCGCCTGACGGGCGGCCTCGGCCAGCTCCGGCGCCGTCGCGGGCATCAGGGCGGTTCCCGGCAGCATCAGGCCCAGCGCCTCGGCCATGATCTGCATGGTGGAGGCGGTTCCCATAAAGGAGCAGGCGCCGCAGCTGGGACAGGCGTTGTGTTTGTAGTATTCGAGCTGTTCGATGGGGATGACGCCCGTTTTTTCCCAGGCGTCAAACTTTCCGATCTGTTCCAAGGTCAGCAATTCGTTGATCGCGCAGGCCGGATCCTGCGCCACATACTGCTTCGGCAGCATGTGCGCCTCCATGACACCACCTGTGACGACGACGGCACTCATCTCTTTCAGCCGCCCGATACTCATCAGCATGGCGGGCATGGACTTGTCGCAGCTGGCGATGAACACGCCGCCGTCAAAGCCGGTGGCATTGGCCTGTGCCTCTACCAGATTGACGATTGCGTCCCGGTGTGGCAGAGAGTAGTTGATCCCGTCATGGCCCTGGGCAATCCCGTCGCACATGTCGGTCGCAAAATAACGTGCGGCCTTACCGCCGCTCTCATTGACCCCCTGCACAGCCTCTTCGACGAAGCGGTTCAGATGCGCAGAACCGGGATGGCTGTCGCCGAAGGTACTCTCCACCATGATCTGGGGCTTGTCCAGATCTTCAACCTTCCAGCCCATTCCCATCCGAAGGGGATCCATTTCAGGCGCAAGCCTGCGTACTTCCTGACTTTTCAGCATCATCGTGTCTCCTTTGGTTCCGGTTACGGCGTCTGCAGGCTGCCGTCCCGGTTTCTGGTCTGTGTCCAGGTGGTCACCGTATTCTCACAGGGATATTTCATAGCTTCCTTTTCGTTCAGATCAACACCGAGACCGGGTCTGTCATTTGCATAGACAAATCCGTCACCGCCGTACTCGGGCATGCCGGGAAATACATCGAGCAGAGCGCCTTTCGGGCCGCTCAGCTTCTGGATGACAAAGTTCGGCGGTTCAATGCCGCTCCACTCCTGCAGACCGAGATTCTGCGCGGCAAGATCAATATGAATATTCGCCGCATGTGCCAGCGGGCTCATATCGCCGGGGCCGTGCCAGCAGATCCGCACACCGTACTGCTCACAGAATAGCTGAAGCTTGCGTGCCGGCGTAATGCCGCCGACCTGACTGAGGTGAACCCTCATATAGTCGATGCTCCGCTTCTCAACGGCATGGCGGTATTCTGCGGGATTGTTGAACAACTCGCCCTGTGCCAGCGGGGTCGTACTGGTCTGCTTGATTTTATCCAGCCATTCAATCTGTTCGAGAGGAACGACATCCTCCATAAAAAACAGCTTGTACGGCTCCATCTCCTTGACAAAGCTCACTGCTTCCGTCGGGTGGATGCGTTCATGCACATCGTGGACCAGGTCCACCTCGAAACCTTCCCTGGCGCGGATGCCGTCAAAGAGCTTCAGGGTGCTCTTGATATACTCTTTGCTGTCCAGATAGACACCCGGAAGGGCACCTTTGGCCGCCCAATCGGGTGCTTCGCCGTATCCGCCGCCGCCGTATCCGCCGCACTGGCAGCGCAGATGACGGACGCCGATGGACCGGTACATGTCGATGTTGTCGCAGATCTCGCTTACATCCGCGCCGTCCACATGACGGTACACGGGAACACCTTCGCGGACTTTTCCGCCGAACAGATCATATACCGGCATATTCGCCATTTTTCCCTTGATATCCCATAGGGCCATATCCACGCCGGAGATGGCGTTGTTGACCACGGGGCCGGTGCGCCAGTAAGCATTCTGATGCATGAGCTGCCACAGTTCACTGATGCGGCTGACCTCTCTGCCCACCACCAGAGGCTTCAGATAGGTTTCGATCAGATGCTGCACGGTAAGATGCCGATACGCAAATGTCGCACAGCCCAAACCGTAGAGTCCGGGTTCGCTGGTCTCCACCTTGACGACAACCAGATTAATCCCTTCCGGAGCAGTGCAGATCACCTTTACATCGCGGATAACCGGATTCATTGTTTTTTCCTCCCGTCTGAAAAAGAAAGGGATATGCTTCCATATCCCTTTTGCCAGGCTTTATTTGATTTACATGACAAGGTATCCGCCGTCGACGGGGATAATGGCGCCGCCGAGGTAATCGCTTGCATGAGATGCGAGGAAGATGCAGGGGCCCTTCATGTCGTTTCCGGTGCCCCAGCGGTGTGCCGGGATCCGCTGTGTCAGTTCATCATAACGCTGCTGCGTGAACTTCGGATTGTTGGGATCGGTAAGCGCCACGTTCATCTCGGTGTCCATATAGCCGGGTGCCAGGGCGTTAATGTTGATGCCGTACTGCAGCAGGTCGTTGCTGAAGGCCTTTGCCAGCTGGGCAACGCCGCCTTTCGCAGCAGAATATGCCGGAACCGTCTTTCCGCCGAAGAAGGAGCACATGGACGCAATCAGAATGATCTTACCATATCCCTTCGGCTTCATGACGTTGGCTGCCGCACGTGCAAGCCAGAACACGGAGTTGAGGTTGGTGTTGATGACATCATCCCAGTCCTGATCGGGGAACTCGTTGGACGGATGACGGCGCTGAATGCCGTGGGCAGCAACCAGAATGTCGAGGTCGCCCAGCAGCTCCATGCACTTGTTGAAGCCCTCGTTGCAGGACTCGCGGTCTGCAAGGTTCGCCTTCACACCGTGGCACTTGAATCCCTTGGCCTTGAAATCTTCCGCAACCGCGAAAACCTTGTCGCTGGTGCCGATGATGGCAACCTCAACACCGGACTCCATCAGACCTTCTGCCATGCCCTTGCCGAGACCTCTGGTGCCGCCCGTGACGATTGCTTTCTTTCCGGAAATGTCAAACATGCTGTTAACCATAATTATATTCTCCTTCATAAGATTATATAGATGTCATGAGATTACTTGATCAGGAAGGTGCAGAACTTCTCAGAGAAGACACACAGGAAGAAGACTGCGGTATAGCCGATAAAGAACGGAATTTCCGCTTTGGAAATCTCGCCGATTTTGAGTTCCCGTACCGACCGGGTAACCTGTACGGCGGAGAAGATATTGACTGCAACCGGCGGTGTCATTGTTCCAATGACGTTGGAGATGCAGAGGATCATACCAAAGTGGATCACATCGATGCCCATGCTGCTGGCAATTGGCCAGAGCACCGGAACCAGAAGAACTGCGATGGCCGTGCCTTCCATGAAGGTTCCGAAGATGAGCAGGATGATGGCGACAACCAGGCAGAACAGGGTCTTGTTCAGGTTCATGCTGATGACAAAGTCCACCAGAGCCTTGGATGCGCCGGAGTAGGTGAAGACCCAGGAGAAGGCCGTAGATGCCGCGATGATGAAGAGGATCATGGCCGAACTCTTGGCCGACTTCATCAGAATCGGGATCAGATCACGAATCGTCAGTTCTTTATAGATAAACACGCCGGCAATGAACGCCCAGACACAGGCAACGGCTGCGCTCTCCGTTGCAGTCAGCAGACCGGAGTAGATTCCGCCGAGGATAATGACCGGAGTCAGAAGAGCGGGGATTGCATTGAGGAAGATCTTGCCGATTTCTTTTCCGCTGCGTTTGACATGTACCTTCGGCCACTTCTCTTTGTGGGCAAAAAAGATGACTTCCACAATGAGAACCAGCATGATGACAATGCCGATCATCAGGCCTTCCGTGAACATGTTGGTAACCGAGGCTCCTGTCAACGTGCAGTAGAGCACCATGATGATGGAAGGCGGAATAATCGGCCCCAAGCCGCCGGAAACCACCAGAAGACCTGCCGTTCTGGCTTCGGGGTAGCCGTCTTTGACCATCTCGGCGTACAGCATGGAACCGATGGCAACGACTGTTGCAGGCGCAGAACCGGACAGGGCAGCAAAGAATGCGCAGGCAAGAACCAGCGCCACTCCCATGCCGCCGCGGATATTGCCGATCAGGCAGTTTGCAAAGTTGACGATCCTTCGGGAGATTCCTCCGCCGGCCATCAGGTTTCCGGCCAGGATGAAGAACGCAATCGCCATGATGGAGGTGGACTGGAGACCGCCGAACAGGCGCTGGGCAATGACTGCAGGGGAAACCCCGAGGTCACCAAAGATAACCGCCGCCAGAGAGCCGACGCCGAGGGAAATGGAGATCGGAACGCCGATCACAATGCAGATGGCAAAAACCAGGAACAGAATAATGCCGGCATTCATTTTTTCTCCGCCTCCTTCTTCTTGCTGCCGAAGACCGTATCGATAATCTCGTCAACCTTTGTGATGGAATCCATCGGGATGTTGAAAACTTCTCCGATCAACATCAGGATCTGTGTGATCATCATCAGCCCAAAGGAAATGGACAGGGAAAGATAAAGCGTATACATGGGGATGTTCATCACCGGGCTGGTCTGTGCAGTCTTGATCTGCTTTGCGACCAGGGCATTTCCGTTGCGGAACATCATATAGACAAAGTAAATCACCACAAGGCGTGCAATGATCCCAAGGACTTTGCCGGCGGTTTTGCCCTCCAGCTTGCTGGTCAGCGCAGTAACACTGACCTGCGTACCGTCACGAAGACCGAGCTCCGTACCCAGCAGAACCATGTAGACCATGGAATAGAGCGCAAGCTCCTCTGTCCAGGGCATTGATCCTTTGATGATGTTTCGGTTCACAACACTGATAAAATAACACGCAACCATGAGTGCGAAGGTCAGGGCACATGCGACAAGCTCTACCGCTGTCAGACCGCGAACCACCTTATTGAGGGTTTTCATGGGTCTTCTCTTTTCTCCTTTCCGTTGACTGATTAATCGATGAGCAGACCGCCATGGGTCTGCTCATCGTGAGGGAATAACCGTTCGGTCTTACTTGACAGCGGCGCGGGCAGCCTCAACGGCGGCAACCCAGGCTTCGTCATAGGTCGTTCCGTCTGCCTCAACCTTCGCGGCATAAGCTTCCTTCAGGGAATCGATGTCGATGTCGTAGAAGGAGACGCCGACGCCCTTCAGCAGCTCGATGGCCTCTTCGTTGGCCTCGTTCAGGAACTGCCACTGCTGCTCGCAGCCGGCCCATACGGCCTCGACAAAGGTCTCTTTCAGATCATCGGGAATCTGGTTCCAGGCATTGTCGCTCATGCACAGGGGGATGTAAACAAAGCTGTGGTGGGTGGTGGTGACAGAATTGACACCGGCTTCATAGAACTTGTTGACCCAGCAGTTGGAGACAGCGTTTTCGCAGGCGTCGATGGTGCCCTGCTGGAGAGCGGTGAACTGCTCACCGGCGGCCAGAGCGACCGGGTTTGCACCGAAAGAGGTGAAGGCAGCCAACTGGCCCTTGTTCTGCATGGTGCGGATCTTAACACCCTTGAAGTCGTCGATGCTCTGGATGGGCTTCTTGGAGAAAACATCACGGAAACCGGATTCCATGTAGCCGATCACGTGGATGCCGAGGGCTTCAGCCTTCTCGTTGATCAGAGCGCCGAGCTCATTCTGTACAGCATAGTTGGCCTGATCCTGAGAATCCCAGAGGAAGGCCTGGTCAAGGATTGCCATTTCGGGGATGTAGTTGGCAAGAACGGAGTTTGCAGCGCTGGCAATGGCAAGGTCGCCCTGGATTGCCATGTCGAGGGTATCGGCCTCACCGCCGAGGGTACCGCCGGCAACAACATCGATCTTGATCTTTCCTTCGGTGGCTTCTTCAACGGAGGCGGCGATGGCCTGAGCACCCTTATAGTAGTTAGACTGCTCATTGTCGACCATGGCAAGCTTGAAGGTGATGGGCTTGTCTGCTGCCAGAGCCGGGGTCATGCCGGCCAGTGCAAATACGAGCGTCAGTGCAAGGAGAGCGGAGAGAATGCGCTTGTTCATAGTGTCCTTCTTTCCTGCGGGTATCCCGCATAGTATGATGTAGCACGAACGACGTCTGACGTCCTGCCTTGGTAAAAAGATAACACTGCTGGCAGCTATTTGTCAACAGTGTTTTGCTCTCTTCAAGTAAATTTGTAGACTTGTCTAAATATTACTATGTCACTTTGTGAAATCTGACCAATTACGGCTCTCCCTCTTAGGAGGCGTCTTTCCGTTCCTTCAGCTGATTGATGCAGTCAAGATTGGACGAGATATGCTCCTTCATACTTTTTTCGGCCCATTCCGCGTCATTGCTGCAGATCGCGTCCGCGATCGCACGGTGCGTTCTGACGGTGTCCTTCAGAATTTTCGGATCTGTAAATCTCGTAAACAGGCGTACACTGTAGGTGATGATCGGAATGATTTCCGGAAGCACACTGTTGTGCGTGCACTGGGCAATGTACTGATGAAAGGCATTGTCTGCGTCATAGTGGTCCACACCCTCTGCGATGCAGGTCTCCACCGCGGCACAGCGTCTTCTCAGTTCTTCCTTTTCCTCTTCCCGGATGCGCTTGGCCGCCAGGGACGCAATCCACGGCTCGATCTGAAAGCGCACCTCATACAGTTCTTCGGTCAGCTTCACCTTATCGGCGATATATTCAAATCCGAGAGGGTCTGTCACCTGCCCGATTTTTTCCGTCACAAAGGTTCCTTTTCCCCGGCGGATTTCCAGGCAGTTTCGTGCCACAAGAATCTTCACGGCTTCCCGGATCGTGCCCCGTCCGACATTCAGGCTCTCCGCCAGCTCAAATTCATTGGGCAGCTTGTCTCCGACACCGATATTTCGTTCTTTGATCAGATCACTGATCTGCTGTGCAACACGTTCCGACAGAGAAAGCTCTTTATGCTGCTGCACTACCTTGAACATGGACTCCATATCGACACCCCCTGTGCTACATACGACATCCTACCTCATTATATAGTACTTTCTATCATTAATCAAGGTTTTCTTTTCACAAAATCGTTTAAAAAGCAAGACAGGAGGTTCTTTTCCAAATCCCCTGTCCTGCAGTCTCTGTGTCTGTCTTTTCCCCGAAGTCGTACATCACACCCGGATCTGTTCCAGCAGGGCTTCGACCCGCTCGGAGAGCGTCTTCAGCGCGCCCGGCTCAAAGGGAGACGGGAAGCCTGCCTCTTCCAGCAGATCGGTCCAGACCTTTTCCCCTCCCTGGCGGCTCAGGCGCAGGTACCGGGCGAAGGCGTCGTCATAGTCCTCCCGGGATTTGAGCAGGAAACAGAAGGCCGCCGTCTGTGCCAGGCAGTAGTCGATATAGTAGAACGGACTCTCATAGATGTGCATCTGGTACTGCCAGCGCGTTCCCTTCTCGAGATAGGGCATGCCCTCCGTGGAGATGTGCGGCCGAAACTGTTTTTCCAGAGACAGCCAGGCCTCGTCCCGCTGTGCCGGGGTCATGTCCGGATTCTCATACACGATATGCTGGAAAGCATCCACCATGGTGCCATAGGGCAGGAAGGAAAAGGCCTCCAGGGCGTGCATGAAGCAGTACCGGCCGGCGTCTTTGCCGAAGAACTTCTCCATGTACGGCCAGGCAAAGAACTCCATGCTCATGGAATGGGTCTCTGCGGTCTCCATGCCGCCGCAGCCCAGATCCAGCGCGAAGCGGTTGTCCGCGATGAGGTAAGCGTTCAGAGCATGTCCGGCCTCATGGGTGACCACATCCACATCCCCGGCCGTGCCGTTGAAGTTTGCCAGGATAAAGGGCTGCCGGTACTTCGGAAAATCCGTGCAGTAGCCGCCGCCCCATTTGTTTTTGCGGCTGTCCACGTCAAAGGCCTCGTTTTCCAGCATCATGTCGATGAAGTCCCCCGTCTCGGCTCCCATGGCGTGATACATCTCTCCGGCCGCAGCAAAAATTTCCTCTTTCCCAAACGGTTTCGGATCTCCGCCCGGCAGGAAAACGCCGTCGTCATAGAGCATGTAGTTTTCCACGCCGAGGCGTTTTGCATTTTCCGTGCGCAGGCGGGACACCACCGGAACCACATCCCGCAGGATATTTTCCCGGAACACGCGGACCTTTTCCTCGTCATAGCAGAGCCTGCCCATCCGGTGATAGCCCAGCTCGATGAAGTTGCGGTATCCCATTTTCTTTGCCATGCGGTTCCGGACATGGACCATGCGGTCATAGATGCTGTCCAGCTGCTCCTGGTGTTCGGCGAGTCCTCTTCCGAGGACCTCATAGCATTCCCGCCTGATCTCCCGGTCTTCGCTCTTGGCATACTTCATCAGCAGGGCGCGGGGCATGGTCTCGTCGCGGAAGGTGAATTCCATTCCGCTCATAAGGTCGGAGTACTCCCGAACCAGTTTGTTCTCTTCGACCATATCTTCGACGATCTCCGGGGACATGGACTTGCGTTCCACCTCCATCGCCCGGAACAGGACGGGAGAGAGCTTCTCCTCCAGCTCGGCGCGGAAGGGGGAGTCCAGGAGGGCAGAGGCGTACTGAACCGAGTAGTTCTGCACCGCGGGGCCGATCTCGTCGTAATATTCGTTCTCGGCGACATAGAACTCGTCCACCGTATTGATGGAATAGCGCATATAGGCCAGCGCCGTGTTGGTCTGGTATTCCAGCATGAGCTTCTGTTCCTCCTCGCGGGCGGCAAGAATTTCGTCCGCGGAGGCGGCGTTCCTGATTCGGGCAATCACATTCTCCATAACGGAGCTGACTTCTTCGATGGTGACTCTGCGATAAGGCAGTTCGGATACTTTCATGATGTGTTCCTTTCCAAAAGATCAAATTCTCTCTTTCAAAAGAGGGTTCTCAGATCTTCTCATCAGCTCGATAGAGTATAGCATTTTGTCGTTTTCCATGCAACGACAACTTTTATGAATCTAACCTCTGTCGCATTCATTAAGCAAAAAACACCAGCGGGAAAACTTGACTTGCTTTTATACATTATGTATATTAAATTTCAAAGATACATCTGCTGCAATTTTGATTATTGGGACAGAATCATTCTGAAAACAGGAGGAAATAAGATGACAGCACTGGAGTGTGTAAAGCAGAGAAAGATCGTCGCGATTGTCCGCGGGCTCTCCCCGGAATATATGGTTCGGCTCGGACATGCCTTTGAAGAGGGCGGGATCGGACTGATGGAGGTAACCTATAACCAAAGTGCTCCCGAAACATGGAAGGATACCGCAAACGCCATCGAAGCCGTGGAAAAGGAGTTCGGCGACCGGCTTCTCGTGGGTGCCGGGACCGTCATCCGCCCCGAACAGGTTGCCATGACCTATCAGGCCGGCGGGCATTACCTGGTCACGCCCACAACGCAGCCGGAAATCATCCGGATGGGCAAAGCGCTCGGCATGGGTCTGTTCCCCGGCGCTTTCAGCCCGTCTGAGATTCTGGCCGCCTGGGAGGCAGGCGCGGACGCGGTCAAGGTCTTCCCGGCCAGCAGTGTTGGCCCGGGGTATATCAAGGCGATCCGCGGACCGCTGTCCCAGATCCCGCTGATGGCCGTCGGCGGGGTGAATGAGAAGAACGCGGCGGATTTCATGAAAGCCGGCTGCGTTGGTCTCGGGATCGGCGGGAACCTGGTCAACAAAGAGTGGATCAAAAACGGCGAATGGGACAGAATCACGGCCCTGGCCAAAGAGTTTGTGAATGCGGTGAAGGAAGCTTAAAAAACGCTGCATTCGGAAAGCAATCATCGTGTTCAGAAAAAATACTCTGCAAAAAGGATGACAGGTACGAAACCTGTGGAAGAGGAAACAAAAATGAAAATAGCCATGATCGGGTCCGGCGCAGCCGGCAGTGTTTTTGCGGCATATCTGCGCCGAGGCGGCGCCAAACTCACGCTGGTTGACCGCTACAAGGCTCATATGGACATTTGCCGGGAACGGGGCCTGCTCTTCGTAACACCGGAAGGAGAGGAACTCCTGACCGGATTTCATACGGCGCAGAGCGCCAAGAACCTGGAGATCCAGGATCTTGTGATTCTGATGGTCAAGGCGACACAGACAGAAGCGCTGATCGACGATCTGCGCGGCTGCGTAGGGCCAAAGACCGCTGTGGTTTCCCTGCAGAACGGACTCGGAAACGACGAACTGCTTTGCCGATATTTCCCGCCGGAGCAGATTCTCTACGGCTTCGGTACCATCGGCACAGAGCTGCCAGAGCCGGGCAAGTGTGTCAGCAAACCCGAGAGCGGTGTGATCATGCGCTTCGGTGCAGTCAAAAAGGGCCCTCTCTCCGATCATATGGGCTCGGAGCTGGAGCGCTGCTTCCGCGCGGGCGGCTGCGAGGCGGTCTTTGAGGAAGACGTGCGTCCCTATGTCTGGAAAAAGGCAATCTCCAACAGCGGCTACAATACCCTTTCCGCACTGCTGCGGCTGAAGGTGGGCGACTATCTGGAAGAAGAACCGGGTGTCGAGCTCCTGCGCTCCGTCTGGGCAGAGGGCTGTGCCGTCTGCAGGGCCGTGACGGGCTTCGACCTCTGGCCGGAGCTGCAGGAGGAACTGCCGCGGCTGAAGAGCGGATTTGCCACCTACTATCCCTCCATGGCGCAGGATGTGCTGATCCATCACCGGCAGACGGAGATCCTGCTTCTGAACGGGGCCATCTCCCGTTACGGAGCTGCCTGCGGCATACCGACACCCCTCAACGACGCCCTGACGCGAATGGTCCTCTGTATCCAGTCCAGCTATGAAAAACAGTATCGGGATGAACCGAAGTCTCACTGACAGGACAGGTTCTCCTCAGGCTTTGTTCCGACGCAGAACAGCCCGCCATCAAATGCTGATGGCGGGCTGCTGTTTTTGTTGCAGCTGCTGTCTCCTGCCGTTTACTCGGCAACGTAATTCAGCAGATCCGGCTGCTCGTGGCCCGGAAGCCATTCGAGCTTCAGCTCATCGGCCGTGGCCTGCAGCTTCTCGGCATATTCCTGATTGGCAGCCAGCATACGTGCGGTTCTGGCTTCGCCGGTGGTGCTGCTGAACTCCACGATGGCATCCGGGGAGAGCGGCAGACGCATGAGAATATGATAGCCGTAGCTGGTCTCTACCACGTCGGAAACAGCGTAGTCCTCCAGCGCCTCGGCGGCGGCTTCAAACTCCGGCACCATGGTTCCGGCGGTATAGGTATAGCCCTCCGGATACCGGGCGCTGCCCGGATCCTCGCTGAGCTCCGTCACCTTCTGAAGGAAGGCCTCCTTGCGCTCTGTGTCGTCTTCGATGGCCCGCAGCTCCGAAACAACCGCTTCCAGTTCCGCCTTCTTTTCTGCCAGGGCGGCTTCATCCAGCTTCTCCCCGCTCTCTTCATCCGTGTTGAGCAGCAGGATGTGCGCCGCGGTCACATAGCCCTTGTCCTCCAGGAATTTCAGTGCGGCTTCGTCGGGCAGATTGACGGCGTTTTCACCGTACAGCCGGTTGAAGCTCTCCTGATACAGGTAGTTCTGGGTCACGATGCGGTCATACATGTCCCGGGAGAGATGGATCTGCTCCAGATACTCATAGAAGGCTTCTTCCGTCCCTTCTTCTCCGAGGACGGAGGTGATGTCCTGCTGCTTCTGCGCTTCGATCATGCCGCGCATTTCCTCGCTGACCTCAACGCCGTTTTCCTCGGCAAATTTTTCCAGCGCGCCGAGCTGGATCATCAGGTTGTCCACGCTCTCCAGCGCGGCCTCGGCATAGGTGTCGCCCTCGCCCTCCTCTTCGACGGGCTCATCCCAGTGAAACTGCATGCCGTAATAGGCGGACATGCTGTCGAAATACTGTTCGATCTGGCCGCACTGGGTAAAGAGAATGTAGAAGTAGTCTCCCCAGGTCTCTTCTTTGTCGTTGACCTTCAGGACCTTCTCCTCCGGTGCATACAGGCTGTAGAGGGCTTCGTAGTTAATCCGTCCGGAGGCAACCGCGGGTTCGTCCGGGACCGTAGAGGGCGCATCGGGCTTCTCCGGCTGTGCTTCCCCTGCGTCGGCGGTGTTCGATGCCGCCGCTGC
The DNA here is from genome assembly GCA_017627975.1 of Oscillospiraceae bacterium. The sequence goes on from JAGAFT010000192.1 coordinate 12,846, forward strand.
GGTCTCCGGTTCGGCTGCCGCTGCAGTCTCCGTTTCCGCCGCTGCGCTTTCCGGCTCTGCGGCGGCTTCCCCGGTCACCTGGATTTCGGTCGGGCTGTCTGCCCCGCCGATGATCTCTGTTTCCGCCGCATCTTCAGCAACAATGTGCTGGACCGCCGGGGACTTGCCGATGGAGGTTCCGGTCAGGCCGAGAACCCCGATCACCACCAGACAGAGGACCAGAAGTCCGATCAAGAATTTTTTCATGCTGTGCTCCTTTCCTGGCCGTTGCCGCCCCACGCAAGGGCAAACTCACGCGCCTCGTCGATGACGTTCTTTTTGGATTTTATCTTCAGGCTGAGACAGGGTTTGGAGCCCGCCTCCACTCGAAGCTTGCCTTTGTATTCCGGCCGCGCATACAGCAGGGAGACTTTTTCCATGTCAAAGTCCTTCAGGGTAAAGCGCAGTTCTCCCTGTTTCTGTACGATGTCCGTGATGCCGGCGTTCCCGGCGACCCCGCGGAGAATCGCCACCTGGATCAGCGCGTTCACACCCGGCGGCGGATCGCCGTAACGGTCGATGAGCTCGTCCAGCAGGTCGTCGGCCTCCGCCTCCGTCCGGATCAGGGCGATGCGGCGGTAAATGTCCATCCGCTGCTCCGAGGACGGAATATAGCGGTCCGGAATGTTCGCCGCCACGGCCAGGTCGGCCGAACAGTCCGCCCGCTGCGGGAGCGGGATGCCCCGCTCCTCCAGCACCGCCTCGTTTAAGAGCTTCATATACATGTCATAGCCCACATCCACCATGTGGCCCGATTGCTCCGCTCCAAGGAGGTTGCCCGCACCGCGGATTTCAAGATCCCGCATGGCGATCTTCATGCCCGCACCGAACTGGGCAAAGTCCCGCATGGCGGTGAGGCGCTTTTCGGCGATCTCGGTGAGGACCTTGTCCCGCCGGAAGGTGAGATAGGCCGAAGCTCTGCGGGTCGAGCGGCCCACGCGGCCGCGGATCTGGTGCAGCTGTGCCAGGCCCAGCTTGTCCGCGTCCTCCACGATCAGGGTGTTCACATTCGGAATATCGATGCCCGTCTCGATAATGGTCGTGCAGACCAGTACCTGGGTCTCGCCCCGCACGACACTGTCCATCACGCGGGAGAGTTCGTTTTTGTCCATCTTCCCGTGGGCCACGGCCACCGTGACATTTTCCAGCTGCTGGGCCAGGCGGTAGGCTGTGCGGTCGATGTCCTCCACGCGGTTGTGCAGATAGTAGACCTGGCCGCCGCGCTGCAGCTCTCTTCGGATCGCCTCGCAGACAATCCCCCAGTCGTGCTCCATGACAAAGGTCTGGACCGGAAGCCTGTCTTCGGGCGCTTCTTCGATGCTGGACATGTCGCGGATGCCGCTCATGGCCATGTTCAGGGTACGGGGAATCGGGGTTGCGGAGAGCGTCAGCACGTCTACGCCCCGGGAGAGCTCCTTGATGTGCTCCTTGTGGGTCACGCCGAAGCGCTGCTCCTCATCCACCACCAGAAGTCCGAGGTTTTTGAATCTCACGTCCTTGGAGAGCAGGCGGTGGGTGCCGATGACCAGGTCGCACTTGCCTGTTTCCAGGTTCTTGATGGTTTTGCTGTTCTCACCGCCGACGCCCATCCGGCTCAGAAGCCCGATTTCCACCGGGAAGCCGAAAAAGCGCTGCATGGCGGTCTGATAGTGCTGCTGCGCCAGAACTGTGGTCGGGACCAGAATCGCCGCCTGTTTTCCGTCCAGGATGCACTTCATCACCGCCCGGAAGGCCACCTCGGTCTTTCCGAAGCCCACGTCGCCGCAGAGCAGGCGATCCATCGGGACGGAAGACTCCATGTCCTGCTTGATCTCGGCGGTACAGCGGAGCTGATCGTCCGTCTCCGTATAGGGGAAGTTCTCTTCAAATTCCCTCTGCCAGCTGCTATCCGGCGAGAAGGCATAACCCGGAAGGCGCTGCCGCTCGGCATAGAGCGCGATCAGCTTTCTGGCCATGTCCTTGGCCGCGCCCTTGGCCCGGGAGCGGGTCTTGGCCCATTCGGTTCCGCCCATCTTCGAGAGCTTGACCGGACGTTCCTCTCCCCCGCCGGTGTACTTGGACACCATGTCCAGCTGCGTTGCGGGGACATAGAGCACGTCCGTTCCGGCGTAGCTGAGCTTGATATAGTCCTTTTCAAACCCGTCCACCTGCATTTTGACAATTCCGGCAAAGCGGCCGATGCCGTGGGTCTCGTGGACGACGTAGTCCCCCACGGACAGGTCGGAATAGCTCTCAATGCGTTTTCGGTCGGCGGGGAGTTTTTTGTTTGCTTTCTTTTTGTTTTTTCCGCGGATCAGCTGTGCATCCGTCAGGATCGCAAGCTTCAGGGCGGGGTACTCGATTCCCGAGGAGAGCGCGCCGACACCGATACAGCATTCACCCAGCTCCGGCAGGGTCTCCATCTCCGTCCGGATCAGCACCTTTGTGCCGTGCTCATTCAGAAACTCCTGCAGGACCTTCGCCCGCCGCTCATCTCCGGCCAGGACCACCACCCGGTAGTTCTGCTTCAGATAGATCTTCAGGTCCTCCGCCGCGGCCTGAGCGTTTCCCGCGTAGGACGGGAGCTGCTTGGCCGGGATGCTCTGAAGGGTTTTCGGCTGGAAGTTTCCTCTTCCCAGGGTGAAGGAATCTCCCGCATACAGCGGGAAGCGTTCCAGTTCCTTCCAGATCTCGTCCGGCGGGAAGCAGAAGCTCTCCGCCTCGAAGGGACAGAGTCCGTCCTTCTGAAGCGCACGGAGATCATCCCCCAGCTGCTTGCGGTATTCCTTTGCCATCTCGCCGCAGCGGGTCGGCTGATCCACAAAGACGACGGCGTCCTCCGGGATATAGTCAAACCCCGTTGCCGCCGGATAGAGAAGCGGCAGCCACCGGTCCAGATCCGGCATATTAAGCTGCGTGCGCAGCTTCTCCGCATCCTGCCGGAGCGTGGCGGCGATCTTTCCCGCAGCGCTGCTGCCCCGCCGTTTCTGATATCTCTCGGCCAGCTCCTCCATTTTCCGGCAGAGGGTTTCCGTTCCGCCGGGGGTCAGCGTCGGCAGAGCCTCCGCTGCGGGAAGAATTCTGCATTCCGTGACCGTCTCGTCCCGGCGCTGGCTTGAGATGTCGAAGTATCCCATGGAGTCGATCTCGTCGCCCCAGAACTCCATACGCACCGGCTGTTCCTCCGCCGGCGAAAAGAGATCGAGGATTCCGCCGCGCCGGGCAAACTGGCCCGGGCCCTCCACCTGCTCCGTGCGCTCATAGCCGCAGCGGATCAGGGCCTCTTCCAGGTCTTCGACCGCGTAGGTTTCCGCAGATGAGATGGTAAAGGCCGCCTTCTTCAGCAGGTCCTTGGGCATGGTCCGCTGCAGCATGGCGGAGACGGAAGCCACCGTCACGGAGGGTCCGCCCTTTTGTCCGCTCTCTGTCAGAGACGAAAACACCTCCAGGCGCTTCTGTTCCGTCCGGCGTGAGACCGCCTCGGTGGGCAGAAAGCAGTATTCCCGCAGGCCCAGACAGTCCGCCGGGCGCTGCAGCATGCTGCGAAGGTCCCGGGCGAAATTCTCCGCCGCGGTGTCATCCGGGCAGATCACAAACAGCGGTTTTTCCAGTGTATTGCAGAGCGCCGCCGCCAGATTTGCCCGGTGTACCGCCGACAGGCCGGAAACGAGCGCAGGAAGTCCGCCGCCCTCCAGCAAAGATGGGAGGGCGGCCAGTTCCTTATGGTTCAGAATCTGGTTTACTAATTCCTTCATTCCTCAAAAACGACCATGGATGAAAGCTTTGCCGGGCTGAGCCAGCGGGAATAGAAGTCCGTCAGGATCCTTCGCGCCACCGGTCTAATCTCCGCGGTTCCACGGACCGGCTTCGCGGTGAGCAGCACCTCCGCGCCGCCCAGGCGGTATGCAAAGGGGACTTCCTCATAGCCGAAACGCCGGAAGAAGCGGCGCAGCTTTTGCAGATACTCGCCGTCTTCGCTGTCATCAAACACCGCGAGCTCCGCGAGGATTCCCTGCCGGTCGGCGTAGCGCTTGTGGAGCAGGCGCATGGCCTCCACGCCGCGGCCCTGTCCCTGATACCAGGAGAAGATGCCGAAGTACTTCAGCAGTACATAGCCATAGACATTCCGGATGCCGCAGAGCGCATAACCCTCCGTCATGCCGGTTTCCTCATCGTAAAACAGGAGAAATTCCTGATCGCCCCTTCGAACGGCCTTTCGGACCGATGACAGCGGCAGGAGCTCTCTTTGGTCAAAATCAATCTTCAGTGCGTTATAATAGCGGCCGAGTTCCGATACGGTCGCCTCTCTCACTTTGAGCATGTTCCGTTTCTCCTTCCGCCGCGGTTTTCATCCGGCGTAACGGTCCCGCTCCGCCACCGCCATGGCGTCACAGCGGTTGTTGTACGGATTGTCGGCGTGGCCCTTGACCCAGTGGTAGTGCATTTCGTGCTCTGCAACCAGGTTCAGCAGCGTCTCCCAGAGATCCGGATTCAGCGCCGGCTCTTTTTTGTTCCGCATCCAGCCCTTTTTTCTCCAGTTCTCTGCCCAGCCCTTTTCCAATGCGTCGATTACATAGCGGGAGTCGGACCACAGGTCCACGCTGCAGGGCTCCTTCAGCGCCTGCAGCGCGGCGATGACCCCGGAGAGCTCCATCCGGTTGTTGGTGGTCTGTTTTTCTCCGCCGGAGAGCTCCTTTTCTACCCCCTGGTAGATCAGGATGGCGGCCCAGCCGCCGGGGCCCGGATTACCGCTGCAGGCGCCGTCGGTATAGATGCTGACCTGCTTCATGTATCGTTCGGGTCCGTGTCGCCTTGATCCGCGTCATCGGGTTCCTGCGGAAGCGGGAACTCCTCCGGCACTTCCGCCGCCTCTTCCCGCTCGGTCTTTTCCATGTCGATCACACGGCTCCCCGTGACCGGACGCATGACGCGCACGCCCTGGGAGGCACGGCCGTAGCGGGAGATGTTCTCCACCGCGACGCGGATCATCGTTCCGTCGTCCGTGACGATCAGAATATCCTCGCCTGCCCGGACCATCTTGACCGAAGCAACCGGACCGGTTTTTTCGGTTACACGGTGGTTCGTCACGCCGAAGCCGCCGCGGCTCTGGAAACGATATTCCCCTACATCGGTGCGCTTGCCGAAGCCCTTTTCCGTGATGCTGAGGATGTCTTCCCCTTCCGCGCTGCTTCCGGCGCCGACCACCACGTCGTCTCCGCGCAGGCGGATGCCGCGCACGCCGACGGCCGTACGGCCCATGACGCGCACGTCGCTCTCGGGGAAGCGGATGGCAAGGCCGTTGCGGGTGGCGATCATGATGTTCTCATCGCCCTCGGTCGGCATGACGGAAATGAGCTCATCGCCCTCCTCAAGGGTGATGGCCCGGATGCCGATGTTGCGCAGGTTCTTCAGGGATGCCTGACTGATGCGCTTGACCGTGCCGTTTTTGGTGACGAAGAACAGATACTTGTCCTCTTCGTATCCTCTGCCCCGGATCATGGCGCTGACTTTCTCGTTCTCGTCTCCGATCTCGATGGGCAGGATGTTCACAATATTGGTGCCGCGGGCGTTGCGTCCCGCTTCGGGGATCTGATAGCCCTTGCGTACAAAGACGCGGCCCTTCGAGGTGAAGAAGAGGATATGGTCGTGTGTGGAGGCGGTAAAGACCGTCTGGACATAGTCCTCCTCCTTCATCGCCATGGCGCGCACGCCCTTGCCGCCGCGGCCCTGGGCGCGGTACTCGCTGACCGGCAGACGCTTGATGTATCCGCCGTGGGTCAGGGTATAGACGCACTGCTCCTCTTCAATCAGATCCTCGATGTCGATCTCGTCGGCAATATCCTGGATCTCGGTCTTGCGCTCGTCCCCGAATTTGTCGCGGATGGCGATCAGCTCATCCTTCAGGACACCCTTGATCTTTTCGGGATCGGCCAGCAGTTCTTTGTAATACGCGATCTTCTCTTCCAGCTCTTTGTATTCCGCCTCCAGCTTCTCGCGGTTGAGGCCCTGCAGCTGAATCAGACGCATGTCGCAGATGGCCTGGGCCTGGACATCGGAAAAGCCGAAGCGTTCCATCAGGTTCTGCTTTGCGTTGTCGTAGCTGGACCGGATGATGCGGATAACCTCGTCGATGTTGTCCTGGGCAATCAGCAGGCCTTCCAGCAGATGAGCCCGCTCCTCCGCCTTTTTCAGGTCATAGCGGGTTCTGCGGACGATCAGGTCTTCCTGGAACGTAAGATATTCATCCAGAATGTTTCGCAGGGTCAGGATCTTCGGCTGTGTCTGGTTCTTGACCAGGGCCAGCATGTTGATGGAAAAGCTGGACTGCAGCGCTGTCTGAGCAAAGAGCCGGTTCAGAACCACCTGGGGATTGGCATCCCGCTTGAGTTCGATGACGATGCGCATGCCGTTGCGGTCGGTCTCGTCGCGCAGGTCCGAAATGCCCTCCAGGCGCTTTTCATGCACCTGGTCGGCGATGTTCCGGATGAGCTGACGCTTGTTTACCTGATAAGGGAGCTCCGTCACGATGATGCGGGTGCGGTTCTGGCCGTGTTCCTCAAATTCCGTTCTGGCCCGAAGCACGACCTTGCCGCGGCCCGTTAAATAGGCCTGGCGGATGCCGCTGCGGCCCATGATAATGCCTTTGGTCGGGAAATCCGGACCTGTGAGGTACTGCATCAGGTCGCTCAGCTCCGCGTCCGGATTCTCCAGGACACAGACACAGGCGTTGATGACTTCCTTCAGGTTGTGGGGCGGGATGTTTGTCGCCATGCCGACC
>JAGAFT010000002.1 GCA_017627975.1 Oscillospiraceae bacterium
AAAAACACCCGCGGGAAAACTTGACTTACTTTTATGCATTCTGTATATTAAGTTTGAATTTTAAAATTGTATCTGCAGCAGCTTTGCTTTTTGAAAAGAACAATTCGTCAAATAGGAGGTTATAAGATGACAGCACTGGAGTACATACAGCAGAGAAAGATCGTTGCGATTGTCCGGGGCCTCTCCCCGGAATACATGGTTCGACTGGGTCACGCCTTTGAAGAAGGCGGGATCGGACTGATGGAGGTAACCTACAACCAAAGCGCTCCCGAAACCTGGAAAGATACCGCGAATGCCATCGAAGCAGTGGAAAAGGAGTTCGGTGACCGGCTTCTTGTGGGCGCCGGAACCGTCATTCGCCCCGAACAGGTCGCCATGACCTACAACGCCGGGGGACATTATCTGGTCACGCCCACGACGCAGCCGGAAATCATCCGGATGGGCAAAGCACTCGGTATGGGCCTGTTCCCCGGCGCATTCAGTCCGACTGAGATTCTGGCCGCCTGGGAGGCAGGCGCGGACGCGATCAAGGTCTTCCCGGCCAGCAGCGTCGGCCCGGGGTATATCAAGGCGATCCGCGGACCTCTTTCCCATATTCCGCTCATGGCCGTCGGCGGCGTAAATGAGAAGAACGCGGCTGATTTCATGAAAGCCGGCTGCGTCGGTCTCGGAGTCGGCGGGAATCTGGTCAACAAAGAGTGGATCAAAAACGGCGAATGGGACAGGATTACAGCCCTGGCCCAAGAATTTGTGAATGCGGTGAAGCAAAGATGAAAATAGCCATGATCGGGTCCGGCGCGGCCGGAAGTGTTTTTGCGGCATATCTGCGCCGCGGCGGCGCCGAACTCACGCTGGTTGACCGCTACAAAGCTCATATGGACATTTGCCGGGAACGGGGCCTGCTGTTTGTTACACCGGAAGGAGAGGAACTGCTGACCGGATTTCATACGGCGGAGAGCGCAAAGAACCTTGAGATTCAGGATTTTGTGATTCTGATGGTCAAGGCGACACAGACCGAGGCGCTGATCGACGATCTGCGCGGCTGCGTAGGGCCAAAGACTGCTGTGGTTTCCCTGCAGAACGGGCTCGGAAACGACGAACTTCTCGGCCGGTATTTCCCGCCGGAGCAGATTCTCTACGGCTTCGGTACGATCGGCACAGAGCTTCCCGAGCCGGGCAAATGTGTCAGCAAACCCGAGAGCGGTGTGATCATGCGCTTCGGTGCAGTCAAAAAGTGCCCTCTCTCCGATCAAATGGGCTCGGAGCTGGAACGCTGCTTCCGCGCGGGCGGCTGTGAGGCGGTCTTTGAGGAAGATGTGCGCCCCTATGTCTGGAAAAAGGCGATCTCCAACAGCGGTTACAATACGCTCTCCGCACTGCTGCGGCTGAAGGTGAGCGATTATCTGGAAGAGGACGAGGGTATTGAGCTCCTGCGCTCTGTCTGGGCAGAGGGCTGTGCGGTCTGCAGGGCCGTGACGGGGCTCGACCTCTGGCCGGAGCTGCAGGAGGAACTGCCGCGGTTGAAGAGCGGATTTGCCACCTACTATCCCTCCATGGCGCAGGATGTGCTGATCCATCACCGGCAGACGGAGATCCTGCTTCTGAACGGGGCCATCTCCCGTTACGGAGCTGCCTGCGGCATACCGACA
>JAGAFT010000193.1 GCA_017627975.1 Oscillospiraceae bacterium
ATTCAAAATAATGGTATCAGGCTTCCTGGGCAATGGGCATGCCTCCTTATTTGCGAGAGTACACCCATTATATATTAAATGTTCATAACGGTCAATATGATATGTTTCATTCTAAATAACAAGCTTTACGTACAGATCGAAAAAATTCAGTTCCATGCTGATATCCGGTACGTTCACCAAAGCGGTGATGTATCTGATGCTGCTCAGCGACAGCATCATTGCCGGACACTTCATCGGCTCGGCGAGTGTCGCCGCAATCAATGCGATTACCCCGGTGACGGCCATTGTGACCTTCTTCGGCGATCTGCTTTCAACGGGCGTCGGAATTGTATTCACCCGGGAAATCGGTGCCATGCGGAAGGACCGGGCGAACGAAATCTACGGCCAGGGCCTGATCCTCAGCGTAGGCATCGGGCTGCTTTCTGCGTTTTTGATTTTTGCGCTTCAGAATGTCTATTTCAGCGTGAGCGGCATTACGGGCGATATTCTGAAACATGCACTTGAGTACTACCGTCTGGTTCCAATCAATGCCTTCCTGACCATCGTCATTTTCTATCTGGAACAGATGGTCTACAGTGACGGCGACGAGCTGTGCAACAACATCTGCTATGGATTCCAGATCGGCGGAAATATCATTTTTTCCGTCATCCTGACCCGGTTCCTTGGCATGACCGGCATTATCCTGGGATCTGTGATCGGAAACAGCCTCGGCATCCTCACCTGCTTCTGGCACTATTTCCGCAAGGAAAACACACTGCGCTTTGTCTGGCATCTGTCTCTCAGGGACTTTTTGCTCACCTCGCGTTACAGCATCGTGGATTCCTCGGTCTATATCTGCTGGGGCCTGATGGACTATGAGATGATCGGCTTTGTCTCGGGCCGCTTTGGCGAGACCGGCCTGATCACCCTTGCCGTGGTCGTCAGCCTGATCGAGTTCGGCGTCGTGATGGACGGTGTAGGCATGGCGATGCAGCTGCTGATCGGCACCTACTTCGGAGAACGGAACCACGTGCTCATCAAGCGGGTAATGCGCGCGGCGGTCAGGGCGGCGGTCATCGAAGGACTGGCGGCAACGGTGCTGATCTGGGTCTTTGCCCGTCAGTTCTGCGGCCTGTTCGGCATCACCGGCGGGGAGGCCATTGGCCCGTCGATCACCGCCCTTCGGATCGTGTCCCTTGGCTTTACGTTCTGCAGTCTGGTATCGCTCACCACTTCCTACTATATGCTGATCGACCACATCGGCATGGCGACCTGCTTCGCCTGCTTCCAGAACGGCCTCCTGTATATCCTCCTGCCGATGCTCGGGGCATCCGCCTTTGGCATCAACGGCATGTGGGCAGGCTTTGCCGTCGCACCCATTCTCACCCTCATCTGCGCGTATCTGTTTGTGTATCTGCGGTTTGGAAAGGACAATTTCCCGTTCCTGCTGAAGGACATGGCTGCGGAAATTGAGGTGATGGATGAGACCCTGTCCCCGAAAACCGCAGTGAGCCTGTCGGACCGCGTCAGGAGCAGCCTGCTGGCCCATCAGTATGAGCGGAAAACCGCCAACAACGCGGCGCTGTTTGCCGAGGAGATCGGTCTGACCATCCTCGATCGAAACAAACAGACCAAAAAGCCGGTCCTGATCGAGCTCTCGCTCTTTTATGAAAAGGACTCCGTCCTCCTCATTGAACGCGATTCCGGCGTGCTGTTTGACCTGACCGAATCCGACGTACAGGTAGGCGAACTGAGCAGCTTCATCCTGAGCGGACTGATGAATGCGCAGAAGGAAAAGGCCTATCTCGTCACCACCGGCTATAACCGGAACATGATCCGCTTTTCGCGGCAGTGAACCGGGGACCATTCAATCGCTTATGCGAATATTCGTATAAGCGATTGAAGATGTACGGCGTACGTCCGGCGCATATGCCCGAAATCATTGAATGCACGGATCTGGCGGGCGGACTGACGGAAGCGGCAGCAAAGGAACCCGGCCTCGTGCCGGGCATCCCCGTCTTCGGCGGCGGAGGCGACACGACCTTTGTCAACATCGGCGCCGGCTGCACCCGGCCGGGCGACACCCACATCTATGTGGGAACCTCCGGCTGGGTCTCCACCTTCATGGGCCATCAGACGGTCGACCTGAGTGCCATGATCACCGGCGTGCTCTCGGCCATCCATGGCCATTACAATTACTGCGCCAAACTGGAAACGGCAGGAAAGTGCCTTGAGTGGGCCGCTGAACATGTTGCGCTCGATGAAATCGGCCTCTATTCCTCTCACGCCGGGGATACCGACACAGAGAGCAGATACCTGAGCATCTACGACTATCTCTCAGCAGCGGTGAGCAAAGTGCCTCCCGGTGCGAACGGCGTCCTCTTTACGCCGTGGCTCCACGGCAACCGCTGTCCGTTTGAGGATGCCAATGCCGGCGGGATGTTCTTCAACATCAGCGTTGAAACGACCAAGCAGGACCTCCTTCGCGCCGTGCTGGAGGGAATCTGCTATCACCTGCGCTGGCTGCTTGAGTGCATCATGTGAAAGGTCAAAACCTCTGACACAATCCGTTTTGTCGGCAGCGGTGCCCTATCACCGGTGGCCTGCCAGACGCTGGCCGACGTCACCGGCCGGAGGATCGAAACCATCGACACCCCCCAGTCGGCAGGCGCGGCCGGAGCCGCGCTTATCGTTGCGTCAAGCCTCAGGGGCATGGATGTGGCTGCGTTTTCCAGAAATCTCATCAAGCCCAATCACTGCTATCAGCCCAACCCAGAGAACCAGGCCGTTTATGAGCGCAGCTATCAGGTATTCAGGCGGCTTTACAAATCCAATGCCGCAAACTTCAGCGGGCTCAACTGAGGATAATCGATAATATTCCAGCCTTTTCACACGAAAAGGCTCTCATTCATGCGCCGGTCTTTTCCGGCAGATTGGAGAACGATATGGAAAACAGTTTATTATCTGAGCGGCTTTGCCATGATTACCCGGGCCGTCTTGCCGTGGTCGGCAGCGGTCAAAACTGCACCTATGAGGATCTGCAAAAGGGGATCCTCGGTCTTAAGAATAAGCTCCGGACGATGGGTGTGAAGCGCGGAAGCCGCGTGGCGCTGTGGAGTTACAACTCCGCCAACTGGCTGATCGCCTTCTTCGCCATCGTCCGCGCCGGCGGCACCGCCGTGCTGGTGAATTACAGTATGAGCAGCCAGGACGCCGCCGGACTGCTGCGCATGACGGATACGGGCTTCCTCCTCTGCGGCGACAACGGAGAGACGAAAAAGGATCCGGATGCCATGGCACATCTGGCTGCCCTTGCGGGCATCCCGGAGAGCCGCTGCATGGACATCCGTCCCTCCGTGCTGGACCTGGGGCACACTTTCCGCGAGGACACGGAGGTGCCTGAAGGCCCCGACGAATCCGACGAGAACGACACCTCATTCATCATCTTTACCTCCGGTACCACCTCCCAGCCCAAGGCGGTGCAGATTTCCCAGCGGGCGCTGACCTTCGATGCCGACGCCTTCAATGCCAACATCGGCACCTATGCCGGCCGCAGCATCTGCGTCGCCGTTCCACTGTTTCATATCCTGGGGCTCCTGATGAGCTATGCGTATCTTTGCCGCGGTGCCACCGTGTGTCTGCCGGCCAATTACAAACCGGACACGCTGGTTCGGGAGATCGACGCCTACCGCATTTCCGATATGGCGGCGGTGGGAGCGATTTACCTGAGTCTGGCTGAAGCGGAGGGCTTTGAGGAAAACGTGGTGCCCAACCTGCATCTTTGCATGATCGCGGGCGGCATGTCCACCCCGGTTCAGATGATGCGGCTGGAACTGCAGTACGCCAATGCCACCTTCATCAACATGTACGGTCAGAGCGAAGCGGCGCCGCTGACCATGGTGCGCCCCTCCGACCTGGTGGAAAAGCGGGCACAGACGGTGGGCAAAGCCATCGGAGGCATCGAAATCCGCATCTCCGACGGCAAGGGCGGCTTCCTGCCCCAGGGTGAAATCGGCGAGGTCGTCGCCCGGGGCGGCAACCTGATGAACGGCTATGACAAGCTGCCCACGGAAAAGCAGCCTGTCGACAAAGACGGCTGGCTGCACACCGGCGACCTGGGCAGCTTCGACGAGGACGGCTATCTGCATCTGTCCGGGCGCATCAAGGATGTCATCATCCGGGGCGGCGAAAATATCTCGCCCTCCGAGATCGAAAGCGCCCTGATGCAGATG
>JAGAFT010000003.1 GCA_017627975.1 Oscillospiraceae bacterium
CGGTCTGGCAAACGCGCTGATGATGGACGAAGTCATCCGCTTCAACTCGGCCGAGGTCCCGACCAAGATGGGCACCTTCCCGCAGTATGACCACCCGCACACCATGGCCCGCTATGCAGAGATTGCCGCTTATCTGGGCTGCAGAGGGGGAAACGATGAAGAGCTGGTCGCGGCGCTGATCGAGAAGATCGATGAGCTCAAGCAGAAGATCGGCATCAAGCCCACGATCCGGGACTATGTGCCGGATGAGGAGGCTTTCCTCGCGACGCTGGACGAGATGACGGAGCAGGCCTTCGACGACCAGTGCACCGGAGCCAATCCCCGTTATCCCCTGATGAGCGAGATCCGCCAGATGTATCTGAACGCCTATTACGGAAATACCTTCCGGGAGAGGGAGACGCCCGACACCATGCAGTTGGAGAGGAGCTGAGCACATGAAACTGGATACTGTGATTGCGGAAAGAAAGACAAAAACCATCTATCGCGACGGAGACTGCTGTGTCAAGGTCTTTAACAGCACATTTTCCAAGGCGGACATCCTGAACGAAGCGCTGAACAACGCCCGCGTGGAGGATGTGGGCCTGTATGTGCCGAAAATCCTGGAGGTCACCACCATCGACGGCAAGTGGGCCATCGTTTCCGAGTTTATCGAGGGGACCACCCTGAGCCATCTGATGCGGGACAACCCGGAGAAGAAGGAGGAATATCTGGACCTGCTGGTGGAGACCCAGATGCAGATCCATTCCAAACACAGCCCGCTTCTGAGCCGGCTGAAGGACAAGATGAACCGGAAGATCCTCGCGGCCGATCTGGATCCCGTGACACGCTACGAGCTGCTGATCCGCCTGGAAGGGCTGCCCACGCATGACAAGCTCTGCCACGGCGACTTCTGCCCGTCAAACGTCCTGCTGACGCCGGACGGAAAGCCCTATATCATCGACTGGGCCCATGCGACCCAGGGCAACGCCTCCGCGGATGTGGCCCGGACCTATCTCACCTTCCATCTGTCGGGCGATGCGGCGACGGCCGAAAAATACCTGAACCTCTTCTGCGAAAAGAGCGGCACGGACAAACGCTATGTCCAGAAGTGGATGCCGATTGTGGCGGCTTCCCAGTCCGTCAAGGGAAACCTTGAAGAGCGGGACTTCCTGCTCAGCTGGACAAACGTGGCCGATTACGAGTAAGAAGCGGCGAACCTGCCGCCGCAAAGCGGGCTTCCCCCTGAACTGAGACACCGACAAAGCTGAAAACCGCATTGACTTTTTCATGGCAGACCTTTACAATGAGTCGGTGAAGCACTGCACGCAACAAATCAGGAAAGGGAGAACCCCGTTATGAATGCCAAGAAGCTGAAACCGATCACCAACAAGCTGCTTTGGATCTTTGCCATCGGACAGTTCGGATGGAGCCTGCTGTCCGGCATCGTGAGCAACTGGATGGTCTATTACTACACCGGCAGCCCGGATGCCCAGAACCCGAACACCGGGATCTTTGCCTCCGGCATCACCCAGAATCCGATCCTCTTCAAGCTGACGCTGTTCGGCCTGGTGCTGGCGGTAGGGCGCATTTTTGACGCCGTCACCGACCCGCTGATCGCCGGATGGTCGGACAGAAGCAACTACAAAGGCGGCCGCCGCATCCCCTTTATGCGGGCCGTGGCGATCCCGTTTGCACTGGTGACCATCGGCCTGTTCACCATTCCCCAGACGGCAAACACCGTCGTGAACGACGCACTGCTGTTTGTGCTGCTGCTCCTGTTCTATCTGGTGATGACCATCTTCTGCACCCCGTATAACGCGCTGATCGCGGAGCTGGGTGACACCCAGGAACACCGGATCAACGTCTCGACCTTCATCTCCTTCACCTTTATCGCCGGGCAGAGCATCTCCTTCATGCTGCCAAACGTGGCAGGGCTCCTGCAGGGCGCGGTGGGGCAGGCGGGCTCCGTCCGCCTCGCGGTGGCAATCATGTCTGCCGTCGCCTGCATTGCGATGCTGATTCCCTCCCTCTACATCAAGGAGCGGGATTACATCGACTCGAAACCCAGCGAGACAAAGGCCTTCCGGTCCTTGCTCAAGACCTTCTCCAACGGGCAGTTCCGCCGCTTCGTCTACAGCGATGTGATCTACTTCTTTGCGCTGACCCTGTTCCAGACGGGGCTGGCCTTTTATGAGACCAAGCTCATGGAGATCGAGGATACCTGGACCTTTGTCCTGACGGCGACGATGACCTTCATCAGCGTGCTGCTGTATCCGGCGGTCAACAAGCTGGCGCCGAAGCTGGGAAAGAAAAAGCTCATCATCACCGGCTTCTTTGCCTACTCGCTGGTCTTCCTGATCACCTCGATCTGCGGAAAGGGCCTGTACTGGGGCTTCATCGTGGCCGTCTGTGCTGCGGTGCCGATGGCGATCCTGGGCATCCTGCCGCAGGCCTGTGTGGCGGATGTCGCAGAGCTGAATCGCCTGGAGACCGGAGAAGACCGCAGCGGCATGTTCTTTGCCGCGCGCACCTTCGCCTTCAAGATGGGCCAGGCGCTGGCCATGGTGGTGTTCACGTCGATGACTGTGGCAAAGACGCCGGCCAGCTACCGCAGCACCGCGGTGGTGGCGACGATTACCTGCCTGATCGGCGCGGGGCTCTTCTTCCTGTATAATGAAAAGATGATCCTCGGACGCATTGAAGAGCTGAAGAAGAACCGCTGAGCCTTTCAAAGAAGCACAAAGCAAACAGGAATACATAAGAAAACCCCCTCTGAGCAGTGACGCTCGGAGGGGGCTTTTCATATCCCGCCGGAAATGGAAGCGGCGGGAATCGGATGAGGGGATCAGATGCTCTCAAACTCCTTAACGATCTCAGCCTCGGGTTCTTTGGTGAGAAGGCTTACCACGACGATCATGACACAGCTGACCAGGAAGGCGGG
The DNA here is from genome assembly GCA_017627975.1 of Oscillospiraceae bacterium. The sequence goes on from JAGAFT010000003.1 coordinate 2,921, forward strand.
CAGCAGTTCATAGATGTCCCAGGCACCGCCCAGGGGGCGCACGCCAAACTTCCAGATGAAGATCATGACCGCACCGGAGAGCATGCCGGCGATGGCGCCGTACTTGTTGCAGCGCTTCCAGAACAGGGAGAAGAGCATGACCGGACCGAAGGTGGCGCCGAAGCCTGCCCAGGCGAAGGAGACGACGCGGAAGATGGAGCTGTTGGGGTTCAGGGCAAAGAACACGGCGATGATCGCGATGCAGATGACACCCAGGCGGGCAACCAGAAGGTTCTTTTTGTCGTCAAGCTTCACCCCGAACACGTCCAGCAGGAGGTTCTGGGTGATGCCGGAGGCGGCCGCCAGAAGCTGAACATCCGCGGTGGACATGGTGGCGGAGAGAATACCCGCGAGGATGATACCGGCGATGATGGCGAAGAAGACGTTCTTCTGGCTCATCAGGGAGGAGGCACGGACGAGAATGGACTCGGCCTCCGAGCTGCTGGAGAAGCCTTCGATGACGCCGGCGTTTACCATGCCGAAGCCGACGATGCCGATGATGACGGCAACGGTGAGGGAGACAACGACCCAGACGGTGGCAATGCGGCGGCTGGTCTTGATGTTCTTTTCATCCTTGGCGGCCATGAAGTGAATCAGCACGTGGGGCATGCCAAAGTATCCGAAGCCCCAGGACAGGGTGGAGAAGATGGCGAGGAAGCCGTATTTGCCCGGTGCGTCTGCCATGATATTGGTGTTGGCGGTAAAGCTCAGGTATCCGGGAACGGTCTTTGCGTTTGCAATGACGGCATCCCATCCGCCTGCGGCATTGATGCCGAAGATCAGAACCACGATCAGCGCAAAGGTCATGACCATGCTCTGAATCAGGCTCGTAATGGAGGCGGCCATGAAACCGCCCATGGTGCAGTAGGCGACGATGACGACGGCGGAAACAATCATGGTGGGAACATAGTCCCAGCCGAACATGGTGTTAAACAGCTTGCCGCAGGCCACGAAGCCCGAAGCGGTATAGGGGACGAAGAAGATGATGATCACCAGCGCGCCGATGGTCTCGATAAGCTTGGTGTTGTCCCGGAAGCGGCGGGCGAGATAATCCGGAACGGTGATGGCGTCGAGCTTGGCGGAATAGGTGCGAAGTCTGCGCGCGACGATCAGCCAGTTCAGATAGGTGCCGGCCGCAAGGCCGATGGCGGTCCAGCCAGCTTCGGCGACACCGCAGAAGAGCGCCAGGCCGGGAACGCCCATCAGCAGATATGCGCTCATGTCCGAGGCTTCGGTGCTCATGGCGGCGACCACGGGGCCAAGCTTACGTCCGCCGAGATAAAAGTCGGAGCTGGTGTTGGTGCCTTTGGAGTGGCGATAGCCGATCAGGATCATGCCGACCAGATAGACGACAATGGCGAGAATGATGAAAATGCTGGATGAAGACATAGCGGGAAACCTCTCTTTTCTTTGCGATAAACGAAATTATATCCCAAATTAAAAAAGCGGCAAGAGGCCTTGAGAGGGATTCTTCTTGATAATTCCGATTTTTTGATTATAATAGAAACAAAAATAATTTTACTCATAAAAACATGAGCAAAATTCATTTTAAGACGGGAAATGACAGGGAGCGGGTCGGTACATGAACCTTACAAAATATAAAACGCTTGCGACCGTGGTGGAACTGGAGAGCCTGACCCAGGCGGCCAGGCAGCTGAATGTGACCCAGTCCGCGGTCAGCCATACACTGGACAGCCTGGAGAAAGATCTGGGGTTCACGGTGCTGAAGCGCAGCCGGGCCGGAGTCTCTCTGACGGGCGAGGGGGAGCGCCTGATGCCGGCGGTGCGCAGCCTCCTCAGCAGTGCCGAACAGCTGGAGCAGACGGCCTCTGCGATTCGGGGCCTCGACACCGGAACGGTGCGCATCGGCGCCTTTACCTCGGTGGCGGTGCACTGGCTTCCGGGGGTGCTGAAGGAGTTTCAGACCGATTATCCGAATGTGGACTTCCGCCTGCTGAACGGGGACTATCACGACGTAGAGGAATGGCTCTCGGAGGGGAGCATCGATATCGGTTTTGTCAATGTCCCCTGTGCGCTGGACTGCGAATGCATTCCGCTGATGGAGGACAGGCTGCTGGCGATCCTGCCGCTGGACAGCCGTTTTGCCAGCTATCCGAAGTTCCCTCTGGTGGAGTGCGAGACGGAGCCCTTCATCAGCCTGCTGAAGAGCTCCGACCACGACGCACGGCGCGCGTTGGAAGCCGCGGGGGTGGAACCGAACGTCCGCTTTTATACAAAGGATGACTATGCCATCATCGCCATGGTGGAACAGGGGCTCGGCATGAGCATCATGCCGGAGCTGCTGCTGAAAGGACGGCGTGACCGCCTGCTGACGCTGCCGCTGATCCCGGAGGCGAAGCGCACCATCGGCATCGCAATCGCCGCAGGGGATCGGGCCGGTCCGGCCACACGGCGCTTTGCGGACTATGTGGTGCGGTATGTAAAGCAGCAGGCAGAGAAAGCATCTTGAATTCACAGTTTGTTTACATTTCATAAGGTAGCGGGGAGGCTGTTTTCAGAGCAATTTCAGAAGCCGGTGGTATGATAAAGTATCTCTTTATGCAAGAATACCACAAAAAGGAGAAGCTGAAATGTCAGACAAAAAAGTGTTCAAATCCATGGACGGCAACGAAGCCGCCTCCTACATTTCCTATGCCTTTACGGAGACGGCCGCCATCTATCCCATCACCCCCTCCAGTCCCATGGCAACCCATGTAGACGAGTGGGCGGCCAACGGCATGAAGAACATCTTCGGCACCCAGGTCCGAATTGTGGAGATGCAGGCCGAAGCCGGCGCCTGCGGCGCGCTGCAGGGTATGCTGGAGGCCGGTTCGCTGGCGTCCACGTACACCTCGTCCCAGGGCCTGATGCTGATGATCCCGCCGATGTACCGCATCGCCGGCCTGCAGCTGCCGGCCGTCATGCATGTCGCCGCCCGCTCTGTCGGTACCCATTCGATCTCCATCTTCGGCGATCACTCCGACGTGATGGCATGCCGCCAGACCGGCTGGGCGCAGCTGGCCTCTTCCAGCGTACAGGAGTGCATGGACATGGGCGCGGTGGCCCACCTCTCCGCCATCAAGGGGCATCTCCCGGTGCAGCACTTCTTCGACGGCTTCCGCACCAGCCATGAGATCCAGAAGATCGAGGTTCTGGACTTTGACGACATGGCGAAGCTGGTGGATCGGGCGGAACTGAAAAAATTCCGCAACCGCGCGCTGAACCCGGAACACCCCAGCATTCGCCATACCGGTGAGAACGACGACACCTTTTTCCAGCACCGTGAAACCGTCAACCCGGCCTATGACGCATTCCCGGTCATCGTGGAAGAGTACATGGAGCGGATCTCGGAACTCACCGGCAGAGAGTATAAGCTCTTCAACTACTTCGGCGACCCGGAGGCGGAGCGCGTCATCGTGGCCATGGGATCGGTCAGCGATACGGTACGTGAGGTGGTCGATTACCTTACCGAACGCGGTGAGAAGGTCGGCTTCATTCAGGTCCATCTGTACCGCCCCTTCTCCCTGAAGCACTTTGCCGCGGCGATCCCGGCCAGCTGCCGGATCCTCACGGTTCTCGACCGCACCAAGGAACCCGGCTCCCTGGGCGAGCCACTGTTTGAGGATGTCAGCACCGCGGTGCTGGAAGCAGGCCTGCACCTGCCGGTCCTCGGCGGCCGCTACGGCCTCAGCTCCAAGGACACGACGCCGGCTCAGATCAAGGCCGTTTTCGACAATATGAAGACGGCGCAGAAGAACCACTTCACCGTCGGCATCAACGACGATGTGGGATTCCACTCCCTGCCCGTGGGCGAGAACATCGTCACCTCCGGCAAGAGCATCATCTCCTGCAAGTTCTGGGGCCTGGGGTCCGACGGCACAGTCGGCGCAAACAAAAACTCCTGCAAGATCATCGGCGACAACACCGACCAGTATGTTCAGGCCTACTTCCAGTATGACAGCAAGAAGTCCGGCGGCCTCACAAGAAGCCATCTGCGCTTCGGGCACGAACCGATCCTGTCAACCTACTACGTTACCATGGCGGACTTTGTTGCCTGTCACAAGCAGAGCTACATGCATACCTATGACATTGTAAACGAGGTCAAGCCCGGCGGCATCTTCCTGCTGAACACCCGCTGGAAGGGTGAGCAGCTGGTTCACAACCTGCCGAACCGCGCCAAGCGCCTGCTGGCGGAGCGGAAAATTAATTTCTACACCATCGACGCCACCGACATTGCCGCCGAGATCGGCCTCGGCAACCGCACCAGCACCGTGCTGCAGGCGGCCTTCTTCAAGCTCTCCGGCGTCCTGCCCATCGATGAAGCGGAGAAGTATATGAAGGACGCGGCGGTCAAGACCTTCTCCCGCAAGGGCGAGAAGATCGTGAACATGAACCTGGCGGCCATCGAGCGCGGTCTCACCGACGCCGTGAAGATTGACATTCCGGCCGAATGGGCGGAGCTTCAGGACGAAGAGAAGACAGCGGATGAAAAGCTGCCGGAATTCGTTCGGGAGATCCTGATCCCGATGAACCGCGCCGAGGGTGACCTGCTGCCGGTAAGCGCATTCCAGAAATACACCGACGGCATCATGCCCACCGACACCGCCCGTTTCGAGAAGCGCGGCGTGGCCGACAACGTCCCGGTCTGGGACGCCGACAAGTGCATCGGCTGCAACCGCTGCTCCCTCGTCTGCCCGCATGCGGCGATTCGCCCCTTCCTGTTTACCGAGGAGGAAGCCGCCGCGGCGCCCGAGACCTGCGTCACCAAGAAGGCCGTGGGCAAGGGCTTTGAGGGTCTGCGCTACCGCATCCAGGTCGACGTGCTGGACTGCCAGGGCTGCGGAAGCTGCGCCAACGTGTGTCCGTCCAAGGAGAAGGCCCTGAAGATGGTCCCGCTGGACGATGTGCTGGACGAGCAGGCCAACTGGGATCATTGCCTGAGCCTCCCGGAAAAGGCGAATCCGATGTCCCGCTTCTCCGCCAAGGGCAGCCAGTACGAGCAGCCGCTTTACGAGTTCTCCGGTGCCTGCCCCGGCTGCGGCGAGACCCCGTACATCAAGCTCCTGACCCAGCTCTTCGGCGACCGGCTGTATGTGGCCAACGCCACCGGCTGCTCCCAGGCCTACGGTTTCTATACGCCCAGCTATCCGCAGACGGTCAACCGGCGCGGCTTCGGTCCGGCCTTCTCCAACTCGCTGTTTGAGAACAACGCCGAGTTTGCCCTCGGCATCAGCATCTCGGCCGAACAGATGCGCGATCAGGTCAAAATGCACGCACAGAGCATCGTCGAGAGCACCGCAGACGGAATACTGAAAGCGGCGTTGGAGGCCTGGCTTGCGGACGGAGACGATATGGACCGGACGGCCGAGCTCTCGGACGTGGTTCGCAGCGCGCTCGCAGCAACCGAGGAACAGAGCGAAGACATCACCTTCCTCTGTGAACGCCAGGACGCCCTGACGAGGAAAGCGGTCTGGATGGTGGGCGGCGACGGCTGGGCCTACGACATCGGCTACGGCGGTCTGGACCACGTCATGGCGACGGGCAGAAACATCAATGTCCTCGTCATGGACAATGAGCTCTACGCCAACACCGGCGGACAGGCCTCCAAGGCCACCCCGACCGGCGCCTCGGTGCAGTTCGCCGCGGCCGGCAAGGGAACGCCGAAGAAGGATCTCGGCCTTATCCTCTCCACCTATGGCTATGTCTATGTGGCCCAGGTCTCCATCGGCGGCAACCCCGAGCACCTGATCAAGTGCCTGAAGGAAGCGGCGGCCTACGACGGACCCTCCATCGTCATTGCCTACGCCCCCTGCATCAACCACGGCCTCTCCAAGGGCATGGCCAAGTCCATCGACGAGGGCAAGGCGGCGGTGGAATGCGGCTTCTGGCCTCTGTTCCGCTATAACCCGGACAATGAAAAAGAAGGCAAGAACCCCTTCTCCCTGGATTCCGGTGAGCCCAACGGCAAGCTGCGAGAGTATATGATGGGCGAAAACCGCTTCGCCTCCCTGACGCGCACCTTCCCGGACCGCGCCGAGCAGCTCTTCGCCGAGGCGGAGGAATTCACCGCCCGCCGCTACGCCAAGTACAGAAGGCTGGCCGGTGAATAATCCAGAGCCGGGTCCCGCCTGACAGAGACAAAAAATCAAGAACAGTGAAAGAGCGAAGCGTCCGGAGCTCCTCCGGGCGGCTTCGCTCTTTTGGAAACATGGACGGGCCGGCGGCGTGGGGGGAACAATCTTGCCCTTGTCAGACGGTCGGCCGGATGATAGAATACGGCGAAAGACGATCACCGACCGGTGAAGCAACGAGGACGGAAGGGGGAGAAGCACGATGAAAAATACCGGAAAAACAAACGTGATGCGGGTCCTGGACAGCCTGAAGATCCCGTATGTCAGCCACTTTTATGAAGAGGACGCAAGTCTCAGCGGCGTAGAGGTCGCCCAACTCCTGGGGGAGGAGTTCGACCGGGTGTTCAAGACGCTGGTGACGGAGGGAAAGAGCGGACAGCACTATGTGTTTGTCATCCCGGTGCGGGAGGAGCTCGACCTGAAGAAGGCGGCAAAGGTCTCCGGCGAGAAGGCCATCGTCATGATCAAGCAGAAGGAGCTGCTTCCTCTGACCGGTTACATTCACGGCGGCTGTTCCCCGATCGGCATGAAGAAGCCGTTTCCGTCTTTTCTGGACGAGACGGCGGAGCTGTTCGACACGGTCTGTGTCAGCGCCGGAAAGGTCGGGGCCCAGGTGGAGCTGAGTCCGCAGGACCTGATCCGGGCGGCGGAGCTCACCACGGCAGATCTGGTCACGGATGACAGGGGCGCCTGAACAAAGGAGAAAGGAAAGCCCGGTCGCAAGACCGGGCATGAAGACGATATGACGCTGGAAGAAGCAAAGAGACAGATTCCGCCGGGACGCTACCGGCACTTTAAGGGAAAGGAATACGAAGTGCTGGACATTGCACGGCACTCCGAGACCGAGGAGCCGATGGTGGTGTATCGCGCCCTCTACGGAGCACACGGGCTCTGGGTGCGCCCTGCGCAGATGTGGCTGGAGACCGTGGAGCGGGACGGATATGTCTTCCGGCGCTTTACCCGCGTCAGCCCCGGCGGACGCTATGCGGCCTTTGACGTGGAAACGCCGAACAGCCGGAACGACCGTATGAGCGCCATCGGCGTCACCGTGATCGAGAACGGAGAAATCGCAGAGGAGTTCTATACCCTTGTAAACCCCGAGACGCATTTCGACTCTTTTAATATCCAGCTCACCGGGATCACGCCGGCGGCCGTCGAGACGGAGCCGACCTTCCCGGAAGTCTGGGAAAAGCTGGAGAAGCTGTTCTCGAACGCCGTTCTTGTGGCACACAACGCCACCTTCGACCTGGGGGTGCTGGCCAAGTGCCTCCGCGCCTATGACATTCCCTGGCAGACAAGGGTGAAGTACGCCTGTACGGTGCGCATGAGCCGTCAGATGCATCCGGAGACGGAAAATCACCGGCTCAACACCATGTGCGAGTGCCTTGGCATTGCGCTGGATCACCACCACGCCGGCAGCGACAGCCATGCCTGCGGGGAAATCCTGCGCCGGTATCTGGATGAAGGAATCGAGATGGATCGCTTCATCCGGACCTATGACCTTCAGACCGGAAGGACATTGCGTTAGTCGGCGGCCTTTGTGATGTCCACCAGCGTATAGCTGCGGCTGCCGAACCCGATCTCGTCCGCGTGGTCGAGCGTATGGAGACCGGCAAGCTCGTCAATACGGTGCAGAAGCTTCTCGTTTCCGTCCGCATCCCATACAAGATCCAGACAGGCCTGATCCAGCGCAACCGGGTCGGTGGAGGCCAGGATGCCGATGTCGTGGATGTCGGGCTCTTCGGGATAGCCGTCGCAGTCACAGTCAATGGAAATCCGGTTCATGACGTTGATGAAGACCACCTGATCACCCAGGTAGTCGCAGACGCCCTTGGCGGCCTCGGCCATGGCTTCAAGAAACTCAAGATGCAGCTCGTCATGCCAGTGGGTGTCGCTGGTTCCGCCGGAATGAATGCGGACTTTCCCCATGGCGGAAGCCAGACCGATGGAGGCGTTCTTGATGGCGCCGCCGTAACCGGCCATGGCGTGCCCTTTGAAATGGGACAGCACAATGTAGGAGCCGTAGTCGGAGAAGTGCTCGCCTACGAGGTCGCCGGTCAGGCGTTTACCGCCGGTGACCGGGATCTCCATGCTGCCGTATTCATCCAGAATCTGAAAGTCTGCGATGTCGGTGAAGCCGTGATCCTCGGCAACCTGGTAATGCTCGGCGGTCGCCGCACGGGAGCCGCCGTAGGCTGTGTTGCACTCGACAATCGTTCCGTCGACCAGATGTACCAGATCGGCGATCAGCTCGGGCCGCAGATAGTTGCTATAGGGCGGCTCGCCGGTGGAAAGCTTTACCGCCACGGGGCCGACGGGCTTCCAGTTCAGCGCTTCATAGACCGCGACAAGACCCTCCGGAGAGATGTCGTCCGTAAAATAGACGACAGGCTTCTCCGGTTCTTCCGCATACGCCATCCCTCCGGCGAGAACGCCTAGGACAAGGCACAGTGCCGTCAGCAGAGAAAGTGTTTTCTTCATGCATGGATCCTCCTTTTTTACAGATACGGATTACAGAATCAGATTGACCGAGATGCCGGTCAGCAGGGAAAAGACAAGGACAAAAGCCCAGTAGAGCAGGAAATGCTTCATCCCAAGCACGATTTTCAGCGCTCCGAGATTCGTAATCTTGGTGGCCGGACCGGTGAGCATGAAGGCTGCCGCGCTGCCGATGCTCATCCCTTCCCAAAGCCACTCCCGCAGAAGCGGGATCGTCCCGCCGCCGCAGGCATAGAGCGGTACGCCGATGGTCGCGGCCATCAGAACGCCCCAGGCCTCGTTGCCGCCGAACAGCGCGACCATGCGCTCCTGCGGCACATAGCGCTGAAAGAGGGCGGAGAGCAGGACGCCGAACAGAAAATACGGCCCCGTCGCCCGGATGTTGCGGCCCACATTCAACAGATAGCGGATCAGAAGATTGGGGTGCGTGTCGTGACCGGCGCGTTCCTCAAAACCGGAGAAATCAAAAAAGCTCCGGTCCCGATAGAACATGCAGATCAGCAGGCCTGCGGCGCAGCCGCAGAGAAAGCAGGAGATGATCCGCACCGTAAGCACTTCCGGCCCCAGCGCGGCACTGTAGACGATGAGCTGGGGATTCAGAAGAATCGAAGCCATCATGAAGGCCGCCAGCCAGTCATGGCGCATCCCCTGTCGGGAAAAGGACGCGGCAATGGGAATGGTCCCATACATGCACAGCGGTGAGGCGATGCCCAGCAGGCAGGCGGGAACGATCCCGAAGACGCCCCATTTTTTCCCCTGCATCCGGCGGAAAAGATTGTGGATTCCATCTTTGGCGAAAACAGAAATGAAGGAGCCGATGGCAATACCCAGAACCCAGTACCAGAAGATCTGCCGGAGCTGAAGCTCGGAGTAGTAACGGAGATAGATAAATTCGCGCCGAAGAATATGAAATAGTTCGCTCATGGACATCTTTCTTTCCCGCCATTTTGGCGGGAATCCTTTTTATTACCTGTCCGACCGATTCGGATCCGTGCGGCGGGATCGCCTGTCATGCCCGCTTTCCCGATAATACGCGGCTTTTCTGGCATACATGGCGTGGTCCGCCTCGATGACGAGCTTTTCAACCGTGATCCCCGGATGCTCGCCGACAAGGGCATAGCCGGCGGCCAGGTTCAGACTTTTGACCAGAGTTCCGGTCCAGGAGGCGGTTTCCCGTTCCAGGCGGAGCAAAGCCGCGTCGGCCTGCAGCTTTTCCATTCGGGTCAGGACGATAAACTCATCACCGCCGGTTCTGAAGCATTCGCCGCCGGTGAAAACCTTCGCAATGCAGCGGGCGGCACCGGTGATGAGCTCATCTCCCGCCTCGTGGCCGATGGTATCATTGACGGTTTTCAGCCCGTTGATGTCAATGGAAAACGCGGCCAGATCACCCGGAATCTCAGCGGGATCCGTGTAACGCTCCAGGGCTTTCATGTATGCGTGGCGGCTGAGCACACCGGTGAGGGCATCCGTCATGAGCTGGGTATACTGGTGCCGGATATGCTCATCGGCGTGCATCTGGTAGAATTCCGAGTAATGGATAAACATCAGCGTAACGCCCATCGTCAGCGCGATATACGCGGTCCGGTACTCACTGCCCAGCAGCTCCTGGATGCCGATGCCGACGATCACGAGAAACAGAACGGAATAGAGAGAAACGCGGTTTTGCCTGCGATAGGACCTTCCGTAAGACAGAAACTGAGCGGCCATCAGGATGATTACCAGAAGATAGACAAGGATATAAACCGTATAGAGCGGGCCGTGGGAATAATGGTTCTGATCGTCAATCACAATCATCCAGCGATTGAAGCAGGCCACAATCTGGAAAAGTGTGTTGGCGGCAAGCACGGCGATCAGGGCTTTGTGCCACCGATTGTGAAGCTTCATCTGCGACGCGAGGGCGCCCCCCGCCAGCGGCGTGAGAACATAGTCGGCACATTTCACCCCGGCCAGGACCCATTTCGGAATGCTTTCCTTGCCGTTTAACTGTATTCCGGTCCATTCGGCAAGCGCGGCAAGCGCAATAATCCCATAGGTGAGATAGAAGTGCCGCTTATCCTCTTTCGGGATCCAGCTGTTTTCCCAGAGCAGGATGCAGAGTACACCCAATGCCATCCAGGAAAGGATGATCAATACTGTATAGTAGCTTAGAATACCGGCTCCCTCCTCTCAGGATTAACGCGGCGGACGCTTACCTCCTATAGCTGACATGCACTTCCTGTATCATAGATGTTGCGCTTCGCGCTTCGGACGGCGCAGGAAACCCTGCGGCTTCCGCCGGGCGCGCTTCAGTTCCAGAAATCGGTGCCCGAGACGCCGTTTTTCGCCGCGCGATAGACGGGTTCCTTCCCGGCCTTGCGCTGGGCTTCATAGTCCTTCAGGGCGGCCAGTGCGGGCTTTGCCAGGATGAGGATGACCGGAACGTTGATGAGCACCATCAGGGCCTGAAGAAGATCGGCCGTATCCCACGCGAGCCCCGCCGAGATGACCGCGCCCAGGAAAATCAGCGCGGTGGCGCAGAGGCGGAAGATGAGCATGAAGGTCTTGCTCGGCTCCCGCTTCATGATGAAGCGGAGGCAGCCTTCGGTGTAGTAATAGTTGCCGAGAAGCGTGGTAAAGGCAAAGAGGCAAACGGCTGCCGTCAGGAAGACAGGACCGAAGTCACCCAGCACAGCGCGGGTGGACGCCTGTACATAGGCGGCGCCGGCGGCGTCCGCGGTGGGAAGCACACCGGAAAAGAGGCACATGAAAGCGGTGGCCGAGCAGATCAGCAGCGTGTCGATAAACACGGATAACATCTGGACAAGGCCCTGCTTGGCGGGATGCGCCACATCGGCGGCGGCCGCCGCGTTGGGGGCGGAACCCATACCGGCTTCATTGGAGTAGAGGCCGCGCTTGATGCCCCACATGATGCAGGAGCCGGTGAAGCCGCCGAAAATAGCCTTGAAATCAAAGGCGGAGCGGAAGATCATGCCGAATACGCGGGGAAGACTGGAGATGTTCATGATCACGACGATCAGGGAGACAACAACGTAGAGAAGACCCATTAACGGGACCAGCACTTCGGTCACTTTGGTGAGGCGTTTGCCGCCGCCGAGAACGCAGATCCCGAACAGAACGGCGAGCACGGCGCCGATCGCATAGCGGGTTCGCGAGCTGTAGAAAGAAAAGACGCTGAAGGTGTCCTGGGTGTTATATGCCGCAAGCATGTTATATCCGACCACGTAGGTGAGGATCAGAACAACGGCAAAAACCACACCGAGCCAGCGCTGCCCGAGGGCATCCTGCATGTAATAGGAGGGACCGCCGTAGCTGCCTCCGTCGCGATCGCGTTTTTTATAGATCTGTGCCAGGGTGGATTCCACAAAGGCAGAGGCGCCGCCAAGGATGGCCGTAATCCACATCCAGAAAATAGCGCCGGGGCCGCCGAGGCAAAGCGCGGTGGAGACGCCCATGATGTTGCCGGTGCCGACACGGGAGGCGGTAGAGACCATCAGGGCGCCGAAGGATGAGGTTGCGCCGAGATTGACCGGCTTCTCCTTTACGACACGGAGGGATTCCCCGAAGAGGCGAAACTGCAGAAGCCGGGTCTGAATCGTGAAATAGATTCCGGCCAGAATGAGAAGCAGGGGAACAATGTAGGGCTGGTAAAGAACCCCGCTGATGGCGTTAACGACATTGTCAATGGCTTGAATCATGACTGCTCCTCCTTGCCTTTTATGCGGATTCTGCTCCGCAAATCGGAATATACATATTTATACAAATCATTCTACCATAATAAATCGGCTTCTTCAACTGATAAATTGCGCCGTGATCGAACGGAAGGAGGGCGGAAGACGTCGCCCGGCCGCTTCCCGAATAAGAAGGTCCGGATGCAGCAAACATACTTGACGCTGCTGCAATACGATGGTATTCTGTTTTTAATCAGAAAAAACCGGCAATGATCATTCCATTTGAATGCGTGCGGAGCGGAGCCCGCCGCAGGACGTCAGAAAGGAGAGCAGAATTCATGGTACATAAAAATCCAATTCCGAATGAGACCGGACATAAGTTTATTACCTTTGGAGAAATCATGCTGCGGCTGACTCCTCCCAACTACGGAAAAATCCGCGTTGCCAACAGTTTCGAAGCCAGCTATGGCGGCAGCGAAGCCAATATTGCCCTGTCACTTGCCAATCTGGGCGTGGACAGCACGTTTTTCAGCGTGGTGCCGAACAACTCGCTGGGGAAAAGCGCAATCCGCATGCTGCGCAGCAACGACGTCCATTGCACGCCGGTGATTCTCTCCACGCATGAGGAGACCCCGACCCATCGCCTGGGGACCTACTATCTTGAAACGGGCTACGGCATCCGGGCCAGCAAAGTCATCTATGACCGAAAGCACAGCGCCATTACGGAATATGACTTCAACAAGGTGGATGCCGCGGGGCTGCTGGACGGCTTCGACTGGCTCCATCTGAGCGGCATTACGCCGGCGGTCGGCCCAGGCTGTGCCGAGTTTATTCTCAGACTGATGAAAACCGCGAAGGAAAAGGGCCTGACGGTCAGCTTCGACGGGAATTTCCGCAGCAAGCTCTGGAGCTGGGAAGAGGCGCGGGACTACTGTACCCAGTGCCTGCCGTATGTGGATGTGCTGCTCGGCATCGAGCCTTATCATCTGTGGAAGGATGAAAACGACCACAGCAAAGGAGACTGGAAAGACGGTATCCCGCTCCAGCCGGGATATGAGGAGCAGGATGAAATCTTTCAGCGTTTTGTGGAACGCTATCCGAATCTTTCCTGTATTGCGCGGCATGTCCGCTATGCCCACAGCGGCAGCGAGAACAGCCTGATGGCCTATATGTGGTATCAGGGACACACCTTTGAGAGCAAGTTTTTCACGTTCAATATTCTGGACCGTGTCGGCGGGGGCGATGCCTTTGCCAGCGGCCTGATTTACGCCATGATGCATCAGTACAAGCCGATGGACATGGTGAACTTCGCCGTGGCCAGCAGCGTCATCAAGCACACGATTCACGGCGATGCCAACATCACCGACGACATCGAGAGCATCCGGAACCTGATGAATATGAGCTACGATATCAAGCGATAAAGCCGAAGAGGCCCGACGGACAAGCATCCATCTCAGAGAACATAAGCAAAAAAATCCCCCGGCAGGTCCATCTTTTGGACCTGCCGGGGGATCGTACTGTCCGGATGCTTATTCGGCTTTGGCGGAAGCGGCTTCGGCGGCCTTGATCTTCGCCATTTCTTCCTCTTCGAGGACGCGATAGGCGACCTTGCCGACCAGAGTTTTGGGCATGTCGTCCTTGAACTCGATGTCATAAGGCATGGCATATTTGGCGATATGCTTGCGGCAGTAGGCCAGAAGCTCTTCTTTGGTCTCGTCGGTCTGGGGCGTGCCGGGGACGAGCTTGACAAAGGCCTTGACCTTCTGCATCTTGTAGGGGTCGGGAACGCCGATGACACAGCTCATCTGGACCTTCTCATGGGCGTCGAGGATGTTCTCCAGCTGACCGGGATAGACGTTGTAGCCCGAGGAGATGATCATGCGCTTGGCGCGGCCCTTGAAGTAGATGAAGCCCTCCTCGTCCTGGGTGCCCAGGTCGCCGGTATAGACCCAGGTGAGGCCGTCGGCGTGATGGCGAAGGGTCTGGGCGGTCTCTTCGGGGTGCTTCATGTATTCCTTCATGACGGTGGGGCCGGCAAGCAGAATCTCGCCCTCCTCGCCGTAGGGAAGCTCCCGGTCGGTGCCCGGCTCGACGATCTTGATGTAGGTGTCGGGGAAGGGAATGCCGATGCTGCCCTCCTTATAGCGGGCAGGAGGCGTGAGGCAGCAGGCCGTGACGGTCTCGGTGGTGCCGTAGCCCTCGCGGACCTGAATGACGGCGTTGTGCTCATAGAGGAACTTGTCGAACTTTTTCTTCAGCTCGATGGAGAGACTGTCACCGCCGGAAAAGACGCCTTTCAGGCAGCTGAGGTCTGCGCCGTCCATGCTGGGCAGGCGGAGCAACGCTTCATACAGGGTCGGGACACCGGCGATGAAGTTGCAGCGGTACTTGGTGATGAGCTTGGCATAGCTCTGGGCCGTGAAGCGCGGCACCAGAATGCAGCGTCCGCCCTGGGCCAGCATGGAGTGGATGCAGACACCGAGGCCAAAGCCGTGGAAGAGCGGCATGGCGGAGAGCATCTTGTCACCCGGCTTGAACATGGGGTTGGTGGCGATGATCTGCTGGGAAAGGGCGTTGAAGTTCCGGTTCGTCAGAACAATGCCCTTGGTGGTGCCGGTGGTGCCGCCGGAGTAGAGGATGACGGCGGGGGCGTCGGAGGGACGGCTCACCTTGTAGTTGTAGAAGCAGTGATCCGCCAGATGCATGAACTCCTTCCAGCGGATAACCGGCGCGTCCTTGGGGATCCGTTTGATCTTGCGGCCCTCGGTGAGCATGTAGCCGGCGCGGACCGGCTTGGAGAGCGCGTCCTTGACCGAGGCGATGATGATGTTGACGACCTTGGTATTCTCGCGGATGTGCTCAAACTTGTGATAGAACTGGTCCAGGGTGATGGCCGTGACGGACTCGGACTCGTTGAGATAGAACTCGATCTCCTTTTCGGCGGAGAGGGGATGAATCATGTTGCCGATTGCGCCGACGAGGTTCACGGCATAGAACATATAGATGGCCTGAGGGCAGTTCGGCATGGCGATGGTGACCTTGTCGTTTTCACGGATGCCGATGGTCTTGAGCGCACGGGCACAGCGCTCGATCTCCTTTACCATCTGACGGTAGGTGGTATGCTTGCCCATGAAGTCAAAGGCGATGTTGTTGGGGTACTGCTCGGCAATCTGCATGACCTTTTCAACCATGGAGCCTTCGAAGTAATCAAGGTGCATGGGAATCTGATCCATCTGGTTCGCCCAGGGTGTTTTGGCGGTAATCGCTTCCATAGATAGTCTCCTGTCAGTTTCGATTGAAAATAATCAGAGTTTTGCGTTGTAGTCGAAGTTGCTCGGCTGGCTCAGCGGCAGGTCGAGCAGTTCGGGATGGGCAAAGATGTATTTCACAAGCTTCAAGCTGCGGGCAAAGTAGAAGCCGTCCGCGATGCGCTCATCCAGGGTAGCGCCGATGTCGACCACATCACGGATCTGGGTGGTCCCGTCGGGCATGACACGCGCTTCCTTGTGGATGGTGCCGATGGTGACCATGATGCTGTTGGTGCCGTAGTTGTTCAGGTGGTGATAGACCGCGGGAGCCTGGATGCTGCCGAGGTTTGAGAGCAGAACGGAAGAATAGTTCGGGTCGCCGTCGGTGATGGCCTTCGGGTTCAACCCCCAGAAGTCCAGCCAGCGGATCACCCGGATCGCCGCCATGAGCAGGATCCTCGGGATCTTTGCAAAGCCGTCGACCACTGCGTCGATGCCGCCGGTGGAGCTTTCGCTCTTGCGGGTCTCACGGACTTCGCCGGCGATCTTGTAGCTCATGGTGTCGAGGGTTTCGTCCTCTTTCGGAATGAAGAACATGAGGGCTTCTTCCCCGTTGTCCTGGAAGCGGCGCTTGCAGACGAAGCTGAGGCTGATGTCATTGTGCTCGTACATCCTTCGGCCCTGAATGAAGTAGTTCATTTTCGGCCGCTCTTTGAGCATGCGGGCGACAGACATGATGAGCGCGTGAAACACCGTGGTCTTGTAGTCGGGATGGGTGGCGTTTTTCGCGTCCAGATAGGGCAGCAGCTCCGTCACATCGAAACTGTCCTTCATGAAAACCTCGGCGTCGGTGCGGTTGGGCATCAGGTGCCCCATGACGGTCTGAAGCCCGGGTACATCCCGTACCCAGCGCGCGTCTCTGCGGTCGCCCCAGCGGCGTTTCGGTTTTGTATCGGCCATATGATTATCCTCCCGGATCAATCTTTCAAAATTCTGAAGGGATTGTACCCTATCTGCCGGGAAAATACAAGTAAAATCACGCTGTTTGAAGAAAAAAATTATAACATCTTATTATACTATGCCTTATCCAACCAACATCCAACCAACATCCAACCAGCATCCAACCAACATCCAACCAGATAGATTCAGATCAAAAAACTGTTTAGATATGCTGATTTTACTGGACATTTAAAAGATAGGATGCTAAAATAAAAAATCATTATGGGTATCGGCTTAGCTCAGCAAAGCACGAGATGTAGCGATAGCCCTTGACAGTCTTGTGAAGAGCTGAGCTGGCTTGAACCTTCGGTTGTAACGGAAACAGAACTCATTCAAGTACGGCTGATAATCACCGCAACTTCCATGATATGTTCCCAAGAGAAATGCCTTGAAGTTGCCAATCGCAACATGAACCCACTTGAGATCTCCGGTTTCATAAGCTGAAGCATCGACAAAAACATTCTCCAGACCTGGATAGCTTTTATATCCGTCACATTCAATTGTGGAACCAGTTTTCACACTTTCATTGATCACGGCCTACAAAGAAGCTGTCGTAACGTCCGAGATCATCTGGAGCCTCAGAAATAGCGGGAAGTCGTTCTCCGTTTTTGAAATGGCAACAGCCATCTTCTTGCGTTCAGTGCCACGGCCGCGCTTCTTCCCACGTTTTGGGGCCCCCAGATAAGCTTCGTCCATTTCAATAAGGCCTTCGAGCATATAGTTCTGATCGCGATCCTGCATTGCACTGCGGATTCTCACCAGAAGGTACCACGCGCTTTC
>JAGAFT010000194.1 GCA_017627975.1 Oscillospiraceae bacterium
GGCTCCGACACCTACACCGGCGCCCACACCGGCTCCGACCCCCACACCGGTTCCGACCGCCGTGCAGCCCGCTTCCAATCTTCCGGTCGTCACCAAGAGTCCCACCGATGAGAAGGTCCCCATCGGCGGCAAATGCCAGTTTGTCACAAGATATGAAAATGCCACATGGGCGGAGTGGCACTTTGTCAGCCCGGACGGCACCCGCGATATCGACTATACCGTTGCGGAAAAAGAATTTCCGACCATGAAGATTATCAACGGCTATGCCAAGGACATGACCCTTGAGAACATTCCCGAAGCCCTCAACGGCTGGAGAGTGTATTGCCGGTTCAGCAACAACTCCGGTTCCGTCAAGACGGACCGGGCCACCATTACCGTGACTGGCAATGCGGCAGACGGTACTGCCACAGGCCTTCCGAAAGTGACCAAGAGCCCGACCGGTGAAACGGTAGCGGCCGGCGGCACCGCCTGGTTCGTTGCCAAATATGAGGACGCGATCTGGGCCGTCTGGCACTTTGTCAGCCCGGACGGCACCCGTGACCTGTCCTATACCGATGCAGCGGCGGTCTTCCAGGGCCTGAAAATCACCGGCGGTGATCAGAGCACCATGCAGCTTCAGAATATCCCCGCCGAATTAAACGGCTGGAAAGTCTACTGCGCATTCCGGAACAACGCGGGAACAACCAACACCGCTTCCGCCGCCATTACGGTACAGTAAACCACTTCGGATTCAGCTATCGTCTGAGAATTTATATCAGATCAACCTAAGAAAAACCACCCGATTCCATTGAATCAGGTGGTTTTTCCTGGTACGGCTGACGGGATTCGAACCCACGACCTCCAGAGTCGGAGTCTGGCACTCTATCCAGCTGAGCTACAGCCGCTTGTGCAGATAGTTGTTGCCTTTATCCCATGAATTTGGTATAATCCAGACAACGCATGGTATTATACCATTGAAAGTTGATAAAGTAAAGCCCTGTTTTTCTATTTTCGTTTATTGAAGGAGATGAACACGCAATGAAAACCGTCGTTCTGGGTAAAAGCGGGCTTGTGGCCACCAAGCCTTCCCTGGGCTGTCTCCCGCTTCAGCGCTGTGACAAAGACTATGCCGTGAAGCTGCTGCGTGCCGCATACGAGGGTGGAATCCGTTTCTTCGACACCGCCAATGCCTATACCGACAGTGAGGAAAAGATCGGTCTCGCACTCAGTGATGTACGCGGTGACATTGTACTCGCCACAAAGAGTGCCGCAAAAGACAAGGCCGGCGTTCTGAACCATATTGAAAACAGTCTTCGTATGATGAAGACCGATTATATCGACCTCTTCCAGTTCCATCAGGTGCCCGAGGTTCCGGACCCCAACGATCCCGACGGCGCGTATGCCGGCGCTCTGGAAGCGAAGAAGCGCGGTTGGATCGGTCATATCGGTGTGACCACCCACCGTGTCAAGGTGGCGGAAGAGTGCATCGATTCCGGGCTCTTTGAGACTGTCCAGTTCCCGTTCAGCTATATTTCTGCAGAGCGGGACCTTGCCCTCGCCGCAAGGGCAAAGGAAGCCAATGTCGGCTACATTGCGATGAAAGGGCTCGCCGGCGGCCTGCTTACCAATGTCCGCGCCTGCCACGCATTTATGAAGCAGTACGACAATGTGGTCCCCATCTGGGGTGTACAGGAGCTGGAGCAGCTGGAGCAGTGGCTCCGGGTCGCGGAGGAAGATCCGGACCTGGATGAGGAGCTTGAAGCCTTCATCGCCAAGGAGCGCAAGGAACTCTCCGGAAGCTTCTGCCGCAGCTGCGGATACTGTATGCCGTGTCCCATGGGGATTGAGATTCGCAACTGCGCACGTATGAATATGCTGCTTCGCCGCTCCCCCTGGCAGCAGTACATGACCGATGAATGGTATGCCAAGATGCACAAGATCGAAGACTGTATCGGCTGCCGCTCCTGCGCTTCCAAGTGTCCGTATCAGCTTGATACGCCGAATCTTCTCAAGTACATGTTAAAGGATTATGATGAATTCTATGAATCCCACAAGAACCTTGTATAAGCACCTTACCCGCGTTGCGGCACTGCTTCTCTGCATTGCTTCGCTGCTCACGCTTACCGCATGCGGCTCCGCCTCCGCCATGGAGCAGAAGCAGATCTTTGCCATGGATACGGTCATGACGCTGACCGCCTATGGGAAGCATGCTGAGGAAGGCCTCGCCGCGGCAAGCAGCGTGATCAACTCGATGGAGGCGCTGCTGGATCCGGAGCTGCCCACCAGCACCACCTATGCCATCAATCATGCAAACGGCCAGAATGTCGTCGTCAATGCGCAGATTGCCAAGATGCTCAGCACGGCCAAAACGGTTTACGACCAATCCGACGGCTCTCTTGATCTCAGTCTGTACCCGCTCATCAAGCTCTGGGGCTTTGTTGACGGACGCTACTACGTCCCGCTGTATGAGGAAATCCAGGCGCAGCTCAAGCGGAAAGCTTTTGACAAGATGGTCCTGACCAGCTATCCGGCCACCGGCTCCTATTCCGTCAACTTCCCTACCGATACGGAGATCAGCTTCGGCTCCATCGGAAAGGGTTGTACGGCGGAAAATGCCATCAGCGCCATGCGCCAGGCCGGTGTCAAAAGCGGCATCATCTCTCTGGGCGGAAACGTCCAGACCCTCGGCCTCAAGCCTGATGACAGCAAGTGGACCGTCGCCATTCAGGATCCGAACAACACGGCCAGCTGGGTCGGCACCGTCCAGGTCGGTGAGACCGCCGTTGTCACCAGCGGCAGCTATCAGCGTTTCTTTGAGTTCGACGGCAATACCTATCACCACATCATCAATCCCCTGAGCGGGTCCCCGGTATCCAACAATCTGCTGTCTGCCACCATTATCTGTGAAGACGGTACGATGGCCGACGCGCTTTCTACGGCGATGTTTGTCCTCGGTGAAGCCCGTGCGCTGAATTACTGGCGTCAGTACGGCGGCTTTGAAATGATCCTGATCACCAAGAGCAATCAGGTCATCTGCACCAAGGGGCTCATCGATGTATACAGTGCCAATTCCGCCGCCGGAGACTACAAGGTGCGGTACGCAGAATAATACCATGGAATCGTTTCGAAACGATATACGAAGCATCAAAGGAATCGGAGAGAAAAGGGCGCAGGCTTTGAACAAGCTCGGCGTCTTTTCTCTGTTTGATCTGATTTCTTATTTCCCGCGCCGCTATGAAGACCGAAGCAGCATTAAACCGATTGCCCTGGTTCAAAACGGCGAGACCGTCTGTATTTCCGCCGTCGTCGCAGAGGAACCCCGACTCTCCAGAATACGCCGCGGCCTGGATCTGGTCCGTCTTCGCGTATATGACGACAGCGGAGAGGTGACCGTGACCTATTTCAACCAGAGCTATGTACGAAATCAGCTCCACCGCGGCGGTTCTTACCAATTCTACGGGAAAATGGAGGTCAACGGCTCTCGCCGGAGCCTCACCAATCCCGTCTTTGAGCCGGAGGATCTTCCCTCAGGCAAAATGTCCGTCACCGGTAAAATTGTCCCGGTTTATCGCCTTGTCAGCGGTCTTGCGCAAAACGCATTGCGGCAGAGCATCCGCCAGGGACTGGACAGCTGCCACGGCCGGATTCCGGAGCTTCTCCCCGATTCCGTTCGGTCGGAATACCGTCTGATTGGGGCGGAAGATGCCTACGAAAGCATTCACTTTCCGCAGGATATCGAGTCCCTGAACCGGGCCAGAAAACGCTTTGTATTCGAAGAACTGTTTCTCCTCTCCTGCGCCCTCGGCAGCCGCCGGAAGACTGAGCGTCCGGGAATTGTTGTTCCCAAGTCAGATTTTACACCTTTCCTTGAATCGCTCCCCTTCTCTCCAACCGGTGCGCAGCGCCGTGCCATGGAAGAAGCGGCTTTGGACATGGCTTCCGGCCGGCAAATGAGCCGGCTCCTGCAGGGCGACGTGGGCAGCGGCAAAACGCTGGTTGCCGCTGCGCTTGTATGGCAGTGCTTCCAGGCCGGGTATGCCGCCGCCTTCATGGCGCCGACCGAGATTCTTGCGGAGCAGCATTACCGGACACTGACGGATTATCTGGGTCCTCTTGGGGTCAGGGTCGGCCTGCTGACCGGTTCCACAAGGGCAAAAGACAAGCGGGAACTTGTCGAAGCGCTCGAAACCGGCAGCCTTGACCTGATCATCGGAACCCACGCCCTTCTCAGCGATGGCCTGCGCTTCACCCGTCTCGCCCTTACCATCACCGATGAACAGCACCGTTTCGGTGTGGAACAGAGATCCCGCTTCGGTACCGGCGAGCATACGGATGCCGGCGCACTGTCTCCCCATGTTTATGTAATGTCCGCCACGCCGATTCCGCGTACCCTTGCCCTTATCATCTATGGAGACCTGGCCCTGTCAGCACTGGATGAGCTGCCTCCCGGCAGACAGAAAGTCGACACCTTCTGTGTCGGCAGTGCCTACCATCCGCGTCTGCTTGCCTTTATTCAAAAACTATGCGGAGAAGGGCGGCAGGTTTTCGTCGTCTGCCCCAAAGTGGAAGAAGACGAGGAAGCGGACCCCACGCCCAGTGAAACCGGCAAGAGACTTCTCTCTGCGGTGGAGTATGCAAATCAGCTTCAGACGGAACTGCCGGAGCTTCGGATCGGCTGTGTTCACGGAAGAATGAAGACATCGGACAAAGATCGTGTGATGCAGCAAATGGTAGACGGAACTCTGGATGTCCTGGTTTCTACCACGGTGATTGAGGTAGGCGTGGACATTCCAAACGCCGCTCTGATGCTGGTGGAAAACGCGGACCGGTTTGGCCTCAGCCAGCTTCATCAGCTTCGCGGGCGTGTCGGTCGCGGAAGGCACAAAAGCTACTGTGTTCTGGTGACAGATTCCGAGACGGATGAGGCCAAAGCCCGCATGAAGATCATGTGCGAAACCGGAGACGGTTTCCGAATTGCCGAAGAGGATCTGCGTCTCAGAGGTCCGGGTGACTTTTTCGGCTCCCGCCAGCACGGCCTGCCGGACATGCATGTGGCGGATCTCGGCACCGACACCGACACCCTGATGAAAAGCAAAGAAGCCGCTGACAGACTTCTCTCGCTGGACCCAACGCTTTCTTTGCCGGAGCATGCGGCACTTCGGGACCGCGTTCTGCATCTCACCGAAAAAATGGACGGCACATTGAACTGAGAAAACCCGCGACAAGGATCTTCCCTGTCGCGGGTTTCATTGTCTCTCTTCGGTTTTGTCCATGGCCACCGGATCAAAGCTTTCTTCTGCGGCTCTTTTCAAGCAGCCACAGGCTGCCGCCCATGGCGAGCGCCGAGAAGATTCCAAGAAAGATCCAGTACTCGGTCTCGGATCTGTGACCCATGACGGGAAAGGCGGATTCCGGTATACGACGGTCCGCATCCTGCCAGGAATCAACGGGGTTTGCCGGCTTGCTCAGATCTTCCGGTTCCAGAAGCTCCGCCCGGGCGTTTTTATCCGCTTCACGGCTTTGCTCTTCCCCGCTCTCCGGGACGAGTTCCGCGGAGTTTTCGGAACGCGGACGCTCGGCACCCGGGCTGCTGTTCCCGGATTCGCTTTCGACGATCGCAGCAATGGGACCTATATCCGGCTCCGCTGTTTCAGGCTCTGCCGTTTCAGGCTCTGCCGTTTCCTGCCCTGCTGTTTCCGGCTCCGCTGTTTCCTGCCCTGCTGTTTCCGGCTCCGTCACAGCCTGTTCGCTTATCGTCTGTTCCGCCATTGGCCGGTCCGCTGCAGGCGCAGGCGTCACAGGCTCGCCGGTTCTCCGCACAACGGCATAGGGCGTGAAGCTGCTTGCATCGAACAGAATCTCACAGTTGCTTTCCTTTCCTTCGTCTGCAAGCTGCGGTACAACGGATGGCGTTCCGTTGTCGTCGATGTGGATGACGTCGGTAGCCAGGTCGGAGTACTGCGTCTCCTGTACGGTGATGCTCACCCGGATCGGAATCGCCGGTTCCAGTTCTTCTCCATATTCGTTCACGAAGACAATATCCACCGCCTGGATCTCCAGAATCTCTCCGTCGACCTCGTCGGAAAGCGCATCCTTCAGGAAATTCCCGTCAATCGGTGCAAGCGACATATATGTGTTCTCCGGGAACGCCCCTTCATCCGCCTCAACCTGAACACGGATTCCCGCCACGCTCTTGTCGAAACGCTGCACACGCTTCGGAAGTTCCGATCCGGTCGGGGGCAATGGCTCATCCGGCTCTCTCCGGTTTTCGGTATCCTGATCACCGCTTTGTTTCGCAGCCTGTGCTCCGGTTTCATTCTGTACAGGGGCAGGATTGCTGCCTTCGGTCAGTTTCTCTTCTCCGGCTTTCTCCTTTTTTCCCGGTTCTTCCGCTTTCTCCGGTTCTTCTGTTTTTTCCGGCTCTTCTACTGTCTCTGATTTTTCCGCTTCCTCCGGTTCTTTCGCTTCCTCCGGTTCTTCCTCTTCTTCCGTCTCTTCAGCCTCCGGTTCTTCCACACACTTGAGGATGCCGTATCCCATGATACGCGGATCGTTCAGCAGGTATTCAAAAGTCCCCACCGTCCGGCTGTGGTTTCCTTCGATGGTGAGCAGATAATTGTCCTTTTCGTCCACCCCGTAGACCAGTCCGACATGATCCGTCAAACCATCCTGTTCCCAGTCAAAGAAGACCAGATCCCCAGGCATCGGGCTGTACTCGGACGCCGGGGAAAACAGCTCTTTTTCCTCCAGACTCCGTACCCAGGTCGTCGTGGCACAGTCATACGGATACTCTTTGTCCGTGATTCCGGCATAGTGCAGGCAGAAGGAGACAAACATCGCACACCAGTCGCCGTACGGGATTCCGTACCAGGCTCCGTATCGAGTCCACCCTTTTAAGATATAAGCGTCTCTGTCGTCATTCAGTACCGCGTCAAAGTTCCGCTCACTCTCGCTGTAGCCGAACTGGGTCTCTGCAACCGCGATCACATCTTCCGCCCATACCCCGGTCAGTTCCAGATCTTCAAATGCCTTTTCCCAGACTTCCGCCGTCTCGAGATCCGCAGAGAAATCGCTGACCGGCTTCTCCGGGAGTTCCCGCTCTTCCTCTTCTTCCTCCCGTTCAGGCGCAGCTTCCTTCTCTTCCGTCGGCGCCGCTTCCGGTTCCGGGGTGCTCTTCTCTTCGGCGGTTTTCCGCTCTATGCCTTCCGCAGGCTCTTCTTTTTCCTCTGCGGAGTCTTCCTTCTTTTCTGCGGGGGCTTCTTTTTCTCCGGTCTCTTCCTTCTTTTCTTCCGGCTCTTCTATGATCTCCTCCGAAGGCTCTTCTTCCTGTTCTTCAGGGATTTCCGTAACCCTGAAACAGCTGTCATCGTGCACATGGACAGGGAGCTCTTCCAGCTCACAGGATAATACCTTTCTACTCTGATAGCAGGAATCGCTATGGACATGGGCGCCCTCCCCGGTCTCCTTGCCGCAGATCAGCTTTTTTTCTGTCCGGAAGCATTCCTCGGTATGCTCATGTGCGACCGCGCCCTCTTCCAGGCCGCAGGACGGTTCCTCGCTTCCCTCCTGGAAGCAGTCCTCCGTATGCCGGTGTCCCGGGTTCACCTCAAGGCCGCAGATTTGCAGCGTTTCTTCTGCGTAGCATGCATCCTCGTGGACATGTCCGGAATTCTCCTCCAGACGGCAGATCTGTTCCTGCTCTTCCCGATAGCAGTCCTCCGTGTGGAGATGAGGTTCCCGCTCCGGGAGCGGGCATACCAGAATGCCGTCGGTATCAAAGCAGGATGCATTGTGGACATGTGCAACCGGCTCCACGCCATCGGCGCAATACGGGCAAACAAGGGTCGTTTTTGATCCGCTCAGCGCAATACCGGTTCGCCGCACACTGATCCCGACCGCCACTGACACAAGCAGCGAGAGACAGAGCAGCGACGCAATCTGCTTGCGTCTTTCTGCCCTTTTTCTATTCACTTGTTCCAGCAAACGATTCAGCATAGACCTCTCCGCGGAACAAAAGATATGTGCAATAATAACACAAAATAGTTACATTTTCGTTTCTATATCATAACACATCAAACATGCAAAAGCAATCCCAAGCTGCCGTTCGGGCTGTTCTTTTCCGAAACAGCGATAAAAACGCCTCGTACTTATGCTCGTACGAGGCGTCTATTTGTATATACTTGAATGGAAAGCTCCTGATCTTCCGATCAGTCACGGTAGGCGGCCAGAATCCCCTTGTAGGTCATGTAGCAGTCGAGCTTGGAAACGACCTCAAACGGTGCATGCATGCTCAGGACCGGTACCCCCGCGTCGATGGTGTCGATGTTGCGATTCGCCATATACTTGGCAATGGTTCCGCCGCCGCCCTGGTCGAC
>JAGAFT010000195.1 GCA_017627975.1 Oscillospiraceae bacterium
GTCGGCGGCGAAGTCCTTGCGTTCGTATGGTAAGGAGGTAGCAGAATGTCCAGAATTGGTAGAGCACCCATTACCGTACCGGCCGGTGTTGAAGTCAAGGTTGACGAGCACAACCACATCACGGTCAAGGGACCGAAAGGCACCCTCGAGCGCGACCTCGTTCCCCAGATGAAGGTTGAGATCGACGCAGGCGTTCTCCACGTGAAGCGCCCCGACGATTCCAAAGAAAACCGCTCCCTCCACGGCCTGACCAGAACGCTGATCGACAACATGGTCGTCGGCGTGACCAACGGCTTCGAGAAGAAGCTCGAGATCAACGGTGTCGGTTACCGTGCGGCAAAGGAAGGCAAGAATCTGGTCATGAACCTGGGTTATTCCCATCAGGTCATTGTTCCGGAGACGGACGACATCCAGATCGATGTTCCCGATGCCAACCACATCACCATCAAGGGGATCGACAAGCAGAAGGTCGGCCAGTTTGCAGCAGAAGTTCGTGGAAAGAGACCTCCCGAGCCGTATAAGGGCAAGGGCATCAAGTACGACTACGAAGTTGTCCGCCGCAAAGAAGGCAAGACCGGCGCGAAGTAAAGAGAGGTGTGCCTGAATGATTAAGAGACCCAATACGCGCGCACAGCGCATGAAGCGTCACGCGAGAGTACGCGGCAAGATCTCCGGCACGGCCGAGAGACCCCGTCTCAGCGTATTCCGCAGCGAGAACCACATCTACGCCCAGGTGATCGATGACGTCGCCGGCAACACCCTGGTCTCCGCCTCCACGGTGGAAAAGGGCTTTGAAGGCAACGGCAGCAACATCGAGGCGGCAAAGAAGATCGGTGCTCTGGTTGCAGAGCGTGCCCTGAAGAAGGGCATCGAAGACGTCGTGTTCGACCGCGGCGGCTACATCTATCACGGTCGTGTCCAGGCTCTGGCCGAGGGCGCGCGTGAAGCCGGTCTGAAGTTCTGAGGAAGGGGGAAAAAAGAATGGCTTACAACAATGACAGAAGAGAGCGCCGCAACAGAGAAGAGGCTCCCTCCGAATTTATTGAAAAGGTAGTTTCCCTCAACCGCGTCAGCAAGACCGTCAAAGGCGGCCGTGTCGCGAAGTTCTCCGCACTCTGCGTTGTCGGCGACGGCAAGGGCCGTGTCGGCTTCGGCATGGGCAAGGCGAGTGAAGTCTCCGAGGCAATCCGCAAGGGCCTCGAGGATGCCAAGAAGAACATCGTCACCATCACGCTCAGCGGAACCACCATTCCTCACGAAGTGCTCGGCTGCTTCGGCGCCGGCCGCGTGCTGCTCAAGCCCGCACCCGAAGGCACCGGCGTTATCGCCGGCGGCGCGGTCCGTGCGGTTGTGGAAGCAGCCGGAATCAAAAACATCCGTACCAAGTGCCTGCGCACCAACAACCCCGCAAACGTTGTTGCAGCCACGATGGAGGGTCTGAAGTCCCTGCGCGACGCGACCCAGGTCGCCGCCGTCAGAGGCAAGAACCCGGAAGAAGTTCAGGGTTAAGGGGGACAGGAGAATGGCGAATCTGAAAATCAAGCTGGTCAAGAGCCTCAACGGCCGTCTTGACAGCCATGTCGCAACGGCACAGTCCCTCGGTCTGCACAAGATCGGCAACGAGACCGTTCAGCCCGACAATCCCCAGACCCGCGGCAAGATTGCCAAGATCGGCTATCTGCTGAAGGTTACCGAAGAATAAGGAGGGCGCAGATATGCAAATTCATGAACTTTCTCCCATGCCCGGCTCCACCCATGTGGACAAGCGCAAGGGCAGAGGTCACGCCACCGGTAACGGCAAAACCGCAGGCCGCGGCCACAAGGGTCAGAAGGCCCGCAGCGGCGGCGGAGTCCGTGTCGGATTTGAAGGCGGCCAGATGCCTCTGGCACGCCGCATCCCGAAGCGCGGCTTCAACAATATCTTTGCAAAGCCCCTGGAGGCAGTGAATGTCTCCGTTCTGGAGCAGTTTGCAGACGGCGACGTCGTCGATGCACAGGCTCTCCTCACCAAGGGGATCCTTTCCAAGTGCAGATACGGTGTCAAGTTCCTGGGCGAGGGTG
Organism: Oscillospiraceae bacterium; assembly: GCA_017627975.1. The sequence goes on from JAGAFT010000195.1 coordinate 2,062, forward strand.
AACTCACCAGGAAGCTCACGGTAAAGGCTGCTGCTTTCTCCGCAACCGCGAAAGAAAAGATCGAAGCGGCCGGCGGAAAGGCAGAGGTGGTCTAAGTGCTTGAGACGCTGAAAAATGCGTGGAAGATCGAGGAACTGCGCAAGAAGATCCTCTTCACGGTCCTGATCGTCCTTCTGTACAGACTCGGCAATGCGGTCCCGGTACCGTTTGTCAATGTAACAGCACTTCAGTATTACTTCCAGCAGCTGCAGAACACGGTCCTGGGCCTGTATAACGTCATGTCCGGCGGCGCGTTCTCTACCGCTACCATCTTCGCACTGAGCATCCAGCCCTACATCAACGCCAGCATCATTATTCAGCTTCTCTGCATTGCCATCCCCGCTCTCGAGCGGATGAGCAAGGAAGAGGGCGAAGAAGGACGCAAAAAGATTGCTTCCATCACCCGTTATGCCACCGTGGGCATCGGCCTTCTCATGGGCTTTGCCTACTACATGCTGATGCGCAACAACGGCTTGCTTGCCGCCGGCACGGAAAAGAACGTATGGGTCGCCATCGTCGTGATTCTGACCTTTACCTCCGGCTCTGCGCTGATCATGTGGCTCGGTGAGCAGATTACCGAGTTCGGTATCGGAAACGGAATCTCCATGATCCTGTTTGCGAGCATCGTCTCCCGCCTCCCGCGGAGCATTGTGACCTCCATCCAGAATGTCATGAACGGCTCTCTGAAGTGGTGGGCGGCGCTTCTGGTCTTCCTCGGCGCCCTGGCCCTGATCGTTCTGATCGTGTTTGTCAACGATGCCGAGCGCCGCATCCCGGTCCAGTATGCCAAGCGCGTCGTCGGCCGGAAGATGTACGGCGGCCAGAGCACCTACCTCCCGATGAAGGTCAACATGTCCGGCGTTATGCCCATCATCTTCGCACAGAGCATCGCAATGCTCCCCGCGACGATCGCGGCCATGACCGGCGCGAAGTCCGACGGCTGGTTTATGAAGCTGTTTGACTCGACCTCCATCACCTATGCAGTGATCTACTTCCTGTTGATCCTGTTCTTCGCATACTTCTATTCCACCATTCAGTTCAACCCCATTGAAGTTGCCAACAACCTGAAGAAGAACGGCGGCTACATTCCGGGCTTCCGTCCCGGCAAGCCGACCAGCGAGTTCATCCAGCGTGTTCTGAACAAGATCACCCTGTTCGGCGCGATCTATCTGGGCATCATCGCCTGCGTGCCGATTCTGATCTCGCACTTCTCCAACGCGGAAGCGCTCACCGGGCTGAGCCTCGGCGGAACCTCCATTATCATCGCCGTCGGCGTCGCACTGGAAACCGTGCGTGCGCTGGAAGCTCAGATGATGATGCGCAACTATAAGGGCTTCCTGGATTAATCCACGGAGGATGAAGTCATGAAACTGATTCTTCTCGGAGCGCCGGGCGCCGGCAAGGGCACCCAGGCAGAGATCCTTTCGAAGCTTTTAAACATCCCGACCATCTCCACCGGAAACATCCTGCGGGCGGCCATCAAAAACGGCACGCCCGTGGGCCTGGAGGCCAAGTCCTACATTGAAGCAGGGCAGCTTGTTCCCGATGCCGTGATTATCGGCATCATCCGGGATCGCCTTGCCGAGCCGGACTGCGCAGGCGGCTACATCCTTGACGGCGTGCCCCGGACCATCCCGCAGGCGGAAGCCATGGAGGCCATGGGCATTGACATCGACACGGCGCTCAGCATTGAGGTTGACGACGATGTGATCGTTGAAAGAATGTCCGGAAGACGGACCTGCCCCCAGTGCGGCGGAACCTACCATGTGGTAAACAATCCGCCGAAACAGGAAGGCATCTGCGACAGCTGCGGCAGCGCGCTCACCATCCGCAAGGACGACGCCCCCGAAACCGTGAAAGCGCGCCTCGTGACGTATCACAAGGAGACCGAGCCCCTGAAGGCCTTCTACGAAGCCCGACAGAAGCTCGTCAAGGTTGACAACCGTCCCTCCATCGAAGCAACCACGGATGCCATCCGGGAAGCGCTTGGAATCTGAAATGTCTGAAAGCATCTATATCAAGTCACCCCGTGAAATCGAGATCATGCGTCAGGCCGCGAAAATCGCGGCCGGCGCAAGGTCCGCGGGGCGTCAGGCCATCCGGGACGGATTGACGACCAGGCAGATCAACAAGGCCGTACATGAGTACATCGTAAAAAACGGCGCAAAGCCGAGCTGCCTTGGCTATGAAGGATTCCCGGCCGCGGCCTGTGTATCGGTGAACGATGAAGTGATTCACGGAATCCCCGGGAGGCGTGTGGTTCACAACGGAGACATTGTTTCCATCGACCTCTGCGCAACCTATCGCGGCTTTGTCGGCGACTGTGCCGGGACCTGGGCGGTCGGAGAGGTCAGCGAGGAAGCGAAGAGACTGATCGAAGCGACACGGCAGGCCTTCTTTGAAGGAATCAAGTTCGCCAAGGTCGGCTACCGCATCAACGACATCAGCGCCGCAGTACAGGACTACGTGGAAAGTCACGGATTTTCCGTCGTACGGGATTTTGTCGGTCACGGCATCGGACGGGGAATGCATGAGGCACCCGAGGTGCCGAACTACCGTCCGGAACGGGGACATCCGAATCCGCGGCTGGTTAAGGGCATGACGATCTGCATCGAGCCGATGGTCTGTGCCGGCGACTGGCATGTGGAAATCCTGAAGGACGGCTGGACCGTGGTATCGGCGGATCACTCGCTCACGGCACATTATGAGAACACCATTCTCATCACGGACGGAGAGCCGGAGATCCTGACAATGGCAGACGACATGTGACATACCGGTTTTGGAGGTTAATCACTTTGGCAAAAGACGATGTAATTGAGCTCGAGGGCACGGTGGTAGAGTCCCTGCCCAACACGATGTTCCAGGTGGATATCGGAAACGGACAC
>JAGAFT010000196.1 GCA_017627975.1 Oscillospiraceae bacterium
ATTTCCAGCCTTGCAAACTTAACTGCCAGATTTGTAAAACTTACTTCTGTTTTGACCCCTTACTTTCCGCACTTTCTTTTGCAAACTCCGCCACGCTGGAACTTACTCTTGCAAACCGGAACCTCGGATTTCAATCGAGCATTGATCGTGAATAGCGGTTGCTCTTAATACAGTTTGCACGATGATTTTCACGATTCTTTGCGCGTTGCCGGATATTGATATAGTTCAACACTTGCGCTTTTTCTGAATTTAGCAACGAAGAACACTTGCGCTTTACTGAAAAAGGTAGTATTCTATAGGCGAGGTGAGTGTAAATGTTTTTTGAACGTAAAATCTACCAGAAGTTTATAGCGTGGAAAAATGAAGCTCAAGGGCATAAGGCTTTATTAGTTGAGGGTGCAAGACGAATCGGAAAGTCAACAATTGTCGAGGAATTCGGAAAAAGAGAATATAAAAGTTATATACTCATTGATTTTGCGAGAGCTACAGATGAGGTCAGAGGTTATTTTTATCAGCATCTTAATGATTTGGACACCTTCTTTATGCTTCTCTCAGTTAACTACGGTGTTCAGCTCTATGATCGAGAAAGCCTGATTATCTTTGACGAAGTACAGCTCTTTCCCAAAGCTCGCGAGTCAATAAAATATTTGGTTGCAGATGGCCGCTATGATTACATTGAGACGGGATCGTTGATTTCAATCAAGGAAAACGTTAAGGAAATTGTTGTTCCATCGGAAGAGCGAAAGATAAAAATGTATCCGCTTGATTTTGAGGAATTTTGCGGAGCGCTCGGAGAAGGACTGATTATTCCTTATATCAAAACCTGTTTTGAAAAAAGGCAGCCTTTGGAACGAGGGCTTCATGATAAGGCCATGCTGCTGTTCAAACAGTATATGCTGGTCGGTGGAATGCCCAAGGCTGTAGCTGTTTTTCTTGAAGGAAGAAAGGATTTTGGAAAGGCAGATCTGGAAAAAAGGGATATCCTCAACCTGTACCGAGACGACATCATGAAAATCAAAGCGCAGTATAGGGCAAAGGTATTGGCTATCTTCGATCAGATACCCGGACTACTGTCACAGCATGAAAAGAGAGTTGTTTTTAATCGAGTCATCGAAGGCTCCGGCGCTGAACAATACGAAGAGACTTTCTTCTGGCTCTCGGACTCCATGATAGCGAATGAGTGCCGCAAATGCGATGATCCAAATGTTGGCCTTTCGCTTAATGAGTCGGATACCTATATCAAATGCTATTTAGGAGATACCGGACTCTTGGTCAGCCATGCCTTTGATGAAAACGAATTGCTGGAGAATGAAGTATATAAGCAGATTCTGTCAGGAAAACTCTCACTGAACGAGGGAATGCTGTATGAGAATGTAATCGCTCAAATGTTGGTTGCAAATGGGCATCGGTTATTCTTCTATACCCATTACAGCGAAGAAAAACACCGAAACGATATTGAAATTGATTTTATTATTTCAAACAACAGCAAGACCCGTTACAAGATGTACCCCATAGAAGTCAAATCCGGAAAGTCATATTCTTTGAATTCTTTGCTAAAGTGTAGAGAGAAATATAAGCAGAGGATCGGCGGTGTTTATGTGATTCATCCCAAAAACCTGATTCAGAAAGATGATATTCTCTGCATCCCACCGTATATGACGATATGCTTGTAATGGCACGGAAAAACGAACTCATACTTCACTAACTCGTAATCAATAATCTGACCTGATTAACAAAACACGTAGAACAGAATAAATTAGCAGTAAAGCCCTATGATGGTACTCTATCAGAGTATGTTTTCTATCTGATGACGACAATTCAAAAAGAGCTAGAAGCAAATGCCCCCGCAACAGCACAAAAAAATATTAATTTAAAGGTATTAAATGATACGGTTATCAGTGTTCCACCAATTGAGGAACAAGAGGCCATACTTGTTGCGCTGAATAAACTCTTTGAAAAAGAACAACAAGCCAGGGAAACCGCCGAGCAGGTCATTGACCAAATCGACACGATGAAAAAAGCAATCCTCGCCCGTGCTTTCCGCGGCGGACTCAGCACCAGCGATCCCGCCGACGAAAGCGCGGAGGAACTGCTGAAACGGATCCTGTAGGAGAGATAGATATATAGTGGGTTTACTCTGCAATGGCATTCAATGGTAATGTCATAAGGTTATTCCGCTGTATTGTGATGGTTCATTACATTCAACCGTTAGAAATATCTCTGCTCGATCCACCTCTTGCGCGCCCCTGTGCGTCCCCGAAAGTCTCGTGCAAACCGTAACCCTGGTGGCTGAGCGATAATGAACTCCAAAGATCTCTTTCGCTACATGTTCACGGGACGTGTAGCGAAAAAGTTATTGACTTTCTCGCTACACCAATATATGATGTGTAGCGAGAAAGGAGACTGGCTGCTATGGACGATAAGCTATGGGCATATCTGGAAAAGAATAATGGTTTTTACCGCATCGCGGATGCAAAAGCTTTGGGTGTTTCCAAGGGAATGGCATCTGGGTTTGTGAAGGAAGCGGGACTGAGCAAGGTTGCACATGGAGTGTATTGTTCGGATGAAGCGTGGCCGGACAGGCTTTTCCTGATTCAGATTCGAAATCGTAAGGTCATCTTTTCACATGAGACAGCCCTTTTTCTGCACGGGTTGTCTGACAGGGAATCCCCTCAGCCTGTGGTAACCGTAAAAAGAGGTTATAACGCAAGCCATCTGAAAGCGGATAACATTAAGGTTTATACTGTGATTCCAGAATGGTTCGAAATCGGACTACAGGAGATTCAAACGTCTTCCGGGAATACGGTGAGGGTATATGACAGAGAACGCTGTATCTGCGATATTTTGAGAGAAAAAAAACGGATGGATATTCAGGTGTTCCAGGTCGCATTGAATACATACTTTAAGGATCAGAATAAAGACATTCATAAACTGATGAAGTATGCATCGGAATTCGGGATTGAAAAAAAGTTGCGCCAATATACGGAGGTACTTTTATGATCAAATCGCGGATGCAGTGGAACGCGCTGATCAAAAACAAGGCGGCAGGAGCTGGGGATAAGTCGCAGATCCTGCTGCGCATCTAAAAAGACCGTCTCTCATCTTCTGAGAGACGGTCTTGTGCGGTATAAACAGAGCAGATTGTTGTTTCAGGCTTACCTGTAAATCGTGGGATAAACGGTAAGCTGCTGGCCGACTCGGATCATGCTTGGATCTGCAAGGTTGTTCCACTGGGCGATCTGCATGAAGTTGACGCCAAAGCGGGAGCCGATGCCGATCAGGGTGTCTCCGGAGGCCACGGTATAGACGATGTAGTTTCCGTGGTCAACAAAGCTGCCGTTGGCATAAGGGGTGCCGCCGCTTACGTCTTCGAGGGTTTTTTCTGTGTCGATGGCCATTTTTAAACTCCTTTCGTCATTTGGTATCATTACTCGGATGCCGCGCGGGCTTCCGTGACTGCTCGGACTGTATCGCTTAATTCTTTTTGCCCTTGTCGGCAAAGCGCATCAGCAGGTCCAGAATCTTGAGATAGACCCAGAGAACCGTGAAGACCAGACCGAAGGCCGCGGACCACTCGTACTCCCTGGGGTAGCCCTGCTCTACACAGGTCTGAATCAGGGAGAAATCGCTGATCAGGAACAGAGCGGCGATCACCAGGCCGATCACATCCAGCGTGACGGAGAGGGCGGCGTTCTGAATTAGGGCCATTGCATAGGGGCGGGTGGCAGGGATCACAAACCCGATCCCCGTGAAAAACGCGATCCCAAGGGACCCCAGGAACAGGGAGAGCAGAACCATGCGATACTTTTTGCCGTCTCTGATGCGGCCGGAGGTGTACAGGCGGCTCATGACCGCGATGACCGCGACGGTGAGCAGAAGGGCTTCCAGACCCAGATACTCATATCCCTTCAGCACGTCAAAAACGAGGAAGGAAATGACATAGCCCTGGCTGACGGAATACAAGGTACCGGTAACCGGGATCGTTTTCCGCAGAAAGATTCCCAAAAGCTCAGCGATGAAGCCGACTGCAAACACGGCGGTCAGGATGAGGGCCTCTGTCTTCGTGAGGGTAACGGTAAACTTGTCATAGACCGTGAACGTCTGCCATACGGCATCCCCGGCGAAGATGGCCTGCGCCAGAATCTGCAGCACAATGCCCGCCAGCGTCATCAGCAGGAAGAAACCGGTCTTGGAGGCGATTCCGGAGTAGGTTGCGGCATCATTGATCTCCGCACGTTCGGTCACTCTGCTCAGCCGGCTCAGGACCGGGTTGGAATGAAGCAGAGTCGTGGCGGATCTGTTTTCCATCGCAAGAGTATTCATGGTACATAACTCCTTTTGATATTTGTGATCTATCATTCTGCAAAACGTAATCTCTTGTTTACAGGCATAATATATCACAGCTTATGTCACAGGACAAGCACACAAAAATCGAGAATTGTCATTGTGCTTTTTGCCGGAATATGATAGATTAAAGAAACAGGAATCATACGTTTCCGTGCGGAATGAACTGCGCAGCAAAAGGATGTGCGATATGCAGACAGATTATGAAAACGGAATACTTACCCTGATACCGCCGGAGCATGTGGATGCCGTCAATGCCTCAGCATTTCAGGCGGAAGTCATGGAACAGCTGGAAAAATGTCAGCCTGACGCCGTCGTGCTGGACTGCGACCGGGTGAACTATATGAGCAGTGCGGGACTGCGGGTCGTGCTCCGGGTGAAACAGAAGGTTGACCGGACCAGCCTGATCAACGTCCGTCCCGATCTTTACGATATCCTGGACGTGACCGGATTTACAGAGATGATGGAGGTCCAGAAGGTCTATCGCATGATCTCCCTGCAGGACTGCGAGATGATCGGCCAGGGGGCAAACGGAAAGGTATACCGTCTGGATCGGGAAAACATCATCAAAGTCTATCTGAAAGATGCCCTTCCGGCCATTCAGCGCGAGCGGGAACTGGCCCGGGCTGCTTTCGTCCTGGGGGTTCCGTCGGCCATTCCGTATGATGTGGTCCAGATCAAAGAAGGCGGCTATGGCACGGTTTACGAACTGCTGAACGCGAAAACCTTTATACAGGTATTCAAAGACGGCGAAAAGAGTATGGATGAGCTTGCGGAGATGAGCACGTCGCTCCTGAAGCTGATTCATTCACGGATTGTGAAACAGAGCTTTGTGCCTTCGATCAGGGATACGGCGCTGAAGTGGACAGAAACCGCGAAAGCCGGCCTGCCGGAAGAAGTGTATGAGAGACTGTACGCGATGATCGAGGCGGTTCCGGATGACAGCCACATGATCCACGGCGACTATCACTACCGAAATATCATGTACCAGGACGGGGAGACCCTGCTGATCGATATGGATAAGCTCAGCCACGGACATCCCGTCTTCGAGCTGGCGGCCATGTACAACGCCTATTGCGGCTTCGGCACGGTGGATCCTGCCGCGGGAGAACAGTTTTTGGGGATTCCGAATGAAACGGCCGCCCTTCTCTGGCGCGGCCAGCTGGAACGGTACCTGGATACGAAAGATGAGCAGGCGGTGCGGGAAGTGGAGGAGAAAGCGGCGGTCGTCGGGCACATTCGCCTTCTGCAGCACTACATCCGCAGAAACGGCCTCGACACCGAGGAGGGGCGCAGAAAGATTGTAGTTTCCCGTACCGTGCTGGAGGAACTGCTCTCCCGTGTGAATACGCTGGAGTTCTGAGATATTTTTCGTATCGTTTAGACCCGGAAAACAGAACGGATGAAGGGAAGGAATTTGTTGGAAAAAGAAGAGGGCATCGTAAGGCTTTCCAAACCGATCAAAAAAGGGCTTCTGCGCCTGGTATTCAGCAGGTTTTTCGTGATTGCCCTGCTGGCGGTTATGCAGATCGCGATTCTGGTAAGCGCTTATGTTTATTTTACGGATAAGCTGCCGATCCTGATCAATCTCATGCGGCTGTTCTCCCTTGCGATGGTGGTCTACCTGTTTAACTGCAAGATGGACTCCTCCGCCAAGCTGACCTGGATGTTCATCATTGCGATTCTTCCGCTGGCCGGAGCTGCGTTTCTGTTGTTTACGCAATCGAACTTCGGACACCGGCTGGAGCGCAGACTGGTCGATGAACAGATTCAGACGAGCCGGGAATTCCTGAAACAGCCGGAGAATGTCCTCGAAAAGCTGGCGCATGACGGCTCCGGCGTCGACGACCTCTGCCGCTATCTCAACCGAAGCGGATGCTTCCCGCTGTTCGAACACACCGCGGTGCGGTATTTCCCGCTGGGCGAAGACATGTTCGAGGCCATGCTCGAGGAGCTGGAAAAGGCGGAGAAGTTCATCTTCCTGGAGTATTTCATTATCCAGGAGGGATATATGTGGGGGCGGGTTCTGGACATCCTGACGCGCAAGGCGAAGGCGGGGGTGGAGATCCGGGTTTTGTACGACGGCATGTGTGAGATGTTCACGCTGCCGGTCGGCTACTGGAAGCTTCTGGAAAAAGTCGGAATCCGGGCGAGACCCTTTTCGACGATCAAGCCCATTGTATCCTCCCACTACAACTACCGCGACCACCGTAAAATCCTTGTGATTGACGGCAAGGTGGCGTTCACCGGCGGTGTCAATCTTGCCGACGAGTACATCAACCGCATTGAGCGTTTCGGGCACTGGAAGGATACGGCGGTGATGCTGAAAGGGCCTGCCGTCAAAAGCTTCACCCTGATGTTTCTTCAGATGTGGTACGTCGGAAACAAGGAGCCGGATTACGAGAGCTTTCTGGGGGAGACAGAGGAAGCTCCCGGGGCGAAGGGCTACGTCATGCCCTACTGCGACTCTCCTTTGGATGGGGACAAGGTAGGAGAATCGGTCTACATCGACCTCCTGAACCGGGCTACGGACTATGTCCACATCATATCGCCCTATCTCATTCTGGATGGGGAACTGGAGACGGCCATGCGCTTTGCCGCCGAGCGCGGTGTGGATGTAAAGCTTATTCTCCCGGGAATTCCGGACAAGAAGGTGGCGTATGCTCTGGCAAAGACGCATTATAAGTCTCTGACGGAGTCGGGGGTGAAGATCTTCGAGTATACGCCGGGCTTTGTCCATGCCAAGGTGTTTGTCAGTGATGACCGGAAGGCCGTGGTCGGTACGATCAACCTGGACTATCGCAGTCTCTACCATCACTTTGAATGCGCCGCGTATCTGTACCGGACGGAATGCATCCCGGAGATCGAGAAAGATTATCTGGAAACACTGGCAAAATGCCGCAGTGTCACCGACGAGACCATCAGAAAGGAAAAAATAACGACGAAACTCATCGGTCAGACGGTGAAGTTCCTGTCTCCGCTGATGTAAGAGCCGGTTTTTTGAAGGTCTGATGAAAGTGAGAAACCGTGTGACACTTGTGTGACGGTTCCGGTGCTATGATAAGCTCACAAAACAACAAAGGAGATAACAATCATGACAGACATCATCAATGACAACGAACTGAACCAGGTCAGCGGCGGTTGGCAGTATGCAAACGGCAGCTTTGTCAACTATGGTAGCTACATCGTCTACACCGTGGCCCCCGGCGATGTCCTGAGCGGAATCGGCCAGCGCTTTGGCGTTTCCTACATGCAGATTGCCCAGTGGAACAACATCAAGAACCCGGACATCATCAGCATCGGCCAGAAGCTCACCATCTATCCGGCTGTGATCCGCTGAACCGAACAGAATCGGAAAAGATCATCCTCGCTCAAACGGGCGGGGATTTTCTTTTGGATCCTTTGAGATGGGAAGAGAACCAGCCGAAGGATCGGAAAAGAAAGTATTTGATTTTACAGGCCAATACTTTTATAATAGAAAAGACAAACGATTCCAGATATGACGGAGGTAGAGAGCGAAATGAAGCAAATCGCGTTCAAGAAGGATGACGTCATCTGCCGCCAGGGGGAGACCGGCGCTTGTATGTACTGCATCCGAAGCGGCAGTGTCGCGGTGTATACCAATTACGGCACGGATCGGGTCAGAAAGCTTGCAGAGCTGAAGGAAGGCGAGTTCTTCGGCGAAATGGAGCTGATTGAGAATGAGCCGCGTTCGGCCACGGTGGTGGCGCTGACCGACGGCACGCTGCTGGATGAGATTACCGAGAACACTTTCCTGGATTATTTTGAGCAGGATCCGGTCAAGGTCTTTATGATTCTTCAGCAGCTCAGCCAGCGCCTGCGGAAAACAACAAAAGACTATCTGGAGGTCTGCCACGCGATCTGCGATGTGACGGAGCAGCCGGACGGCGTGCCGATGGACCCGGAACTGCAGGCGCGGCTGCTGGCAATTCAGAACGAATACATGATGTTCAACATGTCCGGTCTGCGATTTTACTGAACCGGATCGGAAGAAAGGACAGAATCGATTCATGAAAAATCATATCTATCATAAAGGCGAAGTGGTTTTTTCCCAGGGGGATGAATCCCCGACCATGTTTGAAATCCAGAGCGGGCAGATCGGCATCTACGCCAACTACAAAACCCCGAAAGAGAAACAGCTTGCCGTCTTCGGTAAGGGCGAAACCTTCGGCGAGATGGGCCTGATCGAAAACGAGCCCCGCAGTGCCACGGCCGTTGCCCTCGAGGATCAGACGGAAGTCGAGGAAATCAACGCGGCGGAGTTTTCCGACTATTTTGAGGAAAAGCCCGTCCAGGTTTTCCTGTTGGTCAAGCAGCTGAGTCACCGCCTCCGCGAGACAAACAAAAATTATGAAGAGGCCTGCCGGACGGTATCCGAAACTGTCATGGCAGAGAAGAAGGGCGAAGAGAGAAGCGGCGGATTAAAGAGCAAGCTGAAGTTCTTTGCGGATGTCTACCGCGGCTTTATAAACGGCGAGAAGGCGGACTGAGCCGCCGGACGGAGAGGAATGGGAAACAAGAACGGTACAATTGAACTGACGGTCCTCGGAACACGCGGATCCATTCCCATCAGCCGTCCGGACAGCGCGGAGTTCGGCGGGCAGACCTCCTGCTATATGATACGGGCCGGAGAGGAAACCATTTTTCTGGACGGAGGGAGCGGCCTCGTCAGCGCCCCGACGCATTTTGACAAAGCGCCGTCGATCCTTCTGAGTCATTTTCATCTGGACCATGTGATCGGACTTGCCATGTATCCGCGTCTGCTGGAGAAGGGAAGCGAGACGGTCCTGTACTGCCCGGTGCTCACGCCGAAGGGGGCCAAAGAGATTCTGGACGGGGTCTTTTCTCCGCCGACCTGGCCGCTGAGCCTGACGGAATATGCCGGAATGATCACCCTGCGCACGATGTCGCGGCGGTTTCAGATCGGCGAGGTCACCGTCGAGACCATGGCGGGCTATCACCCCGGCGGATCGGTGATCATGCGCCTGACCTACGGGGGAAAGTCGCTGGTCTATGCGACGGACTGTGAACCGGATGAAATCGGACTGGTGGAACTGGCGGCTTTCTCGCGGAACGCGGATCTGCTGCTGCTGGACGGCCAGTATACGGAAGAAGAATACCGGAAAAGAATCGGCTTCGGACATACAAACGCAGCCACCGGGCTGAAACTCAAGGCGTGTACCGATGTCGGGCAGCTTTGGCTGATCCATCACGACCCGCAGAGCACAGACGCTGAGCTTCTGGCCCGGGAGCGTGCCATCGGCCGGGATGACGTACGCTTTGCCAGAGAAGGGGAGACGATCTGCCTATGACTGCGGAAGTAAGGAAACTGATCCAGGAGCTGAAAGCGGAGAACGCCGAACTGAAAGAAAGCCTCCGGAAACAGGATGAGGCAATGCGCCGGACAATGGCAAGCTACCTGACGGACGAAGTGCTGGAGGAGGTCCTGGAGAAGGGAAAGAACGTTCGGATCGGCGGAGAGCGCCGCGTCGTCACCATGATGTTTACGGATATCCGCAGATCGACGCAGCTTTCCGAGAGCATGAACGCAACGGACTTCATCAAAATGCTGAACCATTATCTCGAAGAGATGATCGAGATTGTCAACTCCTGGCAGGGGAATATTCTGAGCTTTGTGGGCGACGCCATTGTGACGGTGTTCGGCGCGCCCCGGCCGAATGAGGATGCGGCCAGGGATGCGGTGGCCTGCGCAGTGGCGATGCAGCGGCGCATGCCGATGGTCAACGCCTGGAATGCCGCCCACGGCTATCCGAATCTCTCCATGGGCATCGGCATCCACACGGGGGAGGCGATTCTTGGAAACATCGGCTCCCAGACACGCGCCAAGTATGACATGATCGGCCGGAATGTCAATCTGGCCTCGCGCATTGAAGGCTTTACGGGCGACGACGAGATCCTCATTTCGACAGAGACCCTGGAAGCGGCCGGAAATCAGGTGATCCTGAACCCCCGGGGGGAACGGTGGGTCCGCCCGAAGGGGATTCAGACGGATATCCTGATCCACCAGGTCATCGGCTACGGCAGCCGGAAGATCCAGACGGAAGAAGCGCCGACGGAGACGCCGGACATGCCGGGGCCGGAGGAGACCTTCGAGTGGGAAGATCTGGACGAAGGGAAGCTCGGCGGGGAAAACGGATGAGGCGCCTGCGGCTGCTGTGCGGACTGGCGCTGGCCCTGCTGCTGGGCCTTTTCTCCGGCTCCGCGTCGGCGGATTACCGGATCGCGGTGGCCAGCGACCCGCATTATATCGCTCCCGGCCTGACAGACGGCGGACTGTATTATCAGAGCGTGCTTGCTTCCGGTGACAGCAAGTTTATGCCGTATTCGGAAGAGATTCTGGATGCCTTTGTCGAAGAGCTGCTTAATGCCGAGGAAGTGCCGGATGCCCTGCTGCTGACGGGAGATCTCACGTTCAACGGGGCTGTGATGAGTCACGAGGCTCTGGCGGAAAAGCTCCGCCCGCTGAAGGAGGCGGGGATCCGGGTGCTTGTGACGACGGGCAACCATGACGTGTATAACCTCAACGCCGCCCGCTTCGAAGGGGAGAGCTTCACCCGCGTCCCCTTTGCCACAACGGAACTGTTCCGGGAAATCTACGGCGATTTCGGCTTTGACGATGCCGTGTCGACGGCGCCGGATTCCCTGAGCTATATGGCCGCGCTGGGAGACAGGCTGCGGGTCCTGGTTCTGGACTTCAACACCCTCGAGCATTTCTGCGGCATCTCGGAGGAGACCCTGGCCTGGGCGGAGGAACAGCTTCGCACCGCTGAGCGGGAGGGTGTGCCGGTGATTGCCGCCGGCCATCAGAATCTCTTCCGGCACAGCCTTTTTTATGACGGATATGTCATCAGCGGCGCCGAACGCCTGGCGGACCTGCTGCGGACTTACGGCGTGCGGCTGTTTTTGAGCGGGCATCTGCACATTCAGCACATCCGCACCGAGGGGGACCTGACCGAAATCGCGAGCTCCGCGCTCTGCTCCTGGCCCTGCCAGTACGGTATGCTCACGTCAAAGGACGGAATCTGGTCCTACGAGACCAGGCGCCTTGACATGGCCGCCTGGGCGGATCGAAACGGGAGAACGGAACCGGTGTTCCAGGACTTCCAGGCCGCGGCGGCCGAGTACATGTCCTCCCACTCCAAAATTACGCTCCCGCCTGGCACCGAAGAAGCGGAGCGGGAGAGAATGCTGAACTGGATGCGGGAGCTGAACCTTGCCTATTTTGCCGGCGATCTTCGGAACGTTTCGGCGAATGATCCGGACGGGAGTCTCGCTGAGGCCTGGCTCCGGCCGAAGGATCTGACGGCGGCCTATGTCGCCGGTGTCCTGGAGGAACTCGGAAGCGATTACACGGTCTGGACCGAGACGGCCCAAACCGAATAAACGGAGGAAACAACATGGGAAACATTATCACCGTAAGCCGTGAGTTTGGAAGCGGCGGACGTGAACTGGGAAAGCGGCTGGCGGACGAGCTCGGCTACCGCTACTATGACCGGGAGATCGTCACGGCCCTGTCCGAACAGACCGGAATGGACCCGAATTTCCTGGACCACCAGCTGGAGAGCAGTTCGGCCCGCGTGCGTTACCCCATCCATTTTGCGCAGAGCTTTTCCCAGATCGCCGCGGTTTCCGATACCGCAATGCACATCCTCTCGCTGGAGACCAAGCTCATCCGGGAACTTGCCGCGAAAGACGACTGCATCTTTGTCGGCCGGGCTGCGGATGCCCTGCTGGAGGAACAGAATCCCTTCAAGCTCTTCGTTTATGCCGACGAAGCCTCCAAGCTTGCCCGCTGCCGCAGCAGAGCTTCGGAGAGCGAAAAACTGACAGATCGCGAGATGCTCCGCCAGATGAAGCGGATTGACCGCTCCCGTGCGGAATTCCACGATATTATCGCCTCGCACCCCTGGGGGGAGCGGCAGGCGTATCACCTCTGCATCAACACCACCGGCGTGCGGATCCGCGAGTTGATTCCCGCCGTGGCGGAGTATTACCGCCTTTGGTGCCGCGGCCGTGAGGCCTGAGCACGGAAATTTGCATCATTCCTTCAAAAACCATACACTTTTCCGGAACTGACCTTGACAAGAACCGCTCCTGCCCATAAACTGAGAGCGGTTTTTATACGGCCGAACGCTTGTGACAGCGCTCCGGCCTTTTGAAACGAATCTCTCTCCCCGCAGGAGAAGGGGAGAAACAAAAGGGAAATAGTGTCGTTACGACGGCCATTTATGAGGGGGAAAACACATGAAAGTCAGAGAAAACCTGATCCGTCTGTGTGAAAAGATCAACGACGGACACTATAAGATCACGCCCGACTGCGCGGAATACAAGGTCTTTGAACAGTGGATCACCGACGAGCAGATCGCGGTCATGCTGGCGCTGACAAGCATGAAGCCCGGCTTTGTTCCGATGATCGCCCGGAAGGCGGGCATGTCGGTGAAGCGCACAAGAGAAGTTCTGCACGAGATCACCGACATCGGCCTCTGCGTCCAGGTCATCGTTCCCAAGGTGGGGCTGGAAATCTATCTGCTGCCGCCCTATACCCCCGGCATTTTTGAATTCCTGCTCATCAATGAGAAGTTCTGCATCGCACATCCGGAGATTGCCTACGCCTTCCACCAGCATGCGACCACCAGCCAGATCGAGCATGCCCCCAACACCCCGATGGGCGCCGGCATCATGCGCGTGATCCCGGTGGAGAGCGCGATTCCGGCGGACGCCGAGAAGATCGATAACGAGCGCTGCAGCAAGTACATCGAGGAGAACGAAGGCCACCTGAGCGTGACGCCGTGCCAGTGCCGCCGGGTCCGCCGCATGATGAACGAAGGAAGCGGCGATCTGGACGAGGGCCTCTGCATCTTCATGGGCCATGTGGGCGATATGTTCAACCACACCGGCAAGGGCCGTCCCGTGTCCGTTGCCGAGGCCAAGGAGCTTCTGCAGAAAGCCGAGGACCGCGGCTGTGTCCATCAGATCACGACCCTGCATCAGGGGGAGACCTTTGCGATCTGCAACTGCATGCCGGAGAGCTGCCTGGCCCTCGGTGTGTCCCAGTATTACAACACCCCCGCTACCTCCAAGAGCAACTACGTGGCCGAGATCGACCACGAAAAGTGCGTCGCCTGCGGCCAGTGCACCGACCGCTGCGCCAACAATGCCATCCAGATGGGCCAGAAGCTCTGTGCCCTGACGCCCATTGAGCACAAGCCCCATGAGCTCCCCGATGACATCGAGTGGACGCCGGAGCACTGGAACCCCGACCACCGCTCCAACCGCGAATATGTTGCGCCGGAAGGCACGGCCCCCTGCAAGACCGCATGTCCCGCGCATATCGCCGTTCAGGGCTATCTGAAGCTTGCCGCCCAGGGGAGATACCTCGAGGCGCTGGAGCTGATCAAGAAAGAAAACCCGCTGCCCGCCGTCTGCGGCCGGATCTGCAACCGCAAGTGCGAAAGCGAATGCACCAGAGGAAACCTGGACCGCGCCATTGCCATCGACGAGGTGAAGAAGTTTATCGCCGACCGCGAGCTGGAGCGTGACACCCGCTTCGTCCCCAAGAAGCTCTATGACTTCAGCGACAAGAAGATCGCCGTGATCGGTGCCGGCCCTGCCGGCCTGAGCTGCGCCTACTTCCTCGCGGCGGACAACTATCGCGTGACGGTGTTTGACAAAAACGAGCTTCCCGGCGGTATGCTCCGCTACGGAATCCCGTCCTTCCGTCTGGAGAAGACCGTGCTGGACGCCGAGATCGACGTGCTCAAGGAACTTGGCGTGATCTTCCGCTGCGGCGTCGAGGTCGGAAAGGACATCACCGTTCAGCAACTGCGTGAGCAGGGCTATGACGCCGTCTATCTCGCCGTCGGTGCCCAGAAGTCCGCTGCTCTCGGCATCTCGGGCGAGGACCTGAAGGGTGTCTGGGGCGGAATCGACTTCCTGCGCGAAGTGAACGCCGGCGCACGGCCTGCCGTCGGCAAGAAGGTCGTCGTCATCGGCGGCGGCAATGTCGCCATGGATGTCGCCCGTACCGCGGTGCGCCTCGGCGCAAGTGTTACGGTGGCCTACCGCCGCAAGGAGAGCGACATGCCCGCCGATCCGGACGAAGTGGCCGAGGCAAAGGAAGAAGGGGTCCAGTTCCTCTTCGAGCATAAGCCGGAAGCCATTGAGGGGAAAAACGGAAAGGTCACCGCGCTCCGCTGCGAGGGAGACAAACTTGTCAAATGTGATACCGTTCTTGCGGCCATCGGCCAGCGCATCGACCTGGAGGGCCTGGACCTTGGCGAGCTGAAGACGGACGAAAAGGGCCGCGTGGTGGCGGACTCCGTCACCTATCAGACCGCGCAGCCGGATATCTTCGCGGGCGGCGACGTTCTTACCGGACCGAAGTTTGCCATCGACGCAATCGCTCAGGGCAAACAGGCGGCCATCTCCATCCACCGCTACGTTCAGCCGGGGCAGAGCCTGACGCTGGGCCGCGACCGCCTGACCTATCATGCCTTTGACATGGAAAACGTCGACTTCGACACGGTAAAGCGGACAAACAGCACTGAAGGACGCCAGATTCCCGGCAAGTCTGAAGAGAAGGCGAAGACCTTCCGCGACGACCGCCTCACCTTCACCGAAGAGCAGGTGAAGAAGGAAACGGCCCGCTGCCTGGGCTGCGGCACTTCCTTCGTCGATCCGAACAAGTGCCTGGGCTGCGGCGTCTGCACCACGCGATGCAAATTCGACGCCATCCACCTGCGCAAGCGCACCTATGTGGAGAGCATTGACTACTTCGACCGTCCGAAGGTGCTTCCGGAGTTCATCGCCGGACGCCAGAAGCGCATCGAGATCCGCAAGGCGGCAGAGCGCTGAAAAAACAGAGAAAAAACCATTGACACAAGCGAGGAAAAGTGTTATATTACCTGCGCCGCATTGAAAGGGCCGAAGTGAACCTTGTGTTCCGCCCTGAGAGCGAGACCTGAAAAGAGGGAGGATATTCCAGTGAAGCATGCCGTTATTGTGACCGGAGGCAAGCAGTATCGTGTTGCCGAGGGCGACGTGATTTATGTCGAGAAGCTCGATGCAGAAGCCGGCTCTACGGTCACCTTTGACAAGGTTCTGTGCGTGGTGGACGAAGCGAACGCCACTGTCGGTACGCCTGTTGTCGCCGGTGCTACCGTTACCGCGAAGGTTGAGAAGAACGGAAAGTCTGCGAAGGTGCGCGTCTACAAGATGAAGCCGAAAAAAGGCTATCGCCGGACGCAGGGCCACAGACAGCCCTATACCAAGCTCACGGTAGAAGCGATCAACGCGTAAGAAATCATCAACAGGTTTAACGATGGAGGTGTAACCAGATGGCTCATAAAAAAGGTATGGGTTCTACCAAGAACGGCCGCGACAGCGAGTCTAAGCGTCTCGGCGCCAAGCGTGCGGATGGCCAGTTCGTCCTGGCAGGCAACATTCTTGTCCGTCAGCGCGGTACTAAGATTCATCCCGGCACCAATGTCGGCAAGGGCAAGGATGATACCCTGTTCGCACTTGTTGACGGTACCGTTAAGTTCGAACGCCTGGGCAAGGATCGCAAGAAAGTCTCCGTTTATGAGGAGCTCGCCCAGTAAATTGACGGGAATCAGGCCGGACGCATGTCCGGCCTTTTCCTTATATCGGAACGGAGGAGACTATGCCCTCATTTGTTGACAAGGCGCGAATCCACCTGCACGCCGGAAAGGGCGGCGACGGTGCGGTCGCGTTCCACAGAGAAAAATACATTGCGGCCGGCGGACCGGACGGCGGTGACGGCGGCCGCGGCGGAAGCATTGTCTTTATCCCTGACGATAACATGACGACCCTGATGGACTTCCGCTACAAGCGAAAATACACGGCTTCCGACGGGGCCAACGGCCAGGGAAAGCGCTGTGCCGGCAAGGACGGCGCCGATCTCGAGGTTCGGGTGCCGCGGGGAACCCTGATCCGTGACACGGAATCCGGCAGCCTGATGCACGACATGTCCGACGGCAGGCCCTTCGTGGCGGCCAAAGGCGGCCGCGGCGGCTGGGGGAACATGCACTTCGCGACCCCGACCAGGCAGGTCCCGCGCTTTGCCAAGCCCGGGCTCCCGGGCGAGGTGCGCGATGTGACCCTGGAGCTGAAGCTGCTGGCGGACGTGGGCCTGATCGGCTTTCCGAATGTGGGCAAGTCGACGCTCCTCTCCGTGGTGAGCAAGGCGCATCCCAAGATCGCGAACTATCACTTTACCACGCTCTATCCGAACCTCGGCGTCGTCTATGCCGACGAGGGAAGCAGCTTTGTCCTGGCAGATATCCCCGGCATCATCGAAGGTGCCTCTGAGGGCGCCGGACTCGGCCACGACTTCCTGCGCCATGTGGAGCGCTGCCGCCTGCTGGTGCATGTGGTGGATGCCTCCGGCTCGGAGGGGCGCGACCCGGTAGAGGACTTTACGGTCATCAACCGCGAGCTGCGCGAGTATGAACCGGAGCTGGCCGAGCGGCCGCAGATCGTGGTGGCCAACAAGTGCGATATCATTACCGACGACGGCGAGGCACTGGTAAAGCTCCGTGCCCATGTGGAAAAGCTCGGCTATCCGCTTTTGACGATGAGCGCCGCGACGCACCAGGGAACAGCGGATCTGATCCGGCTCTGCGCGGAAAAGCTCTCCGTGCTTCCGCCGATTGCCCCCTTTGAGCCGGACTATGTGGAACCGGAACCCGTCCTGGAAGGGGCGGAGGATGTCCGGATCGAACACGGCGACGACGGCATCTGGCAGCTGGAAGGCGAGTGGCTGAAGAGGATTGCCGCGACGGTCAACTTCTCCGATTATGAGAGCCGGATGTTCTTTGACCGCTGCCTCAGAAAGGCAGGCATCTTCGACCGCCTGGAGGAACTGGGGATCCAGGACGGCGAGACGGTCTGCATCTATGATCTGATGTTTGACTTCCGTTATTGATTCGGTTAAAATGAAGCGTAACAGAAAGCTTTTGTGGCTGTACGGACTTCTGACGCTGGCGGTCATGGGGCTGATCTTCTACATGTCGGCAAAGGATGCGACGGAGTCCGGCGGCATGAGCAAGTGGCTGGTGGATACCGCGTTCGGAAGAACCCTGATCCGGCTGCTTCCGAGGATTACGGATCGAGGCCCTGAAATTGACCTCCGAAAATACGCCCACATGGCGGAATATGCCCTGCTGGCGGTGCCCTCTGCGCTGTTTTTTCGGGAGCTGCTTCTGCAGCGGCGCGTTCCGCTGCGTGCGCTGGGCTGTTCGCTGGTCTTCTGCTTTCTCTATGCCTGCTCCGATGAGTATCATCAGACCTTTGTTCCGGGGAGAGCCGGTGCGATGGTTGATGTGGCGGTAGACATGGCAGGCGTCCTGTTTGGCCTGATTCTTGTGTTTCTTGCATGTATGAGCAGAAAGGAATTGAAATGAGCAAACACAGCTCCGCGTTCAACACGATACCGTCTGTGCTCTCTATTCCCGAAAAAGTAAATGCATGGGTCCGCAAGCTCCTCAGCTGGCGGTTCCCGATCGAAAGGCATTTTTCCGGCAGGGATCTGCTTCTGACCGCCGGTGCTGGTCTGGTGCTTTTGCTGTCTGTCCTGATTCGGGCGCTGGCTCCGTTTCGGCTCTACCTCTGCATTCTGGCGGCAATAACTGCGGCTGTGCCTCTGGCTTTGCAGGGATACGGCATGATCCGGCAGAAAAAAGCGCCTTTGGAGGAAATTACTTTGCTGCTCGCGGCGCTGCTTGCCATGCTGATCGGGGAGACGACCGCCGGACCGCTGATCCTGATCTTTGCGAATCTCCTGATGCAGGTCGAGGCATACACCCTGCTGCACCGGGACGCCGCGCCGGACTATCTTGCCGAGAGCGACCTGAAGCTGCGGCATGCGGTGGAAACGGCCGACACCGAGAAGAGTCCGGAACGCAGAACGCTGGCCACGGCATCCCTTGGTTTTTATGCGCTTTATGTTCTGATCGCTTTTGTTTTCGGGGTATGTGCGCTGTTTCACCTGGCGGACTATAAGATCTGGCTGCACAGGGCCCTGGTGTTCCTTGTTCTCTCGTCTCCTTCGGCGGTGCTGTTCTCGGCGCTGCTGACCCACTTCGGCGCAATCTACAGCGCTGCGAAGGCGGAGATCCTGTTTGACAGCGACCTTACACCGGAGGCGTTTCACCGCTGCAGGCTATTTGCTTTCAGCAAGACCGGCACCGTTACCGACGGCCGCTTTGCCGTCTCGGAGATTAAACCAGTCGGCGTGAGTGAAGAAGAGCTTCTTCGGATCGCCGCCGTGGCAGAATGCCGCTCGGAACATCCGATTGCGATGACACTGAAGGCGGCAGCGGGACTCCGGGAGGGCGTTGTGCCCCAGGGCGTACTCGAGACAAAGGAAATCCCCGGCAGGGGGGTCAGCACCTTCTTCTCCGGGCATCATATCTACGTCGGCAACGCCGGCCTTCTGGAGGATAACGGAATCTGGTATCAGATCCCGGCCAAGACCGGCTCGGCCATCCATGTGGCGGTGGACAGCACGTACCGCGGCTACATCATGATCTCCGACACTCTGCGGGAAAACGCGTTTGAGGCGCTGGAGGAGCTGCGCGCCCTGGGCGTTACGACGCTGGTCATGCTGACCGGTGACGTCCGCTCCAGCGCGAGAACCCTGGCCTCGTCTCTGAATTTTGACATGGTCAAGCCGGAACTGAATCCGGAGGAAAAGGGTTCGGCCATCCGCTATCTCCGTTCGGCCCACGGCGACAGGGCTCGGATTGCCTGTGTCGGCGACGGGTATCACGATGCGGACATGTTCCGGGAGGCGGATATCTCCGTCTGCCTGGAGCCCAGGGACGAAGCGCCCGGGGCGAATGTCAGCATCTTCCCGAATAACATCAGCCTGATTCCGCTGGCGTTCCGGATTGCGAGAATAACGGAGCGTACGCTGCTTATTAACTGTGCCGGCCTCCTCGGGGTCAAGATTCTGCTTGCGATTCTGGGTGCTGCGGCGGTGTTTCAGACAGGGCTTGTCGCGGGCCTGGACTTCCTGTTCGGCGCTGCGGCGACCGTCTATGCGCTGACCTGCCTGACGCTGGAAAAGAGGCGCGGCTGAGCGCATGAATGTTTACGATTTTGACGGGACAATCTTTGTCCCGGACAGCTCCTACTGTTTCGTACGCTATTGTATGAGGCATTACCCCCGGGCGGTCTTAAAGGCCCTGCCGGGGACACTCTGGCAGTTTGTCGTCTATCTCCGGGAAGGACGGAAGGATGCGGGAAAGCTGAAAGAGAGCATGTTTTCCTTCCTGAACCGGCTGGACAGCGTGGAAAGCATCGTCCAGGATTTCTGGACCGAGAACTACGATCGGATCGAAGCCTGGTATCTGGCCCAGAAGCGCGGCGACGACCTGATCATCTCCGCCTCTCCGGACTTTCTTCTGCGGCCTGCCGCGGAAAAACTCGGCGTGGCGCTGATTGCGACCCCGATGAATCCCTACACCGGGAAAATCATGGGGAAGAACTGCCATGACCGGGAGAAGGTCCGGCGCTTTCTGGAGCACTACGACCGCGACAGCGTCGAGAATTTCTACTCCGACTCCCTGTCGGACAGCCCGATGGCGGAACTTGCAGACCGGGCCTGGATGGTAAAAGACCATCTGTGCTTTCCGTGGCCGATCTGACCATCCGGAAGATATAAAAACCCGACCTCCGGTTTTATCGGAGGCCGGGTTCTTCAGATTCAATGCGATCAGAGCGGATCAGGTCTTGTCCTGAAACTCCGGAACAAAGCTGCTGCTGTAGCCGAGTTCACGCAGACGGCGGTTGATTTTCTTGATATCCTTGTTGTAAAGGATGGTCCGGAGCTCGTCGTCCGGAACAAAGCGGCAGTACCCGGTGCAGAAGCTCTCAAACATCGCACGGTTGGCGGGCGTGAGCTTTCCGAGAATCATCACGAGACAAAGCGCGACGCCGACAAAAAACGAGATGATGAGGTACTTCGGGCACAGGAACACAACCACGCCGCAGAGTACGGCGATACTCACCACACAGACGGCCACCGAGGTGTTCGTATAGCGGCGGGCCCCCGGCGCGATCAGTTCCGGATCGAGCGCGTTCATTTTTTTCAGCAGCGGATATGCGACCCGGAAATTGAACAGAAGCTGCCGGAGAAAAACATACGACATCAGCCATCCGCCGAAGAAAATGGCGGCGGCATACATGATTTTGATTTCCATTTTGGTTCCCCCTTCATGATGCAAGGGTGAATATAACACATTTTGCGGAATCTTTCAACAAAAGAACGGAGACTTCCTCTCAGTTTCCTGAAAAAAATGCAATGAGGCTTCCTTTTTTCAGGCATTCGTGTTAAAATAATAAAGATTCTGGTTTGGAGGAATAATTATGGGCGACAGCTATATCAGCTACCGGGAAGAAAACGGCAGCATCAACATTTCCGAGGACGTAATCTCAGGTATTGTGCGCACCGCGGCGCTGGATGTGGAAGGGGTTTCCGGCATGTCCACGACGGCGGGGGCGGAGCTTGCCGAGCTGATCGGTCTGAAGACCCTGCCCAAGGGGGTCAAGGTCCACTTTGAAGGACAGAAGATCATCGTTGATGTCATCATCACCGTCGTATACGGAAACAATGTTGTCAACGTGGCAAAGAACGTTCAGGCTGCGGTCAAGTCCGTCATTCAGGCCTCCACCGGGTTTGAGGATGCCGAAGTGAACGTACATGTCTCCGGGATTTCCTTTGACCGATAAAGGGAACAGAGCATGATGACAAGAATGACTGCAAGGCAGATTGCCGTACAGATCCTTTTTTCCATGGAATCCAATGCCTCCACGGCGGAAGACGCAATGGCCCTGTTCTTTTCCGAAGAGCACTATGCCAGCCTGAAAGAAGAGGATGAGATCTACCGCGATGCTCCGAACGAGGAGCAGACCGCCTACATTCGCCGCGTCGTGGAAACCGTGCAGGCGCATCAGGCCGAGATTGACGAGATCATCGGCCGCTATGCCGAAGGCTGGAAACTCAGCCGGATTTCCAAATCGACCCTTGCGATTCTGCGCTGCGCAATCTGCGAAATCCTCTATATGGACGACATCCCGAATTCCGCGGCGGTGAACGAAGCGGTGGAGCTTGGCAAGACCTATGACTCGCCGCAGGCCGGCGCCTTCATCAACGGGCTGCTGGGCAGCTTCCTGCGGGATGAGAAGCCTGCGCCGGAGACATGAACGGAGACGACGGACGCCTCACGCTGACCGTCAGCGAGCTGAACGAAGCGGTCCGGGGCCTTCTGGAGTCCGATCTCCGGTTCCGGAATCTGTGTGTCGAAGGGGAACTCTCAAACTATAAGATCTATCCCTCCGGACATCATTACTTTACGCTGAAAGATCAGGAGAGCAGCCTCAAGTGCGTGATGTTCCGCAGCAGTGCAGCCCGGCTCCGCTTTCACCCGGAAAACGGGATGCGGGTTTTTGCCAGCGGCAGTCTGCGGGTCTATCCCAGAGACGGCGCGTATCAGCTCTACTGCACGGCGATTGTTCCGGACGGTGTCGGGGATCTTCAGGTGGCTTTTGAGCAGCTCAAGCAGAAGCTTTATTCAGAAGGTCTCTTCGATGAAGCCCACAAAAAGCCGCTGCCGGCGTTTCCCTCGAGAATTGCCATCATCACGTCCTCGGCGGGTGCGGCGGTTCACGACATGATCCGCATTCTGCGCCAGCGCTGGCCGATGACCAAGGTCCTGCTGCTTCCGGTACGCGTACAGGGGGTGGAGGCTCCGGCGGAAATCGCCTCGGCGATCCGCTATGCCAACCGCCACCGGGTTGCCGATCTGATCATCACCGGACGCGGCGGCGGTTCTCTGGAGGATCTCTGGGCCTTCAACGACGAGAGAGTCGCCCGGGCCATCTACGCATCCCAGATCCCGGTGATCTCGGCGGTCGGGCATGAGCCGGACGTTACGATCTCCGACTTTGTTGCGGACCGGCGGGCTTCCACGCCCAGCAACGCCGCTGAAGTTGCGGTGCCGGACCGGCATGAGATGGAAGAACTGCTCGGCGCCACAGCGGCCCGCCTGAACCACGCGGTTTCCCGGGACCTGCAGAAGCGCAGGCAGCATCTGGATTCGCTCCGCAGCCGCGGCGTGCTCCGGGACGCCTCATCCTTCGTTGATCTGCGGCGGATGGATGTGGACCGCATGGCCGCAAAGCTGGCCTCGGCCGGACAGAAGCTTGTCTTTGAACGGCGAAGGGTGCTGGTGCAGCAGGCGGCCGCACTGGATGCCATGAGCCCGCTGAAGGTCCTGAGCCGTGGGTATGTGGCGGCAAACGACGGACATGGCGCGCCGGTCTGCAGCGTCCGGCAGCTCAAAAAAGGCGACCCTGTCACGCTGCGTTTTTCCGACGGAAAAGCGGACTGCCTTGTGGAACAACTGGAGGAAGTAGATCGTCATGGCACGCAAGAAACTGTCATTTGAAGAATCGATGAAGCGTCTGGAGGAGATCGTCCTCCACCTGGAAAAGGGAGATATTCCCCTGCAGGAGTCGATTGCATACTTTGAAGAGGGAACCAGACTGCTTGCCGACTGCAGCTCCATGCTGGACGAGGCCGAACAGCTGGTGGTCAAGCTCAGAAAGGGAAACGACGGAGAGCCGGAGGAACTGCCGTTTGATGAATAATGGGATGAATCAAGTCTATACGATGGAAGAATACCGGCGCATGGTGGAGACAAGACTGGAACAGTTCTTTGTCCTGCCGGATTCCGACCCCATGCACGGTTATGCCGAAGCAGCCAGATACAGTCTGCTTGCGGGCGGAAAGCGCATTCGGGCGATCCTTGTGCTGGAGTTCTGCCGCATGTGCGGCGGTGACCCCAAGGAAGCGCTGGATGTGGCCTGCGCGATCGAGATGCTGCATGCCTACAGCCTGATTCACGACGATCTGCCCTGCATGGACAACGACGATCTGCGCCGCGGAAAACCGACCAACCATATCGTCTTCGGCGAATGTGTTGCGACGCTGGCCGGGGACGTCCTGCAGGCGGAGGCCTTCGGAACCATTCTGCGCTCTGCGCTTCCGGATGAGGCCAGACTGCGCTGCGCGACCCATCTGGCCAATGCCGTTGGGTTCGACGGCATGTGCGGTGGCCAGTACCTGGACATGATCGGAGAGGGGAAAGCGCTCAGCTCCGATGAACTTGATGAAATCAACGCAAGAAAGACCGGGGCGCTTCTGACGGCGGCTTGCACCATGGGGGTTGCCGCAGCCGGCGGAAGCCGCGCCCAGGAAGAGGCGGCGGCCGCTTTCGGGGCAGCCGTCGGAATGGCGTTTCAGATCCGTGACGATATGCTCGACGCCCTCAGCAGCGAGGAAGAGCTGGGGAAACCGGTGGGCGCCGATGTTGCGGAACACAAGAACACCTATATGGTGCTCCTGGGGAAAGAAGCCTGTGAGCAGCTGGTGGACCGCCTGACCGCGCGTGCCTGTGACAGCCTGCGCAGTGCTTTCAGCAGCACGGAGTTCCTGGAAGCGCTTGCGACAAAATTAGCGAAGCGGAACAACTGATTTATGAATATTTTACATTCGATCAACTCTTCACTTGATATCAAGCGTCTTTCGGAGGAAGAGCTCAGTGCGCTTGCTCAGGAACTGCGCGGTTTTCTTGTGGAGTCTGTATCCAAAACCGGCGGGCACCTGGCGTCCAATCTCGGCGTTGTGGAGCTGACGCTGGCGCTGCATCGCGTCTATAACACCGAAAAAGACCGCATCGTCTTTGACGTGGGGCATCAGAGCTATGCCCACAAAATCATCACCGGACGCAGGGACCGCTTCGATACCCTGCGCCAGTATGGCGGTCTGTCCGGGTTCCCGAAGCCTTATGAGAGGGAAGATGATGCCTTCATTGCCGGACATGCCTCCAACTCGGTGTCCGTGGCGGTGGGGATGGCGAAGGCGCGCACGCTGCTGCACAAGGACTATGACGTTGTTGCCGTGATCGGCGACGGCGCGCTGACAGGCGGGCTGGCCTATGAGGGCCTGGCGGCCGCGGCGGCAAGCAAGGAGCCCATTGTCATCGTCCTGAACGACAACAACATGTCGATTGATCCGAACGTGGGCGGGACGGCGCGTCTGCTGCAGAGCATGCGGATCCGCCCGGGATATATCCGGTTCAAGCGCTGGTATCGGGATGTGTTCATGGGAATGCCGGCGGTCTACTCCTTCAACCATGACCTGAAGGAGAAGATGAAGGACAAGCTGCTTCCGGTGAACATGTTCAGCGCAATGGGACTGAACTATCTCGGCCCGGTGGACGGACATAACCTGAAAGAGCTGGAAACGGTGCTGCGTCTGGCGCGGGAATCCAAAGAGCCGGTTCTTGTCCATGTGCTGACCCAGAAGGGCCACGGAGTGGAGTACGCCGAGAAGCATCCGGAGATTTACCACGGCGTCGGCCCCTTCAACGCCGAGACGGGCGAGCTGGCGCCGGCCGGCAGATGCTTCTCCGACTGCTTCGGCGAGACGATCTGTCAACTTGCGGAAGAAAAACCGGAACTGGTGGCGATTACGGCGGCCATGACCTACGGCACCGGCCTTGACAGCTTTGCGGCCCGGTATCCCGAACGCTTCACCGATGTCGGCATCGCCGAGGGCAACGCCACGTCCATGGCGGCCGGTATGGCCAAGCAGGGCCTCACACCGGTATTTGCGGTGTATTCGAGCTTCCTGCAGCGCGGCTTTGACATGCTGATCCATGATGTCGCCCTGCAGCAGCTGCACGTGGTTTTTGCGGTGGACCGTGCGGGTTTGGTTGGAAGTGACGGAGAGACCCATCACGGGATCTTCGACGTTTCCTATCTGAGAACGGTCCCGGGAATGAAGATTTTCTGTCCCGCGAGCTTTGCGGAACTGCAGGTGATGCTGAAAACGGCCGTCTGTGAGACAGAAGGACCGGCGGCGATCCGTTATCCGAGGGGCGGAGAGTGCGGCTATGGTGCGCTCCACCCGGAAAAGGAAGCCGTTCTGCAGCAGGGAAGCGACCTTACGCTTGTGACCTATGGGACCATGATCTGTGAGGTGCAGCGCGCGGCGGGGATCCTGAAGGAAAAAGGGATTTCGGCAGAAGTGATCAAGCTCGGTGAAATCAGCGGGGAAGACTTTCCGCTGGTCCTGGCCTCTCTTGAAAAGACCGGCCTGCTGCTGACGGCGGAGGAAGTCTGCGAGGCCGGCTGCGTCGGCACGGTGCTCTCTGCGCTTGCGGCGGAGAAGGGAATCGCATTGCGGTCCTCCATGCTGAACCTCGGCGGAGGGATCATCCCCCATGGCGGGAGAGCCCAGCTCCTGATGGACTACAGCCTGGACGCCGCATCCATTGCCGCCCGGGGAGAAGAACTGGTTCGGGAGCGCGGGCATGAGTAAAACCCGGCTGGATCAGAGAGTCTTCGATCTGGGGCTTGCCGAGAGCAGGGAAAAGGCAAAAGCCATCATCATGAGCGGTGCCGTCTATCTGAACGGACAGAAGGCGGACAAGCCCGGCATGGCGGTTCCGGCCGACTGTGTGCCGGAAGTGCGCGGTGAGACGCTGAAGTACGTCTCAAGGGGCGGCCTGAAGCTCGAAAAGGCGCTTCGGGTTTTCCCGGTGGATGTGACGGAGAAAACGTGCATCGACTGCGGCGCCTCCACGGGCGGATTTACGGATGTGCTCCTGCAAAACGGGGCCAAGAAGGTATACGCGGTTGACGTTGGGTACGGGCAGCTGGCCTGGAAGCTCCGGCAGGACCCCAGAGTGGTGAACCTGGAGCGCTGCAATCTGCGCTATCTCACCGCGGAGCAGGTCCCGGAACCGCTGGATACCGCCGTGATGGATGTTTCGTTTATTTCAATCCGGCTGATTCTTCCGGTGATCCGGCAGTTTCTGAAGCCGGGTGCAGACTATATCTGCCTGATCAAACCTCAGTTTGAAGCGGGGCGCGAGCAGGTGGGAAAGAAGGGTGTCGTTCGGGATGCCGCCGTTCATCGCAGTGTGATTGAAACCTGCATGTCAGCGGCGCGTGAGGCGGGCTACAGCGTGATGGGACTGGACTGGTCCCCGATCCGCGGGCCGGAGGGGAACATCGAGTTCCTGGCCTGGCTGGTCAATGAAAAGCGTGAAGAGCCCCTATTGGATATCAGCGCGGTGGTGGAAGCCGCGCACGGAGGAAAATGATGATAGCGCTCTGTCCGAATCCGTATCGCGATGCAGGTCTGATCAGAACCGGTGAGTGCCGCGCGCTTCTGGCCGCGGCGGGCTATGAGACCTGTGTCTGCCCGGTTTTCACCGAATCGGACTGGCAGGCACCGGAGAACATGACAATCTGTTCGCTCCGGGAGGTCCTGCCCGAGCTGACCCATGTGGTGGTTCTGGGCGGTGACGGGACCATCCTTGCGGTGGTACGCGAACTGGACGGAGCTGAGATCCCAATTCTCGGGGTGAACCTTGGCACCAAGGGGTTCATGACCAGCATGGAACCGGAGGAACTGCCCGGAATTGTGCAGGCGCTGGAACCCGGGGTACCGGTGAGCGAGAGAATGATGCTGGAGGTTTCCCTGCTGCGGGGCGGAGAGGCGATTTTGCATGACTACGCGCTGAATGACGTTGTGGTCCACGGCTACGGTGAATGCATCCAGCCCACCGCCTGGGCGGACGGCAAAGAGATGTTTTCCTTTTCGGGAGACGGCCTCATCGTTGCCACGCCGACCGGCTCCACCGGCTATTCCATGTCCGCCGGCGGCCCGATTGCGGAACCCGATGCCAGAGCGATTCTTCTGACGCCCATCTGTGCCCATACGCTCTCGGCCAAGCCCTTTGTCCTGTCCCCGAAGCGCGCGGTGCGCGTTCTGACGGAGAAGCTCACCGGGCGGCGGGCCTATCTCGCGGTGGACGGGTATCAGCTTGCGGACCTGGAGAGCGGCGACCTGCTGGAGATCCGCTGCGCTGATCGCTGTGTCCCGATGATTGACCTGTGCAAGAGAAGCTTTTTTGAACAGCTTGCAAAGCTGTCCTGAACAAATGTCGGTAAAACCCGGATCAATGGGTTTTTTAATACCAAAAATGAAAGAAAGGAGGAATGAAAACCGTGAAGAGCAACCGTCAAGCAGTGATTCTGGAAATCATCTCCACCGAGGCCATCGAAACGCAGAACCAGCTGATGCATGCGCTGGAACTGCGGGGAATCCACACCACGCAGGCAACGCTGTCCAGAGATATCCGGGATATGCATCTGTCCAAAGAGGTTTCTCCCGACGGAGGATACCGCTACGCTGCGACCCGCCGTGAATCCGGCGATCATCTGCAGCGGCTTCAGAAGATTTTCCGGGAGAGCGTCGTGTCCTACGATGTGGCACAGAACCTTTTTGTCCTTCGGACACTTCCGGGTCTTGCGTCCGCGGCCTGCAGCGCGATGGATGCCATTGAGGTAGACGGCCTGGTGGGAACATTGGCCGGCGATGATACGGCGTTTATTGCCATGCGTGACAACGCCGCCGCACTTGCCCTTTTTGAGGAAATACAGCACTTGTTTTAAGACACTCAGGTATTGAGGTATTCAGAGCCATGCTGCGAGAACTCAGAATTGAAAATATCGCCGTGATCGAACGGGCGGACATCCGTTTCGATGCCGGACTCAACGTCATGACCGGTGAGACCGGCGCAGGCAAGAGCATCGTCATCGACAGCATCGCGGCTCTCACAGGCGCCCGTGTCAGCCGGGACCTAATCCGCAGCGGTGCGGAGCGGGCGACAGTGACCGGGGTATTTGACCGCGCAGATGCGGCGGAGTGGCTTCGGGACAATGAGCTTGACGACGATGACGACTCGGACGAGCTGATTGTCCAGCGCCGGATCACAAGGGACGGCAAGAGCAGCTGCCGCATCTGCGGAAACCCCGTCAGCGCCCAGCAGCTGAGAGAACTTGGAAGCAGGCTTCTTGAAATCCACGGTCAGAACGACGGACTTCAGCTCCTGGATGAAAAACGGCATCTCGCAGCCCTGGACCGCTTTGCCGGTCTGGACCCGGAGCCCTACCGTGACGCTTATCATACCCTCTGTTCCATGCGGGAGGAGCGGGAGCGGCTGAACCTCGATGAGGAAGAGAAGGAGCGGCTCTCCCTCCGGCTTACCGAGGCGGTTGCGGAGCTGGAACGCGCGTCTCTTCGCCCGGAGGAACGAGAGGAGCTTACCGCGCGCCGAGACCTCCTGCGCAATTCCGAAAAGCTGACCGAAGCGCTCCACATCGCTGCGGAAGCCCTGAACGGAGATGAGGGGGCGCTGAGCGGCGCACAGACGGCCGCCTGGCAGTGCCGCCATGCGGCAGGCTTCGCACCGGAGATGGGCAGCGCGGCCGACACGCTGGAGCAGGCGATCTTTCTGCTGAGCGATGCCGCGGAGACCCTGCGCGACTTTGAAGAATCGCTCAGCTTTTCTCCCGAAGAATACGACCGCATCGAAGAACGGCTGCGGGAACTGAGCCGTCTGGAACGGAAGTATCGGCGCAGCCTGGAAGACCTCCCGGCCTATCTGGACGAATGCCGAAGCCGTCTGGAAGAGATCAGCTTCTCGGAGGAACGTCTTTTGCAGCTGGACAGGGAGATCAAAAAACAGGAAAAGCACTGTATCGCCCTGGCGGAAGCGCTCCGGGAAAAACGTGAGACCGCATCCGGAAGGCTTGCAAGTCTGATTGAAAAGGAACTGCACGATCTGTCCATGCCGGCGGCGCGCTTCCAGGTGGAGCTTACCCCCCTGACGGAGCTTGGCCCCGCAGGGCTGGACAGCGCCCGCTTCCTGCTTTCGGCGAACCGGGGAGAGCTTCCCGGACGCATCAGCCGGATCGCCTCCGGCGGCGAACTGAGCCGGATCATGCTGGCCATGAAGCAGGTCCTTTCCCGTTCGGACCCGATTCCGACGCTGATCTTTGACGAGATTGACACCGGCGTTTCGGGGATTGCGGCACAGCGTGTCGGCGAGAAGCTTGCCCAACTCTCCGGTGAGAAGCAGGTTTTGTGTGTGACCCATCTGCCGCAGATCGCGGCAATGGCCGACCGTCACGCGGTCATCGTCAAAACCGAACAGGAGGGGAGAACCCTCACCGAAGTGATTCCGCTGGATCACCTCGGCCGTCAACGTGAAATCGCCCGTCTGCACGGCGGCGACAATATCACCGAAACCACGCTGCGCTCGGCAGAGGAACAGCTTGGTTACGCGGCGCAATACAAGATTCAACATCACGACAAGGAGAAGACAAATGGGAGTATATGAAGAACTGACTGCGCGCGGCCTGATCGCGCAGGTAACCAACGAAGAAGAAATCCGCAAGCTGGTCAATGCCGGCAAGGCTCGGTTCTATATCGGCTTTGACTGTACTGCCGACAGCCTGACGGCAGGGCATTTCATGGCGCTTTGCCTGATGAAACGGCTGCAGATGGCGGGCAATACTCCCATCGCCCTGATCGGCGGCGGCACGACGATGATCGGTGACCCCTCCGGACGTACGGATATGCGCAAGATGCTGACCAGAGAGGACATCAACCACAATGCCGAGTGCTTCCGCAGACAGATGGAGCGTTTCATCGACTTTTCGGGCGGCAAGGCCCTGATGGTCAACAATGCCGACTGGCTGCTGGACCTCAACTATGTCGAGCTGCTGCGGGAGGTCGGCACCCACTTCTCGGTGAACAACATGCTTCGCGCCGAGTGCTACAAGAACCGCATGGAGCGCGGCCTGAGCTTCTTTGAGTTCAACTACATGATCATGCAGTCCTATGACTTCTACTATCTGTTCCAGCACTATGACTGCAACATGCAGTTCGGCGGCGACGACCAGTGGAGCAATATGTTGGGCGGCACGGAGCTCATCCGCCGCAAGCTCGGCAAGGACGCGCACGCGATGACCATCACGCTTCTGACCGACTCCAGCGGCAACAAGATGGGCAAGACCGCGGGCAACGCCGTGTGGCTTGATCCGAACAAGACCAGCCCCTACGACTTTTATCAGTACTGGCGCAACGTCGGCGACGCGGACGTGATGAAGTGCCTTCGTATGCTGACCTTCCTGCCGCTGGAGCAGATCGACGAGATGTCCTCCTGGGAGGGCAGCGATCTCAACCGCGCGAAGGAAATTCTTGCCTGGGAGCTTACCGCGCTGGTGCACGGTGAAGAGGAAGCCGACAAGGCCCAGCAGCAGGCCCGTGCGCTCTTCTCCGGCGGCGCCTCCGACGGCGGGGATGCCCCCGTGGTCGAGGTCGGTGCCGAAGAGCTCTCTGATGACGGAATCACGCTTCCGGCGCTGCTTGTCCTGGCCGGACTCTGCAAGAGCCGCAGCGACGCCCGTACCAATATCCAGCAGGGCGGTGTCAGCCTGGACGGTGAGGTCGAAAAGAACCCCGCCCGCATGATCACGGAGGACGAGCTCCGCAAGGGCTTCCTGCTGCGGCGCGGCAAGAAGGCTTACAAGCGCGTCACACTCAAGTGAAACAAAGGCTGCTTCCGGCGCTCCTCAGCCTTGTGCTCTGCCTGACGCTTCTGACCTCGGCATCCGCATTTGCCGATCTGGTAAACATCGGCGGAACACTCCGCTATTATGATGAAAACGGCAGGGAAGCGGAGGAGATCGGCCTCGATCTGTCTCAGTTCAACAATCAGGTTGATTTCTCCGCCCTGCGGGATCAGGGCTTCGGCTTTGTCATCATCCGCCTCGGCGGACGGGGCTGGGGCGGCAGCGGCAAGCTGTACGGCGACCGCGAAACGCAGGCCAATCTGCGCCTGGCCAGGGAAGCCGGCCTGAAGGTCGGGGCCTACTTCTATTCCACCGCGGTGAATCCCGCCGAAGCGCAGGAGGAAGCGGAGGCAGCACTGGAGACCCTGAACGGTTTTCCTCTGGAGCTTCCGGTCTACATCGATATGGAGTATTCCGGCGACTATCCCTACGGACGTTCGGACAGCCTGACGCCGGGCGAACGCGCCGATGTGATCGAAAGCTTCTGCACTGCGATCCGGCAGGCCGGTTACGAAGCCGGCCTCTATGCCTCGGAAGGCTATGCCCGCTTTGACCTCGACACCGAGGCGGTGAAGTATCTCCCGCTTTGGATGGCGAGCTATACGGTGGAAAACCGCCTTCCGGCCTATATCCAAACGTATTCGATTTGGCAGCAGACTGATTCAACCTATGCCGGCGGCGTTGACGGCGCCTTTGACCTGAACATCATCCTGCCTTCATGACAGCATGGCGGAATGGATTGCCCGGTGAGGTATATCCCGTTAAAGAGTATGACAGCAGCCGCGGGCCGCAATGGAAAGGAGAAACGCAATGGACGAACGGCATCTTTCCTTTATCCCTCGAGACGATATCTGGTTGTTTAACACCGGCCATGCAAGAAAGGCCTGGCTCTGCTACGGCTGCCGGCCGATTCCCGAGCTGGGCGAGTACCGGTTTGTGGTCTGGGCCCCGAATGCGCGGGCCGTCAGCCTGACCGGCGACTTTAACGGCTGGGGAGACCAGCCGATGGAGCGCATGGAAGGCGGCGTCTGGGTGGCGTTTCGGGCCGATGTATCCGTCGGACAGCACTATAAGTATCGCATCGTCGGCGCGGACGGCAAAACCGTTCTGAAATCCGATCCCTTCGCCGCCTGGTCCGAAAACCGCTCCGAAACCGCGTCCATTGTCTGGGACGGGGGGCACTTCGCCTGGCAGGACGGCGCGTACATGAAGGCCAGAGGGCAGAAGAACTTCATGAACGATCCCATGAGCATTTACGAGCTGCATCTCGGCTCCTGGCGCTCTCCCGCCTACGGCATCACCTATCGGACCGTGGCCGATGAACTGGTGGAATACTGCGCCGGAATGGGCTTTACGCATGTGGAGATCATGCCGGTCACGGAGTACCCCTATGACGGCTCCTGGGGCTATCAGGTAACGGGCTACTATGCCCCGACTTCCCGCTACGGCACGCCGGATGATTTCCGGTACTTTGTCGATACCCTCCATCGGGCGGGCATCGGCGTGATTATGGACTGGGTTCCGGCTCATTTCCCGAAAGACGCCCACGGCCTGGCCCGCTTCGATGGGACAAACCTCTTCGAGTGCAAGGAACAGCGCATGGCCGAGCACCCAGACTGGGGCACGCTGATCTTCGACTATGCAAGCCCTCCGGTACAGAGCTTTCTGGTCTCATCCGCCTGTCTATTCTTTGAGGAATACCACATTGACGGCATCCGCGTCGACGCCGTCTCCTCTATGCTGTACCTCAACTACGGACGGAAGGAAGGCGAGTATACGCCGAATCGCGAGGGCGGTTATATCAACCTCGATGCGCTGGACTTTTTGCGCAACATGAACGAAGCGATTCTGACCACCTATCCGGGCGCCGTCACCATCGCGGAGGAATCCACCGCGTTCCCCCTGATCACGGCCCCGCCCGATGTCGGCGGCGTCGGATTTTGCCTGAAGTGGGACATGGGCTTTATGCACGACACGCTGGATTATATGGCCCTGGATCCCTTCTTCCGTTCGGCCAACCACAACCGCCTGACCTTCTCGATGATGTATGCCTTCGCGGAAAACTACGTCCTGGCCTATTCCCACGACGAGGTGGTCCACGGGAAGGGCTCCATGGTCAACAAGATGAGCGGCGACTATGACCAGAAGTTTGCCTCGCTGCGCACCCTGTACGGTTACCAGTTTGCCCACCCCGGCAAGAAGCTCACCTTCATGGGCAGCGAGTTTGCCCAGTTCATCGAATGGAACTGGCAGCAGCCTTTGGACTGGATGCTGCTGGACTATCCGAAGCACCGTGGCATGCGGGAATGGGTACGTGCCCTGAACAGGCTCTACCGAAGCAGCCCCGCCCTCTTCCTTCAGGATCATTCCTGGGACGGCTTCCGCTGGCTGAATGTGGACGATGCTTCCCGAAGCTCGATTGCGTTCCTGCGCATCCCCGGCGACGACAGCCGCAGTCTGGTCTGTGTATTCAACTTCACCCCGGTTCAGTATGACGGCTTTGTAATCGGACTGCCGCAGAACGGAACGCTGAAGGAAATCCTGAACAGCGACGATCCCGCCTTCGGCGGCAGCGGCGCGGGCAACCCAAAGGCGATCCGGGCGAAGAAGCAGGCCTTTACCGAGTTTGACTGGTCGGCGGCGATCACGCTTCCGGCGCTCTCGGCCCAGTTTTTCGAGTTCCGGCCGGTCGCCCCTCGGAAGCGCAGGGCCTGATTTCGCGATTTCTTACTTGGAGTGTGAAACTTTTTGAACCTGACCCAGACAGTCTCATACGGCGGAAGCTACCGTGAGGTATGGGATGCCGACTATCACCTGAAAATCGAATATCAACAGCAGCAGCAGCTCCGTCTCTGTTTTCGCGGCGGGGCTTGGTGCGTCTCAGAAGGCGAGCTTCCGGAAGGCTCGCTTTCCGTTCGTTTCTTTCCGGAAGCGGCGGACGCGGCGGTTGCCGCGGCGCGGTTTCTCGGCTCCGGACAGATGGAGAGAGACCTGCGCAGGCTCTCGCCGGATGAAAAGGTCGGACCGATTTTTACGGCGGAGTTTCTGCGGATCCTGATGGATGACTTCGGTCTGAATCTGGAGACCGTCTATCCTTATGTGGCGGCCTGTGTCGATGAAGACCTGACGGACGAAGAGATGGAGGAGCTGAACCGGCTTCAGCCGCGCAGCTGCCACCTGTTTCGGATGATGCGGGATTTCGAGCGCTATATTCCGCCGGTCCTCCATGATATCCGGCTTGCAGACTGCCGCTTTCCCTGCGGTGCGGTGACGGCTGGAGAAAAGCTGCGTCTCGCCTTTGAGGCGCAGAAGGGAAGCGTGACGGAGGCCGTGCTGGAACTCTGGGGCGACAATTTCCGCGAAGAATTCCCCATGACCCCCTGTGAACAGGGCTGGGCGCTTGAGTTCGCGGCACCGGAAATCCCTGCCGCGCTCTGGTATCGCTTCCGCATCCGGCCGGCCGGCCGGGACGTGACGCTCTGGATCTGCCGTTCACCGGACGGCCTGCATTCCTGGCTGCTTCCGGAAGCAAAGGGCGGATTCCGCCTCACGGTTTCCGCGCGGGGCTTCGAGACACCGGCCTGGTTTCAGGGCAGCGTCCTGTACCAGATCTTCCCGGACCGCTTCGCCTTCTCCGACGACGGCACGGCCCGGAAGGGAATTGACTATCATCAGAGTCTCCGTCAGACGCCGGAACTGCATGCCTCCCGGGAAGAGGAGGTGCGCTGGCAGCCGAGGCCCTTTGAAAAGGACTATATTCCCGATGACTTCTACGGCGGGACCCTGCGGGGCATTCGGGAGCGCCTTCCATACCTCAGGGATCTGGGCGTAAGCTGCCTGTATCTCAATCCGATTGTCGAGTCGCGCTCCAACCATCGATATGACACCTCGGACTATCTGCGGGTTGATCCGATCCTCGGGACGAACGAGGATTTCACCGCCCTTTGTGAGGCGGCGGACGGATTCGGAATCCGGATCCTCTGTGACGGCGTGTTTTCCCACACGGGTGCGGACAGCATCTACTTCAACCGTGACGGGCATTACCCGGAACCCGGCGCCTGTCAAAATGAGCCCTCGCCCTATGACAGCTGGTACGACTTTAGGCATTTCCCGGACGACTATCGAAGCTGGTGGGGCTTTCGGGAACTGCCGGAGGTGAAGGAGACGGATCCCGCCTGGCAGGATTTCGTCGTGACCGGGGAAAACTCCGTCGTGCGCCAGTGGCTTCGCCGTGGGGCATCCGGCTGGCGGCTGGATGTGGCGGACGAGCTTCCCGATGAAGTCCTGGAGCTGATCCGCAGCGCGGCAAAGAAGGAAAAACCGGACAGCCTGATCCTGGGCGAGGTCTGGGAAGACGCGGTGCTGAAGGAAAGCTATGGCAGCCGGAGACGCTATGCCTTGGGCACGGCGCTGGACTCTGTCATGAATTATCCCTTCCGTACGGCGGTTCTGGACTATCTTCACCGCCGCATCAGCGCGTTTGAGATCGCGGAGTTTCTCACGGCACAGCGTTTGCACTATCCCAAACCTCTGTACCGGAGCCTGATGAACCTTCTCGGTTCGCACGATGTGGAGCGCCTGCGCAATGCTTTGGCAAGCGGGGAATGCTGGAAGGAGCGTTCCCGCGAGGACCAGCTGGCGCTGGAGGCCTCTTTGAGTCCGGAGGACTGGGCGCGCGCCGACCGGCTGGAGCGGCTTGCCCTGGCGATCCAGTTTTCCATTCCCGGGGTTCCGAGCATCTATTACGGTGACGAGCTCGCCATGACCGGTACGGGGGATCCCTTTAACCGCAGGCCCATCAGGGACGGAA
This sequence comes from Oscillospiraceae bacterium, assembly GCA_017627975.1. The sequence continues at coordinate 35,720 of JAGAFT010000196.1, forward strand.
TGCTCTCGGGCGAAGCGCGAAGCCGTGAGGCAGCTTCCCTTCACGACTATGTGAAGGAACTTGCCGGGAAGCGAAATGCACACCCGGCGCTGAGAACGGGGGACGCGGTCTTCCTCGCATCCGATGCGGACGTGCTGCTCATTTTCCGCACGGACGGAACGGAACAGATCCTTACGGTTATAAACCGGGCAGAGGAGGAGAGAGCCTATACCCTGTGGCTCCCGGACTGCAAAACGGAGGGCCGGATTGGCCCTGAAAGTGCGGAGACCATAGTGCTCTGAGCCGACCGGCGCTTGGTTTCCTCGCCCCGGAAGAGCAGCAGGTGCTTGACCGCATGCTGTTCCATCCGTACAAGAAATGCACCCTCGACCTGATGGAAGAGCTTCACTGTGAGATGAGTTCCGTCTACCGCCTCCGCGCCGCGGCCATAGAAAAGCTCCTGCACCTTCGTTACGGCGCAGGAGCGGGGGAATAGATTGCTTTTTGAAATAGCACGAATCGATATTAGATTATTTGATCGTCAATGAAGAGCTTAATGGCCCTGTTTGCTATAAGTCGTGTCGTGGCAAAGTCAAAACCGCCGCCTACCAGACCTCCGAGAAGAGGAACAGCCTTACCTAAATTCACAACGCCAGTTGTTCCACCTCTGGTGACGAACCTCATCCCGAGTTTCCTGTTAATCGCTTTGATTGTTTCTCCAGAGATTTTGTTGATGAGGACTTTCCCACCTTTATTAGCAAATTTTACGCCTGCTTGTTTTACTATGTCTATGGAGCCGGAACCTGCTAAACAAGCATAACACAAAGCCTTTACCTCGTCGTGAGACGGATTCAGCCCAGCCATAACTGCAGTTGCTGCTATCATCTGTAATTGGACAAACCAAACAGTGGTAATGTTTGCCGGAATCGCAATTGGGAGGGTAAGGAGACCGCCGAGACTTGTCAAGAATCCTGATGTTGTGCATTTTAGAATTTGTGATTTTACCATTTTTCGCGCAGCAATTTTAGGATTGTTATTGTATTTCTGGAGATAGTCATTTGCAATCTGCCAACAACCAGATACACCGGGTACTCCGCCGACAGCTTTGTCGTAGACCAAATCAAGTGCTTTTAGTAATGCATTTTTGTCAGGTAGATTCTGGTTCCCTTTTGGATCATTCATTTAATAAATACGCTCCTTCTGATATATCTAAGAGAAATAGAGGCAGAACTATATTGAACCAGTTTATCATTTGCTTCAACGGAGTAATAAGTATGTTTCAACTTTCAAGATACGCATTTATGACTTCTCGGTTTATACGTCTATTTTTCCCGATTCTCAGTTCTTTCAAATCATTTTCATATGCTTCAAGTGAAGCGGCTGCAATTGTTTTGTGCATAGAAGCACTCTTGTTTCTGCTTATATTTGCTCTTACTGCGTTGTCATATTTCTCTACCAAGGTACCAAGATTGACTTTGTTAATAGCATAGGTACCATGAGCAATCCTGTCATAGTATCCTTTATTATAAAGATTTAAGTAGTATGTGCTGGTGGTTTGAATACCCATGACTCCAAGATCATGGGGAGTAAAAGACTTGATGCCTTCGTCTAGAAGTAAAAGAGTTTTGAAATAAAGAAAATCTTCATTCTCTGGAAACTGTGCTATCTGCCGTAGAGTTACCGGTCTATATTCAGCTTTTTTCTTATCGTCTGAATTTACAACACAAAAAAAGATTATGGATACAATAATAATGGCGCCAATTATAATATAGGCTATATTGTCTTCAATGACTTGTAGAATTGCCATAAGGATTAAACAAACTATCAACCAATAAAGCAATTTACGCATTTTATGACCAACCTTTCATAGCTTTTCTATCAGAAATATCAATTCCAGCTTCCCTACGGATTTCAATGCCGCTGCTCCCTCAGCTGAGGTCAAGATTGAAAGGGCATAGGCAGGTCTCTTTTATTATAACAGAGCTGATGGCGAATAGCAACAATCCAGCGACGTCAAATCTCTAAGAAGCTGTGTAGAATAGGAAGACACGGGGACGTAAATAGGAAGACACGGGGACGTAGCTTTTGTCCTGTAATCAATAGAAAAGCTCCTGCACCTTTGTTACGGCGCAGAAGAGGGGGAATAAGTAAGACCCTGAGCGGCTCATACCGCTCAGGGCCTTTTTTCAGTCACACATTTCTCCTCTTGCCTCTTCAAGCAGATCCAGGCAGCCCTTTCCAAGCTTTCCTCTGCACTGGCTGTCCAGGGCGTCAAAGATCATTGGAAGTTCTTCATCTGTCAGATCGATGCTGTATGTTTCCATATCCACGGTGAACAGGATACAGGAGTCCATTTTTGACGGCGTAAAGTCATTGATCCTGAATTCCCGGGACACATAACTATGCTTCGACCGGCTGTGGTGCAGCCAGCAAAGGCGTGACGCCCATATCCAGGTAAATCTGTTCCTGCTTTTTCAGCACCTCACCCTGAATTGGGGCTTTTCCCGGCTCGGTAAAGC
>JAGAFT010000197.1 GCA_017627975.1 Oscillospiraceae bacterium
AGCATCACGCTTGTGTTCGGTCTCCTCATAGCGGCTCACCAGCGCGTCGTACCGCTCGTTGTATTCCTTCTGGTCCTGCGCCACCCGGGCGTTGCGGGCGATCAGGTCGTTCACCGCCTTGGCGTCGATGCCCAGCTGCTCATCCAGAATCCGGCGCTCCTTCTCCAGTGCCGTGGTGTCGCCGAGCCGGGCCATCTGTCGATGGCGGTAAAGTAGAGAATCGAGCCTTCCCTGAATATTTGTCTTGCAATCTGCATAACATCGTAATACAATATTATCGAAAGGTGGTGCTACTATGAAAGACGCAACTGTCAGCGCCCGCGTGGAGTATGATGTTAAGACCGAAGCGGAAGACATCCTTCAGAAACTTGGTGTCCCTGTTTCCGTTGTTATCAACTCTCTTTACAGACAGATCATCTATAGACGCGGCGTCCCATTTTCACTAATCGTGCCTGCGGAACCGAAAACGCTTGACAGTATGACAAAAACTGAACTTGATGCAAAGCTGCAGCATAGTTATGATCAATCCCTTAAAGGAGAAGGCCGTCCCTTCGATGCTGTTTTTGACGAGCTTGAAAGGGGCCTCGCCTGATGAACTCATACAAAATCATCATTACACCGGACGCAGAAGAAGATCTGTTTGAACTAAGGAACTATATTGCAGATGTGCTCCTCGCCCGTGATACAGCAAGAAACTATATCCGCACCATTCGGAAAGAGATTGCTACGCTCTCCGAGATGCCAGCAAGGTATAAACCAGTAGACGATGAACCTTGGCACTCCAGAGGTATTCGCAGAATCATGGCGAATAACTTCTTTGTGTATTACCGCATTGATGAAGATCGAAAGCAGGTCTTCGTTTTGAATGTCATCTATGCTCGACGAGACCAACTTCGGATGCTTGAACAAATGAACATTGACTGACTGAAAGAGTTCTCCCCGCCGCTGGCGGGGAGAACTCTTTCTGCCGAGGGGGAAGGATCAGGCGGCGTCGGCAAAGGCGTCGTAGGTGACCTCGCCGTTTTCGAGAGTCAGGAAGGTGACATCCTGATCCTCAGAGATGTAATCCAGTCCAAGGGCGATGTCCTTGACACCGAGTCCGTCGAAGGCATCCATATAATCGTTGTAGAGGCCGATTCTTGCATTTTTGACCTCATCCCAGTTGTTGATGTCCTTGATGGTCTCGGCGTTGACGCCGTCTTCCCACATGGCGATGTGGATGGAACGGTCTTTGTCATCGTCGGAATAGGTTACGTTTTTATCCTGAGTCCAAAAGCTGTTCAGGTCCGCATCAATCATGAGGGCAACATCCTCCACATCGAGGGTGTGATGCTGAATCGTGGACATGACCAGAGAGGCCATAGAATAGACGTCAGGATTCGAGATGGGGGCAAAGGCAAACTCCATCGCGCCGCCGTCCGTGATCATGATGATGACAGAAAGGGAATCTTCTGCTTTGGTCTCAAGAACCAGAGCATCGAAGCCATTGATCCAGAACAGTCCGTCGCTCACGGAACCCTGGTCGACCGCCATCTTTTCGACATCCTCAAGCTCAGGCTGCCCGTCAAAAGAGAGATGGTTCACGGAGATGACAGCGCCCTTGTTTTCAGCCTCAAAAGCGCAGAAGGTGTTTTCGGAAACCTCTTCCACCGGCTGCAGAAGGTCCGGAACCCAGATGTCTATATCAAGATCCGCAACCTGATAGAACTCGCCGGAAAGCTCGGCCTGCTGGATTCCTCTTCTGGCTGTGAACCAGCTCAGAGTTTTGGGGGCGGAAGCAGTGTCGTCGCTGCCCTTGGCTTCTTCGGCCATTGCGGTCGCGGAGAGCGCGAACAGCATGACCAGCGCGAGGAGCAATGCAAATAGTTTTTTCATGGGTCTTCTCCTTTAATAAAATTATTTGACACTCTATTATAACAGACTTTATCCAACCAACATCCAACCAACATCCAACCAAACTGAAAAAACATCTGTATTGCCGTATGAACGGAGGGTTGTCTCACGTTTGTTGTATTTATGGAAGAGCGTACCTACAGTTTACACTTACCTTGCCGTTTTTTTGCGGCGTTTTTCTTTGTGTTTCAGGGCTTGTACACAGCAAATCATCAGTGTTCCGGACACGAGAGCGCACGCAATCCACAGACTGATAGAACTGTCATCCCCCGTTTTGGCACTGGTGACAGCCCTGGCACCGGAGGAACTGCCTGCCGAGCCTGAGCCCTGACTTGAACTTGAGCCCTGGCTTGAACCTGATCCGGATCCCGGAGAGGGCTGCGGCTTTGCCACAAGGAAGCGTGTGGTTGCATCGCCGTCGATAAAGCTGGATTTCAGCGTATGCCATCCCAATGAAAGTGTTTCCAGATATGCGGGTTTCAGGCTGAGTATGACGCTGCCTTCCTCGGCGGTGTAGTTATCTGACGAAACACTCTGACCATCAACTTCGATGCCGGTAAAGAGTTCAAACGTCAGTGCGTCATTGTCCAGGTCATAACTGCCGTCGCCGCGCACGACGCGGAACACAGCATTCTTCCCGCTTCCCTTAAGCCATGTGCTGTTCTGCCCCTCTGTGTAGGAATAGCTTGCATGCAGGATTTCCTCCTCGGCGACGGCTTCGTAAGCCTGCCCGTCAAGGAATGCCGTCACGACATAGGTGATCGCTCCATCTTTCTGCGGAGTCGGATAGGTGATGACGGGTTCCTCCAGCATCTCCCCCAGAATTTCACGGGTGTGTTTCTCATCTTTTTCACAGACGAAGTAGAAGGTTGCACTGTGAAGGTCGTCTGTCCAGCCGGTAGAAACATGCTTCCAGCTATGGCCGGTCGCGGGAAGGATCAGGGTGCCGTACTTGTCAATATCGAGCTCGTTCTTTCCTTCCGCGTCGGTAAACACCCCGCCGCATGGCTCTTTACCCTGATCACAGACCCAGTATTCCTTGTTGCCCTCTCCTGCGCAGGTGGGAGCTTTGGCTTCAACCTTTGTCAAATCGTGGACATGGTTCAGCTTCGGAATTGTGACCGTCTCGACATGGGTCGGGTCGTTTTTACAGGTACGCTGCCACTCTCCGGCTTCGTCATTCGTCGCCTCCTTCGTGGTGATCCATTCGCCCCAGTCGTGTCCGACGGGCTCTGTTTTTTCCGTCGCCCAGTCATCAAAGGCATCGTTTTCAAATTCGGCGAAATAGAGGAGTTCGCCCTCTTCCTCACAGGCCGCCGGGATCAGCTCATAGATCTCGATCTCGTCACAGATCTCCTGTTCTATATGTGTGATGTCCCTGCTGCAGATTCTTTCCGCAATCACGACGCTGAAATCATCCGACCAGGTATACTCCGGCTCACCCCAGTCGTGGCCGAGCGCCGGAATGATTTCAGCACGGCTGGCAAGAGGCTCGTTGCAACGTGTGCAGCGCAGCACAAGCTGTTTGACGCCGAGCTTGGTGCAGGTGGGCTTTACCGTAATATCGCCATCATCCCAGGTTTCTTTTGCACTGTGACCCTTCGGAGAGAGAACGATGTCACTCTCCTGGATTTCCGCCCCACCTTCCGCGTCGGCAAAGGTCTTTCCGCAGCTGCTGCAAGTCCAGTAGGCAATGTTGCCCCCTACGGTGCACGTTGGCTCCGCGGCTTCTGTCTTTGTCATCTGGTGCCGGTGCTCAAGTCGGGGGATGACGCGGATTTCGATGTGCGTGCTGTCGTGAGCGCAGAAGCGCGTCTCGAGACCCTCTTCTTCCGCTGTTGCCTCTCTGGTCACGCTCCAGTCGCTCCAGGCATGACCCAGGGCCGGGATCTGCTTTGTGCGGGTCTCGACGATCTCGCCGCAGCGGGTGCATCGGCGCTCCTGCTCCTCTTCGCCGGCCCCGGTGCAGGTGGGCTCTGTTCCCTTGCCGCTGGTGCGCCAGGTTTCTTCCAGGGCATGGCCAAGCGGCCGGATCAGCACGATCGCGTCGCGTGTTTCTGTGGTGCCCTCTTCGTCAGAGAAGATTTTTCCGCAGCCCGTGCACATCCAGTAGGCTTCGTTTCCGAAGTCCTCACAGGCTGCCGCTTTTGCCGGCACAAACTCCAGACTGTGCTGGTGTCCCGTCGGCGGCACAACGCGCGTCTCGGTATGGGTGTTGTCATGCTGACAGATTCTCTTGTCCAGCCCCTCTTTGGTCTCCGTGGCAAACTCCTCTGTAAACCAATCACCCCAAAGATGCCCGATGGCCGGGTCGCTCTGCCTTCGGGTGCTCAGAAGCTCGCCGCAGTCGAGGCAGCGCAGTTCAAACCACCGATATCCGTCGGCGGTACAGGTCGCGGCTTTGGACACGGTCTCCGTCCAGTTTTCTCCTCCGTCGGTCCGATGTCCCTTCGCCGGGAGAACGGTGTCGCTCTCCTCAAGCTCCGTCGTTCCCTGCGCGTCTGTGAAAAGTGCTCCGCAGCCAGTGCAGGTCCAGTATTCGATGCGGCCCGCCACGGTACACTTTGGCTCCACCCGTGCCGTCCGTTCGAGCACGTGTACGTGGGCCAGCTTCGGTATGGCGCGGGTTTCGGTATGGCCGCTGTCGCGTCGGCAGGTCCGGGTCTCGAGTCCCTCTTCCGTCTCTGTGGCTTCCTTCGTCACGGTCCAGTCGCCCCAGGCGTGGCCCAGGGCTGTGGTCGCCTCGTCGCGCACGGCGATGATCTCCCCACATCTTGCGCAGGGCAGGTCATAACCTGTGCTTCCCGGTTCCGTGCACGTGGCCTCACGGTCCTTACCGTTTAAGCGCCAGGTGCCGGGCGTATGGCCCAGCGGTGCGATGAGCACGTCTTCGGCGTCCAGCTCCGTTTCGCGATCGGCCGCGGAAAGGATCCGCCCGCAGCCTGCGCACATCCAGTAGGCTTCATTTCCGAAGTCCTCACAGGTAGCTGCTTTCGCCGCCACATAGTTCAGGGTATGCAGATGGCCGGTTGGAGGAACTGTGCGTGTCTCAATATGACTACTGTCACGCCTGCAGATTCGGGTCTCGAGTCCCTCTTCCGTCTCCGTGGCTTCCTTCGTCACGGTCCAGTCGCCCCAGTCATGCTCGAGGGGCGGGATCGCCTCCTGACGGGTGCTCAGAAGCTTGCCGCAGTTCCGGCAGAACAGCTCATAGCGTCGGATTCCTTCTGCTTCGCAGCCCGATGACCGCTCTGTGGTTTCCAGCCAGCTATCTTCCGCCGCGTGTCCCTTTGCGGGAATCAGAGTGCCTTCCTGGCTGAGCTCGGCTGTCCCCGCTGCATCGGCAAACAGCTTGCCACAGCCGCTGCACTTCCAGTATTCGATGTTCCCGGTCACGGTGCAACTGGGCTCTGCAGCTGCCATGTGCTCCAGCTTGTGGACATGCGCCTTCATCGGAATGGCACGGGTTTGGGTGTGGCTGCTGTCGTGTCGGCAGGTCCGGGTCTCGAGTCCCTCTTCCGTTTCCGTGGCTTCCTTCGTCACGGTCCAGTCACCCCAGTCGTGCCCGTAAGCCAGAATCGTCTCCCGGCGGTTGCTGAGGACCGCATCACAGCGGCTGCAATGCAGTTGCAGGCTTTTGTAGCCCATTGCCGTGCAGGTTGGGTCCTTCGTTTCTGTCACGCGCCATTCCGCCTCTGCGGTATGGCCCAGCGGAGCGATCACGGTTTTCTCCCGGTCGATCTCGCTTTTCGCCTCCGCATCGGAGAACAGCTTGCCGCAACCCGAACAGCTCCAGTAAGCGATGTTGCCTGCTTCCGTGCAGGTGGCCGCCGCAGCGTCTGTTTTCATAAGCACGTGCTCATGCGCTTTCTCGGGAATCGAGCGGCTCTCCGTATGGGAAGGATCACGTCTGCAACTTCGGGTCTCGAATCCCTTTTCCGTCTCCGTGGCTTCCTTCGTCACGACCCACTTGCCCCAGTCGTGGCCCAGAGCGGGAATGCTGTCATCGCGGGAGTCAAGCAGTTTGCCACAGCGACTGCAGTGCAGTTCATAGCTTCGATGCCCCGTCGTTGTGCAGCTTGCAGACTGTTCTTCTTTGAGTTGCCAAATTCCCGCGCTGTGGCCGAGCGCCTCAGCCACGGTCTCGTCCCGGGTGATTTCCGTTCTCCCAGCGGCGTCGGAGAACAGCTTCCCACAGCTGCTGCAGGTCCAGTAGGTGATGTTGCCGGGTTCGGTACACGTCGCGGCTTTTGCCTCGACGATTGTCAGGGTATGCTTATGCTCAAGCATGGGGATCGTACGAGTCTCGGTATGGGAGGAATCGCACTCACAGGTACGGATCTCAGTGCCGGTTTCCGTTTCCGTGGCGGGCTTCGTTACCTGCCACTCACCCCAGATGTGGCCGAGGGCGGGGGTCTCCTCCAGATAGGATTCCAGCACTTTGCCGCAGGTATCGCAGAGAATCTCGACCAGTTTGAGACCTGACTCTTCACAGGTGGGATCCAGGAGCATTTTGTCGCGTGTCTTCCGTGTTGAGCTGTGGCCCGTAGCGGGAACGACAATGCTCTCGGCGCCAAGCTGCCTCTTCCCCTCGGCATCGGCAAAGTACTTGCCGCAGGAAGAGCAGTGCCAGTATTGAATATTGCCGTCCTCCGTGCAGGTGGAAGCCTTGGCAGCAACCTCTTCCAGCCGATGGGCATGCGCTAGCTTTGGAATCGCACGGGTTTCGGTGTGGCTGACGTCATGGGCGCAGGTGCGGGCTTCTTCACCCGCCGCCTCTTCGTTAGCGGCCCTGGTCGTGACCCATTCGCCCCAGGCGTGACCTTTGGCCGGGACGGACTCGGTGCGGAAGCTGAGCAGGGCATTACAGGTCTTGCAGTAGAGTTCAAGCTGCCGACTGCCGGGTTCAGTGCAGGTTGCAGCGGTGGAACCGACCGCAACCCAGTTGTCACCCAGGGTATGACCTGTGGGCAGAATGATGAGATCGGCTTTATCCAGCTCCTGCGCTGCGTTGGCATCGGCAAAGAACCTGCCGCAGCCTGTGCAGCGGTAGTAAGCCCTGCTGCCGGACTCGGTGCAGCTTGCCGCTTTTTCCGCGACGCTTTCGAGTGTGTGCTTATGCTCCAGAACCGGGATGGTGCGGGTCTCGATGTGCGTCCCGTCGTTTTGGCAGACGCGCTTTTCGCTGCCTTCCGCGGTCTCGGTGGCGGCTTTGACCGTCTCCCACTCGCCCCAGGCGTGACCATAGGCAGGGATCTGGACCTCGCGTGTGCTGAGTGTTTCGCCGCAACGGGCGCAGATCAGCTCATATTTTCCTGTGCCGGAAGCCGTGCAGGACGGTTCCTTGGCAACGCCGGCGTAGAACCAATCCGTATCGGCAGTGTGCCCCAAGGCGAGGAGAATACGGTCGGATTCCTGAAGTTCCTTCTTACCCGCCGCGTCGGAGAAGGTTTTGCCGCAGCCGGAACAGCTGTAGTAGGCAACATTGCCCTTCTCTGTGCAGGTGGGAGCCACAGCTTCGACTTTCGTCATGATATGGCGATGCTCAAGCATGGGAATCGTACGAGTTTCGGTATGGGAAGGATCGCGCTTACAGGTGCGGGTTTCCATGCCGGTTTCGGTTTCTGTGGCAGCCTTTGTGACTGTCCATTCGCCCCAGTCGTGCCCGAGGCTGACTGTCGAGCCTGTGCGGAGTTCGAGGGGCGTACCGCAAACTTTGCATTTTACCTCGTATCTATACCGCTCGGGTTCGGTGCATGTTGCGGCCTGTGTTACTATCTTTGTGGACTCCGGAGTATGCTTCCTCGTGGCGGGAAGCGTCACTTCGGTATTGAATAGGGTGTTCTTTCCAGCCTCGTCCGAGAACAGAGCACCGCAGGTTTCACACTTCCAGTGTTCAATATTACCGGGGTGAACGCAGGTAGGTTCCTCACGCTTTACTTTCACGAGCGAATGTTCGAGCGGTTTTGGAAGCTGCGGGATTTCCTCAATGAATTTATGGGATGCATCCCGTTTGCAGGTGTAGGTCCTTTCACCGGGGGCCTCGGTCGTCGCTTCCTTTGTTACTTCTCCGGAGCCCCATTCATGACCAAGGGCCGGAATCACTACCGTTTTCTTATCCGTATATACGGTCCAGTCGGGCGTCCTGGCCATCGCCGTGTAGGTTCTGATTCCTGTCGTTTCGCATGTAGGCTGCGTGGTGACCTCTTTGGCGATACCCGTGGACGGTGAATAGACTCTGCCGCATGTGGAGCAGACGAAAGTCGCCTGGGCTTTGGTCAGGTCGGTCCACTCCCAGCTTTTGATTTTGTAGTCGTGGGTATGCTCTCTCCACCGGGCAGTAGCCGTCGCGTCCGCACTGAGCTTGAATGTCCCGCCCGGCTCGTAAGTTTGCCCGTTGATTTCCCAACCGCTGAGCGTCCACCCGCGGGAGGAATTGTCCTGATGGGTGAAGCCGTTTGCGGGGAAGGTATACTCCAGATCCTTGACAAGGCCCTTCATGGGCTGCATCGTGCCAAGACCGCCGTCGCCAGCGGCAAACGTGAGGGTAAGGCCCGGCACCAACTCTACATTTTGGGCGTTTCGTCCGTTCTTATCTGTAATCGCGACGCTGCCCTGCTTGCCGTATGCGGGGGTTGAGATGGCGAGGTCCGTGTCGATGTTAATGATGGGAATTTTTGTCCCGTAGTAGATACCGACGCCGTCTTTGTTTCTTGCAGCTGCATACAAGTGATTGATTTTTTCGACGACCAGGCCGTCCGGCGCAAAAACACCGTACTTGTTTGCGAGAATGAAGGTATCACAGTTCTCTTTAAAGGTCAGTGTTCCGCCCTTTATATAGATGCCGTAGTCCGCCCCGAGCGCGTTTATACTGCCGTTCGCCTTAATATTCAGGTCCCCCTCCGCGTAAATGGCCGCGCCGTTTTTCAGCGAGCTGGGAGTACCATCATATCCAGAGAGCGTCAATGTTTTTGTTATCGGATCGTAGTTATATTGATCCTTGTTGCTGTAGGTGATCTGCGTGCCAAGGTACCAGACGGGGTATTTCACGTCCTTTCCGGTTTTATTGTACAGGCAGAGCTCGCAGATGCCGTTTTCGTCAAATGTATGTGGCTGCGCTGCTTCCTCGTACTTGCAGTACTTACAGACGCGCCGATGATATTGCCTGTCCACCACCTCATAGATCAAGTCCTCATGGGCGCAGGGGAAGATATTGATGTACCTGTAGGTAGTGAGGATCTTATTGCGCTGAGCATCATTCGTGCGCAAAAGATCAAGTAACTTATTTATATCATTTCCATACTGTATTCTGACGTCGGAATTACTGATGGTGGCCTTGCCATCCGAGTCACCTTTCATCCCCATGCCGATCGCCTCTGTGTCGGACGAGCCCCCGGAAATATACAGCTGGCCGCCAGTGATATTGACCGTGCCGCCGTTTCCGCCGTCACCTCCGCCGATCCCCGCGCCGCCGAAATTCGTCCTCATCACCATGCTGGCAATCCAGTTTGCCAGCAGTTCCATGCCGATGGCAGTAGAGCCGTATTTATTACCCTGCTTATTGCCCAAGGAGAGCCATATTATTGAATGGTCCTCCTTAAAATCCTTGCCTGCTGCGATCACTGTTCCGCCGGAAACACTTACTGTGCCACCGTTGCCGCTGTTGCCGCCGCCGATCCCCGCGCCTTTCCCGTTGGAAATCGCCGTGACGAACCCGCCACGGATATCGACCGTTCCTCCGCTGCGGTACTGGCCGCCGCCGATCCCTGCACCATGCAAGCTGACTGCGACAACATGACCACCAGCCACTGTGACGTGGCCGCCATGTCCATTTTCTCCGCCGCCGATGCCCGCGCCGAGGTATCCCTCTGCATACACAGTGCCGCCATAGATCTCAACATCACCGCCCTGCGCCATCTCTGATCCGCCGCCGATGCCCGCTGACCTGGTCTTAGCTCCGTTCTTCGCTCCGCCCTCCGATGAAACATATGCTTGTAAGACTCCGCCGTTTACTTTGACCGTGCCGGTGATGTTGCCTCTGGTGCCACCGCCAATTCCTGCCCCGTCGAGGCCGCCTGTCGCCGTCACTTCCCCACCATACATGGTAAAGCCGCGCAGATTTCCAATACCTGTGCCAGAAGTGCCTTTGTGGCCACCGCCGCCGATGCCCGCGCCGCCGCAATAAGCTTTTGCTTCGATCTTCCCGCCGTAAATGGTGATAACGCCGCAATCCTCATCCAGATTTCCGCCGATACCCGCCTTGTTCTCCTCGGAGCTTTCGAATGCAACACTGGATTTCAGATAGCCCGTACCCACATCCTGACCGTAGATCGTCAAGCGGGTGTTGGCAACGGCATTTACAGCGGTGCGGATACCATAGTTGCAGGTGAGCGTGCAGCCGTCGCACAGGATCAGATGCACATCGCCCAGCACAGTGAGGCGGTGTCCCGTAAAGGACACGTCCTGGTCGACCACATACCAGCCGTCTTTGAGGGTCACACCCATTACGTCCCGCAAGGCGGAAACACGCGTATACTTTGTGCAGTACTCCGTGTTACCCAGTTTGAGATAGGGGATCCTGGCGACGCCGGGCACCGTGACGGTGATTTTATAATCATATCCGCCGTCAAAATCGATGGTCAGCGTAATGGTACTATCAAAGGAGGCGACAGGCTCAACGAACCAGTCTTCGCCCTGTTTTATCACCTCCAGAATTTCCGGGGCGCTGGAGGTCACTGCGCTGATACCGCTATCCGCCTCAGAAGGGAGCACCTTTTCAAGAATTGTTCTCACGGAAGTCTGCCAGCCGCCTGTGACGGTATACCGAAGGTTGGCAAAGCTAAACTCCACCACGAAGGTGGAAAAGCCCGTGGTCTCGGCATAGACTGTGCCATTCTCCACCCGGGCGGGTAGCTCCTCCGCCTCCCCATCCGCGGGAATATGCGTCACCTTCACCTGGAGCGTGGGATCTTCCGCTTCCGGCAGGCTGAAGGCCAGGGTCACGCTCTGACCCTCGGGCGGCTGGAGCGCTTCGCCCTCTTCGGAGACCACTCTGATCTCATAACGATAGGAAGCCACGGTTTCATTTATGGCGCTGTATTCCTCCTCCGCGCCGCGGGGATTCACCAAGAGGACATTGCCGTCGCTTTCGATGATCTCCTCATCGTAAACAATCTCCTCTCCAGCAGCTTCTACGCTGTCAAAAGCAACCGGGGCTGCATTCAACGCGGTTTTCAGCAGCCTCCTCTCCGGCAAGGGATCGGGATCGCTGACAACCAGCACCGCGCCTGCAGGGAATACACCCGCCGGGGCAGACACGGTTACACTGCCTGCGCTGCTTGCCTGGGTCTGCTCAAAGGGGGCCAGTTCTTCCAGCGTTATTTCCAGGGTAAGGGCTTCGCCGTCCTCCGGCAAGGAAACGGTGAAAGGTACGGAGAGGGAGGGGGTATACCCGTCTGCCCAGGCAGACCATGTATAGTCCCCCGGCAGCAGAAGATAGCTTCCGTCTTCCTGTTTAGGAATTTCGGGAGGTTCCGGGGTTTCCTCGGTCGGCGCAGGGTGGACAGTCAGAAACGCGTCTTCCGGCGTCAGGAGCAGATTGACAGTAACCGGCATGAGCTCCTGCTTCGGCAAAACTTCTGTTTTTTCCGCTTCACACCGCAGGCAGACATAGGAAACCGAACCCTCGGCCTCTGCTGTGGCGGGGATGCGCTGGACCTCCTGCCATTGGTGAGAGCCGAGCTGGTCGGTATATTCTGTGTAACTTTCTCCGCAGTCGCAGGTATAGACCGTGTATCCCTGCTCTTCGCAGGCAGGTTCTATTGTCTCGGTAACAACATAATTGTGAACATGCTCCGGGATGAGCGTCGGGGTAACCGGCTTCGGCAAAACTTCTGTTTTTTCCGCTTCACACCGCAGGCAGACATAGGAAACCGAACCCTCGGCCTCTGCTGTGGCGGGGATGCGCTGGACCTCCTGCCA
>JAGAFT010000198.1 GCA_017627975.1 Oscillospiraceae bacterium
AGCTGAACACGATGATCGGCGGTCCGGGATCCAGCTCACTGGTGGTGTGCGCCCACATGTAGCTTACGGATCCGGGCCTGCGGCCGTCATGGATCACCTGCGTGGTGGTTTCGTCGTTCTGGTTGTGCGGACGGCCGCACAGAAGATCCGCCAGATAATCGTAGGCGATCACCAGGTAGTCATGGGCGAACCGGTTGATCCAGCCCGTCATGTTCTGCCGGGAGAGGATGACACCATCACGTAAAAGCGCTTTCTCCTGGCGGTAGGACGGAACAGCGAGGACAAACTTCTCATAAACCATCTCCGCGAAGAAGGAAGGGCTGACGAGGGAACCCTTAAGCAGCTTCTCTGATGAATAAGGGCAGACCAGCTCTTTCTCTTTGCCGACCGAAAGAACAGGAGAATAGACCACCCGCAGATGCTTAACGGTGTGTGCGCTTTCTATTGTTCTTTCCATGCGCCAGCTGAAGACGCGCCAGTTCCCTTCCCCGTACCGGCTGTCGAAATCGCGGACATCAAAGCGGTATTCCGTCTTCCGGGAAAGCCGGGAGAGATCGTTCTCTCTTTTCCCCACCGGTTTCTTCCCGTGATGCTCCCTGGGCTTCCTTTCCGGTGAAGGCGCGTTCTGTGGCAGTTCTTCCTCCGCCGGCTCTTCCTGGAGGGGATCCTCCGGCGGATCATCCCCGATCGACTCCAGATCCGGAAGCTTCTCCGAGCTGCGGCCGAAGAGGTCGTTCTTCCTGAGGGTGAGCTGCTCCGTCAGGTGCCGGTTCTGCTTAAGGAGTTCCTTGTTCTCTGCTTTCAGGGAGGCATTCTCCTCCTTCATCTCCTGGTACTGGCGGGCCATCTCCGTAACGGAACTGCTCAGTTCGTCCGAAGCGGCTAAACGCTCGGATACATCTTCGAAGACAGAGAAAAGAGAGAGGATGATCTCCTCCCTTGTCATGGCCGACATGGAATTCAGGAGTTCCTGAAATTCCTGTCTCATTCCGCCGCTCCGGAATGAATCAGGGTCTGCAGTTCATTAAGCCGTTTGTCCAGCTGCTCAAGAAGCGTACGGAGCTTTCCGTTCTCTTTGCGGAGAGCATCGATCTCCAGGTCCTTCTTGTCAACGATCAGCGTAAGCTCCTTGATCTCCTTCCGGTATTCCTCATCCCGGTCCGGCGCTTCTTCCTGTCCCGCTTTGGGCCTGGGACCGCGCTTCCCGGTGGGAATGATCTCCCCGGTCTCCGGATTGAGCTTGCCGATAAGCCTCCGTTTGGAACGGGACTGCTTCTTTTCCTCGTCCCAGTAACTGACGGACTCGTAGACGTAGGTGATGCCCGTGTCCTTGTGGTACTGCTTTACGATTGCCATAGTGAGCCTCCTCGTTACATCATGCCTTTATTCTATCACTTTATATCACGCATGTCAACACATAAAGTGATAGAAATTAAATATTTCTGTAACGATCAGGCTCTTATCTCTCCTGCTGGGGGAACACCTCCTTAATGGTGCCGACCAGGAGATTCCCTTCCATCAGGCTGCGGTACATGTCCGCATCAATCTCTCTGGCTTCCTTTGGTGTTCTTGGCCAGTGGAAACGGTTTCCCTCTGCCAGGCGTTTGTAGAGCAGAAGCATTCCGTCGCCTTCGAACAGAAGGCCTTTAATCCGGTCGGCGCGGTTCCCGCAGAAGAGGAAGAGTGTTCCTTTCTCAATGGGATTGAGACCGTAATTCAGCCGAACGTAGGCCACCAGGCCGTCAATCCCGCGGCGGAGATCTACCTTGCCGCAGCAGATGATCACCTTTTTGAAGCCGGTGCCGTCCCTAAGCATGGGCGAGCACTTTCATCACTGTTTTCAATGTGCGGGTACTGACGTTTCCTCCGACATAAATCTCGCATGCTCCGGAACGGATCATGACCTCCGGGATGAACTCTGCAGGACGGGCCTGAACGGAATAATCCGGCTCGGCGGCTGACTCCTGGAACTTCTCGGTGATATCGGCGAATGCCGGAACTGCCTGGACCGGCGGATTAGAAAGAGCAGTAGATACCGCTGTCTTGCCGGTTGCAGGCAACATAACGCTGGTGACGTCATTACGGAAGGACCGCTGCCAGTACATGAAGCTTCTGAAGTTAATGCCGTTCTCCGCGCACCATGCTTTCTTGGACATCCCCGGATCGCGGTTGGTGCAGTCGAGAACGATTTGATACCATTGATTCCGGCGTTGATTCATTGCTGCCTTGTCCATGATGCACCTCCTTCTACGCTACTATTCTATCGGAGGTATGCTTTGTCGGACAGTTACGCAGTATTTTACGCTTACGTCCCTACCTCGCTGTGCGGTTTCGTCAAAAAGAATAAAAAGTGACAAAACTGCAATATGCTGAAGGAGGTGGAGAGGATGAACGAACAAGATCGAATCACAAGCTTCTTGAAAGAGAACAAGTCGTTTACCACAAAGGATTTCGTTGGGATGGTAAAAGAATCCCAGGCAGCTTATTCGGAACGGAAGGCATATCGCATGCTGCAGGA
>JAGAFT010000199.1 GCA_017627975.1 Oscillospiraceae bacterium
CAGGTCTATATCCCCGCCGAGGCCGATGGCCGCCGGCTGGGGGATATCAAGTTCGGCTGGATCCACCCCTGTGTCAGCTTCCCCCTGAGCGATGTGGAGCTCTGCGTCTTCCCGACGGCGGAGTAAACCCGGCGCGAAGCAGCAAAGACTGACAAAAAGAAACGGGATGGACGGGCGCCATCCATAGGAAATATCGGAAAGGCATACCGGCATTTTAACCGGTATGCCTTTTGCGTGCTGTTTTTCTGTTGTGGAGCGTTTCCGCGCCCGGGATGCGTCTTCGGCGCACAGGGCCCCGGAGCCCGGCAGAGTCAAACGGGAACCTCTGTCAATCCCCGCTTATATGGCGAAACGGCGGGCATATTCCTCGTAGGCTTCCTGAAACTCCGGCGTTCCTTTTTCCTGCAGCGCGTGCACATACGTATGGGTGCGGAAATCATCTCGCGAAAGCTCGATCATGGCAACGGCGATGTTGGAACAGTGGTCGGAGACTCTCTCGCAGTTCGTGACGATATCGTTGAACACAAAGCCCTGCTGGATCGTACAGACGCCCTGCTGCAGCCGTTCCACATGGTTGAGCTTCATCTGTTCGCAGAGCTCGTCCACGACCTCTTCCAGGGGCTCCACACGGATTGCCAGCGATAGATCTCCCTCGCAGAATGCGGTCATCGTCATACTGATGATCTGACTGACCGCGGCAAAGAGAATGTCCAGCTCCCGTTTCGCGTTGGGGGAAAAAGACAGCCGCTTTTCGTGAAGCTCTTTCGCACTCTCCGCCAGGTTCAGGGCATGGTCAGAGATCCGCTCAAAATCGGTAAGCGTGTGGAGGTATTTGCTGACTTCCTCGTTCTGCGGCTCTGTCATCTCCTGCCCGGTGACCCGGATGAGGTAGGTGCCGAGAGCATCCTCATAGCGATCCCCGTCGTCTTCCAGGGCCTTTACCTGCTCGAAGCCCTTCTCGCTATAGCCGGAGAAGAGGGCCAAAGCCGCGTGCAGCGACTTTTCGGAAACCTGAGACATTTCGTTGATCGTCAGCCTGGACTGCTCGATGGCCAGGGCGGGATAGGCGAGGAAGCGTTCCTCCAGGCGAATAGCGGCCGCGCCTTTTTCCTCCTTGCGATCCTTTACCAACGCAGTTACCACGGCCTCGATCACATCGGTAAAGGGAAGCAGGAGCAGGATCATCACAAAGCGCAGGATGGAGTTGACGGCGGCGAGAGAGAAGGGATTCATGATCTGCCCCAGGAACGGGAAACGGAAAACCGCATTTGCGATATAGAACAGGCAGGCGCATACCAGAACGCCGAAGCCGGTGGCGACGGGATACACCAGCGCGGCACGTCTGCCCTCAACGCTGGCCCCGATGGCGGAGAACAGGACCGGAGCGGAAGCGCCGAAGGCGACGCCCATCAGAAGCGGAAGGGAGGCTTCAAAGCTCATGGCGCCGGTCACGCTCAGCGCCTGCACGATGCCCACAGCGGCGGATGCGGATTGGAGGAGCGCCGTAAAGAGTGTACCGACAAGGATTCCGACCACAGGGTTCGACATTCTGGTCAAAGCGTTGATGAACCAGTCGGCCTCTCCCAGCCCGCTGACGGCGGAGGACATGGTGCTCATTCCCACCATCAAAACGGCAAAGCCCATGAGGATGTCTCCGACGTGGCGGTAAACCTGTTTGTTCCCAAACATCCGCAGTCCGATCCCGACAACGGCAACCAGCCCGGTCAATGTGGCGGTGGAGACCAACTGGGCAACGCCGTCGGCCCCCTCAATATAGCTGAGGCAAATGACCCACCCGGTAATGCTGGTGCCCAGGATCGCGCCGAGAATGACGCCGATCCCCTGGCGGACCTTCATCATGCCGGAGTTCACAAAACCGACCGTCATGACCGCGGTGGCGCAGGAGGATTGGATCACGGCGGTAACGCCGGTCCCCAGCAGCACGCCGCGAAGCGTCGTGCCGGAAAGCTGGTACAGGATCGGCTCCAGCTTGCTGCCGGATACTTTTTTCAGCCCGTCGCCCATAAGTCCCATGCCAAACAGGAACATGGCCACGCCGGTAAGCAGAGAGAAGATTTCTGGAATACTCATGCAATCACCCAAATCGACAAAATCTTCTCGCAGTGTAGTCCTCTGCGTTAAATCCTCCACCTGTATAAGGTTAAATCTATGTAAAGTCCTTGTTCCGCGCATGCCTTTTGTGCTACTATTCCGGGTAAGAGGTGACACGGATGATTTACCTGCTGGAAGACGATGACAGTATTCGCAAACTGGTGGTCTATGCTTTGAAGAGTCAGGGCCATGAGGCGGAAGGCTACGATAAGCCGTCCGCCTTTTGGGCAGCGGTGCAGAAAGCCGTTCCGAAGCTGGTATTGCTGGATATCATGCTGCCGGAAGAGGACGGCATATCTGTTTTGAAAAAGCTGAAGGGAAAGCGGGAAACCGGGAACGTCCCCGTCATCATGCTTACGGCGAAGGGCTCGGAATATGAGCGGGTGGAAGGGCTGGACGCCGGTGCGGACGACTACATGGTCAAGCCCTTCGGAATGATGGAACTTATGGCGCGGGTGCGCGCGGTGCTGCGCCGAAGGGGGCCGGCTGCCGCAGCGGCAGAATACCGCATCGGAAGGCTGCGCCTCTCACCGGACAGCCATGAGGCAACGGTCGCGGGCGAGCGGATCCCCCTGACCGCAAAGGAATTCTCGCTGCTCTGCCTGCTGGCAGAGAACGAAGGAAAGGTCCTCACGCGTTCCTATCTGATGGACCGGGTGTGGGATCTGGGCAGCGAGCCGGAAAACCGCACGCTGGATGTGCATATCCGCACGCTCCGGGC
Source organism: Oscillospiraceae bacterium (assembly GCA_017627975.1). The sequence continues at coordinate 2,834 of JAGAFT010000199.1, forward strand.
CAAACTGAGCGAATGCGGGGCGGCCATCGAAACGGTGCGCGGTGTCGGCTATCGACTGAAGGACGGAGAGAAATGAGGAGAAAGATTTTTGTCAACACCTTTATGCTCGGCGCGTTGATCCTCATTTTCTGCGCGGCCCTTTTCTTTGCGCTGCAGTATTCGCAGACCTTGGACGAGACCTATGCCGCGCTGAAGGGCGAGGCGGTGTATGCTGCCAGCGGGCTGAAAACCGGCGGGCAGGAATATCTCGAAAGCCTGGAAAACATCAATCGCATCACCTGGATCGCAGCGGACGGCACGGTTTTGTACGACAGCGAATTTGCAGACCACAGCGGCAACCAAAGCGACTATGCGGAAGTGAAAGCCGCCCTGGAAAAAGGGGAAGGGCAAGGGGTGCGGGACTCCACCTCCATGGGAGAGAGCACCATGTATTATGCCTTCCTCTGCGATGACGGGACCGTGCTTCGCCTCTCGCGTCCGCTGTCCGCCGTTCGCTATGCGCTGCTTGCCGTCAGCCCGGTGCTCTGGGTGCTGCTGCTGGTGCTGATCGTATCGGGGATTATGGCCTTCAAGGTGGCACAGATGGTCCTTAAGCCGATCAACGAGCTGGACCTGGACGACCTTGACCCGGCCAAGACGTACCCGGAGCTGGCGCCCCTGGTGACCCGGATCCAGGAGCAGAAAAAAGCCATCCGGGAGGAGATCGAACGAAGAGAAAACCTGCGCAAGGAGTTTTCGGCCAATGTGTCCCATGAGCTGAAAACACCGCTGACGTCCATCTCCGGCTTCGCGGAGCTGATGCGGGACGGCCTCGTTCCGGCAGACAAGGTCAAGGAATTTGCAGGGGATATCTACCGGGAGTCCCAGCGGATGATCACGCGTGTGGACGATATCATGCGCCTGAGCAAACTCGATGAGGAAAAGGGCTTTCCGGAGGCCGAGGACATGGACCTCTACGACGTGGCGGCGGATGTGCTTGCAAACCTGGAGCCCCAGGCGGAAAAGCGGAACATCGCCTTGACGCTTGTCGGAAGCCATGCCGTGATCCAGGGGGGTTTCCCGGTCGTGCAGGAAATGCTTTTCAATCTTGTGGATAACGCGATCAAGTATAACCGCGACGGGGGCTCCGTCACGGTCCGGGTGAAGGAGGCGGACGGGAAAGCGTCCGTCTCGGTCACCGACACCGGGATCGGCATTCCGACGGACGAGCAGGATCGTGTGTTTGAACGCTTTTACCGGGTGGACAAGAGTCACTCCAAGCAGATCGGCGGCACAGGGCTCGGCCTGTCTATCGTCAAGCACGGCGCCCAGCTGCACGGGGCAAAGGTCATGCTCGACAGCGAGCCGGGTAAAGGGACGACGGCCACCATCGTTTTCTGCCCGCAAAAAAACCTGTAACCTTTTTCCCGGTTCTGCGTCTATCAGACAGAACACTTCAGAAAGAAGCGGCATCTGTTATATGAAACCAGATATCAGCGATCAGCTGTTTTCTCAGTATTATAACGAAGCGCTGCTGTATTCGATCTCTCTTTGCCGGAACCGGACCGTCGCGGAGGACATCGTCTCCACCGCCTTCTTCAAGGCCCTGACGCTTTCGGACGACTCCATCCGGGATTTCAAACCCTGGCTTTTGACGGTCTGCCGGAACGAATTCATCAGTATCTGCCGGAAAAGCAGACGCTTTACCGGAGAGGACGTTCCGGAGGATCTGCCGGACTCCCGGGAAGAGGTCGTGGACGGCATCATCCGCAAGGAGGAGTATCGCTCGCTGTACCGGGCGATCGACCTGCTGCCGGACGCGCAAAGGGAAGCCATACTTCTCTTCTATTTCTCCGGGCTCCCCATCAAAAGCATTTCGGAGATCACGGGAAAGAGCGAGGCCAACACAAAGGTGCTGCTGTGCAGAGCACGGGAAAAGCTGAAAACGATCATGGAGGGACAAGCATGAATTTCGAAGAGGCATACCAGAGACTTCGGGACGGGACCGCGAGCGATGAGGAGGCGGCCTTTGTCGCCCGGGAACTTGAAAACCTGCGAAGGATCAGCGCCATTCTGGATCACCCGGACCTTGCAGACCCCGGGATCCGCCCGGCGGAAACAGAAACCGTCCGGCAGGCGCGGAAGGCTTTTAACCACAAGACCCTGCTTCGTACGGTGGTCATCGTCTTGTGCAGCCTGCTTGCGACGGCGGCCGTCGTCTGCGGCATTCTCTTTATCCCCTCCAACATCTCCGCCTCCGGGAAACTGCGGATCACGAAAGCACAGGCGATCGACGCCGCCTATGAATGCCTGGTGGAGCAGGTGGGAGAAGAGCGGGCGTCTTCCTTCTATGTGGACTATGCCCATCGCCATCTGCGCTATGCGGGGAGCATTTTTGACGCGATCTATGTTTACCGGATCGAATTTGAGGATGCTTTCGGCAGTGAATATGAGATCGAGGTCAATGGAAATTCCGGCTACACGGTCGTCCGCGATATTGACCTGCGCTAAACCGGATAGAGGCAGCAAGCAGGAGCTCGGAAACGAGCTCCTGCTTTCAAGTCGTCGGCAAAGTCCAGGAAGACGCGGCCGACGTTTTTTCCGGCCCCCTTTTCCGCTTTTGGCAGGGAGGGGCTGGGCTGCCGGCTGACCTTTCAGCACCTGGCGGACACCTCCCCGGGGAGCGATCGGATGGTTCGGCCGCTGCCTCCCCTGAGCGAAGCTCCGGCGGTATCCGATCGGGAACCGGCACCGGAGCTTCACGCCCATCGCCGGGCGCTCTCTGCGGCAGCTTTTCACAGGTGAAGGCGGCGGATCGAGGGCGGCGGCAGCCCCAATTCTTTCGATAATCAATCTCGCATTTTGTGAGATTATGGAGTATAATCAAAGAAAACTGGTTTGCCGTCCGGCTTTCCGGAGAACGGAGGGGTCCCCCATACCTGCGCATGACGGCCCGCTCCCGGCCGCGCAGGGAGCGAAAGGGAGCGGAACGAGAGCGAAGACCCCGCGGAGAAACGCAGGGGCAGCAGCGAACGACGGGACCGGCTGAAAAAGAACGGAGCAAATGCCATAAGACTTTTTGTCGCCATCGGGCTTTCGGAAGAAATGAGAGAGGCACTATGCCAGGCGCAGGAAGCCATGTACGCGCGGGGCGTGCGGGGGAATTACACCCCGGAGGAAAACCTGCACCTGACCCTGGCCTTTCTCGGGGACTGCCCGGCTGCAGAGCCGGTGCTGGATGCGTTGAACACGGTGGTCTTCACCCCGTTCACACTCACGTTGGACGGCATCGGCTGCTTCGGGGATCTCTGGTGGGCCGGGCTCGAGGCCTCCGCCCCGCTGAACGCTGTGGCCCGGCGTGTGCGCAGGGCCCTTGCCGAGAGCGGCATCCCCTTTGACCGCAAGCGCTTCTCGCCCCACATCACCCTGCTCCGGAGAGCAACGAAGGATGCGGCGGGAGTCCGGCTCCCGCCGGCCGCTATGGCCGTGAGGGAGATCTCCCTCATGCGGTCGGATCGGGGGCGAAACGGCATGATCTACACGGAACTGGGGCGGGTGGAAGCCACGCAGCCATAGAGGAGAAACCCATGAGCGAAGAACGACACATGCTGACCATGCGGCGCTTGACGGCGTTTTCCCAGGTGGAAGCGCTGTATCATGCCCGGCTGAAAAAAGACTTTTCCCGCAACGAGCGGAGGCCCCTGGCCACCATCCGGCGCTCCTGGGAGCGGGACGCGTACGACGCCTATGTCCTGCTCGACGGGGAGGAGATCCTGGGCTATGCGTTTCTTGTCCGACTGGGAAACAACTATCTGTTCGACTATCTGGCCATTGCCGAAGAGCACCGGGACGAGGGGCTGGGTTCCCTTTTCCTGAGCCGACTGATCGACTGCCTGAAGGACGCGGACTGCGTGGTGGGAGAAGTGGAGGATCCGGCAAAGGCCGAGGATGCGGACAGCCGGGCCCAGCGGGAGCGGAGGCTCCAATTCTATCTGCGCATCGGCTGCCGGGAGACGGAGCTGACCGCCAACGTGTACGGCGTGGACTATCGGATCCTGGAGCTCCCACGGGAAAAACCCTTCACGACGAATGAGCTGCGGGAGATCTACACGGCGCTCTACCGGAGCATTTTTTCCCCGCGGATCTTCCGCACACAGTTTCGTATCACGTGAGAAAACAGCAGAAGGAAATTCACGATGGAAACCTTCCGTACCAGCGAGCGAGAGGTGTGGCGGCAGTACCTGGCGGAGCACTTTGAGACGGCGGAGGAGGTCTGGTTCGTCTTTCCCGACAAAGCTTCCGGTGAGGCGAGCCTCTCCTACAACGACGCTGTGGAGGAGGCGCTCTGCTTCGGCTGGATCGACAGCACGAACCGCCGCCTGGACGAGAGCCACTGCATCCGGCGCTTCACCCCGGAAGAAGGGGAGCGCCTATTCCCAACCGAACATCGAGCGGCTGCGCTGGCTGGATGAGCGCGGCCGGATCCATCCGAAGATCCGGGACAGCGTCCGGCCCGTTCTGGAGCGGGCCTTTGTGTTCCCGGAGGACATCCTGGCGCAGCTGCGGCCGGATGAGACCGTGTGGGCCAATTTCCAGGGCTTTTCCGAGCCTTACAGGCGCATCCGGATCGCCAACATCGAAGCGGCGCGAAAGCGCCCGGCGGAGTTTTAAAAACGACTGACCAGCTTTGTCGAAAAGACCCGCCGGAACAAGCGGATCGTGGGCTACGGCGGGATCGAAAAGTATTATGGATGAACAGCCAAAAAAGCGGAAGGCCGCCCGGCCCTGCGGCGCAAGACCCCGGGGCCCGGATCAAATCGAAAGCGGAGGAAGAAACCATGGACCGATGGAACCCGTTTCGGGACGAAACGCTCACCAGAAAACAGGCCGTTCTGGCCGTCATGCTCATCTTCGTGGTCGCCGGGATCTCCGGCTGGGTCTATGAGGAGCTCTTTTACCGTCTGAACGACGGGTACTTCTCCTGGCGCGGCCACGGCGTGGGGCCCTGGCTGCCGATTTATGCCTTCGGAATGGTCATCCTCCTGTTTCTCACAGCGCCGGTCAAGGACAGCAAAGGGAAGACCGTGCTGGTTTGCGCCCTCGTCAGCGGCGGCTTTGAGTTTCTGGTGGGCTGGGCGATCTATCAGCTGTTCGGCGGCCTGCGCCTGTGGGACTACAACATAGAGCGCTGGAACTGGGGCAACATCGGCGGCTTCGTCTGTTTCCGGTCGGTATTGGTGTTTGCCGTGGCGGCGCCGCTTTTGATCTACACGCTGGTCCCGCTGATCGGGAAGCTGGCGAAAAAGCTCCCGGGCTGGGCCTATGGGCTGATCACCCTGGCCCCCTTTGCCCTGTTTGTCATCGACATCGTCAACGGGTATCTGATCAAGGGCCTTTGAGGGATTGGAGATAAACGCAGGGATCGGATGCGGAAGGAATAGAGGGATGCCCGGGAGCAAGCCCCGGCGCATCCGGCATAGGGAAATCGCTGGAAACCCAGGGGACGTCATTGGGGCGGGGAGGATGGAAATGCACGCGGAAGCGTTGGACATGGACAGTCTGCTGTTTTTTGACGGGCACCGGGCCGCTCTGCCGCTGTTTGCAGCGCTGGAGGACAGGCTCTTTGCCCGGTTCCCGGAGGCGGAAAAACGGGTGCAGAAGACACAGATCACCTATTTCCACCGGCATGTGTTCGCCTGTGTGTCTTTTGCGCGTGTAAAGCGGAAGGCGGAGCTGCCGGCGACCTGGCTGACGTTGACTCTGGGCCTGCCGTACCCCCTGGAGTCGGCGCGGGTCGCGGGGAAAACGGAGGTCTATCCCGGCCGCTGGACGACTCACATCGTCCTGGGCACCGAGGAAGAGCTGGACGAGGAGCTGCTGGGCTGGCTGGAAGAGGCCTACGCCTTTTCGGAGCGGAAATAGCGGGGGATGGCTATGGACAAATGGAAATGCCCGAAGTGTGGGCGTGAGTTTCGGCGGGTCAAACAGGCCCACTACTGCGGCAGGCCGACCACCGTCGACGAATACATCGCGGCCCAGGAGGAGAGCGTCCGGCCGATGCTGCAGGAGCTGCGCGCCCTGCTGCGCCGGGCGATCCCGGAGGCGGAGGAGCGCATCTCCTGGTCGATGCCCACCTATTGGAAGGGGCAGAATCTGATCCATTTTGCCGCGGCAAAAAAGCACATCGGCCTGTATCCCGGCGGCGAGGCGACCACTGTGTTCGCCCGGGAGCTTGAGGCCCTGGATGTGAGCAAGGGCACGATCCGCCTGCCCTATGACCGGCCGCTGCCGGCGGATCTGATCACGAAAATCGCCCGGTGGTGCTATCGGGAATACGCCAAATAAGCAGGGACAAGAAAGGAGAAAACAAAATGTTGACCTGGAATGTGACCTATCATTGCAAGCAAGGACAGAGAGAGGCCTTCTATCAGGCGCTCTGCGCCCTGGGGATCCGGGACAATTCCCGGGCGGAGGCGGGCAACCTCCGCTATGATTATTTCTTCGCGGCGGAAGCCCCGGACGATCTGCTGCTGGTGGAGAGCTGGACGTGCCCGGAATGTCAGAAAGCCCACTGTGAAACGGCGCTGTTTGCCCGGCTGCAGGAGATCAAGGCCCAATACTGCACCGGTGTGGAGATCGAGAAGTTCAGCGTTTGACCGGTGACGGACCCGGCGCGGACAGAAAATCATGGAACAGAAGGAAATGCGCCAATGAAAGCAAGCTATCATCTCCCGGGCCTGTTTGAATTTATCGATCTATACGCCGCCTTTCTGCCCCTGTACCGAAACCACCCGGAGTACTTTTACGACTGGTGCCGGATCGGCTCG
>JAGAFT010000200.1 GCA_017627975.1 Oscillospiraceae bacterium
CGGGTGCTCCACCAGGGTTTCGGCGTCGCCGAGGGAGACGGCGATGGTGCAGAGCTTGAGCTTGTTGAGGGCGGCGGCCGCGGTGTCGCGGTCGGCCTTGAGCTCGATGCTCATCATGCCGCCGGGCTTTTTCATCTGCTTCTTTGCGATCTCATAGCCCTCGAAATCCTCCAGGCCGGGGTAATAGACCTTGTCCACCGCCGGGTGATCGTGGAGGAACTTTGCGACCTTCATGGCGTTTGCGCAGTGCTTTTCCATGCGGATGTCCAGGGTCTTGAGGCCGCGGGCGATCAGGAAGGCATCAAACGGACTCAGCACGGCGCCCGTCATGTCCTTCAGGCCGAAGGAGCGGACTTCACCAATAAAGTCTGCCTTGCCGACCACGAAGCCCGCAATCACGTCGCCGTGGCCGTTGAGGTACTTGGTGGCGGAGTGGACGACCACGTCGGCGCCCAGCTTCAGCGGCTGCTGGAGATAGGGAGAGGCGAAGGTGTTGTCCACGATGACCCGGATCGCGGGGTTATAGCCGTGGGCGATGGCCGCGACGGCGGCGATGTCCACCACCTTCAGGGTGGGGTTGCAGGGGGATTCGAGATAGACGACTTTTGTTTTCTCCGTCAGCGCGGCCTTCACCGCGTCCAGATCCGCAAAGTCGACGAAAGTGGCCTTGACGCCGAACTTGGCCATGCCGTGGTTCATCAGCGAGAAGGTGCAGCCGTAGAGCGTATCGGAGGCGACGATCTCGTCACCGCTGACAACCGAGGTCCAGAGGGCGGCCGAAATCGCGCCCATGCCTGCGGCGGTGCCCAGGGCGGCTTCCCCGCCTTCCAGGGCGGCGACCTTTTCCTCGGCAACGTTCACGGTGGGGTTGGCCAGACGCGAGTAGATGAAGCCCGCTTCCTGTCCGGCAAAGCGTCTGCCGCCCTCCTCGACGGAAGCAAACTCAAAGGTGGAGGTCTGGTAAATCGGCGGGGTCAGAGCACCTGCCGCGTTCTCATGTTTTCCGGCGTGAATCTGTTTGGTGGCAAAACCGCATTTTTCAAGATCAATCATGACACAGAGACTCCTTTCCGGTTGTATAAATGGGTTGTAACGATCCGCCTCTGCTCAGCGCAGACCGGCGGCAGTTTCATAGATTTCAAAGTGCGCGGCGCGGTCAAGGCCGACATAGCCTCCGGTGACGCCGTCGCCGATGTTGTTCATCTCCACAAGACGCGGGATGGACGCGGGATCCGCGCCGATCTCCGCAAAGGTCAGGGGCATATTGAGCTCCCGCAGGAAGTTCTTGAAGGCCTCAACACCCTCCCGGGCGGTGCGTTTGGGATCGTCAAAATCCATCTGGCAGCCGAAGATGCGGGTGGCCATCTGGGCAAAGCGCAGGGCGTCGCTGTGCTCCACGCAGTAGCTCATCCACGCGGGCATAATGACGGAGAGGCCCGCCCCGTGGGCGCAGTCAAAGACCGCGGAGAGCACGTGCTCGAGATGGTGGCTGTTCCAGTCCTGTTTCCGTCCGACGCCCATCACGTCGTTGTGTACGACCATGCCGGCCCACATGATGTTGGCGCGGGCTTCATAGTCGTGGGGATCCTTCATCACACGGCGTCCCTCGTGCATCATGGCCAGCACGATGCCTTCCAGCATGCGGTCCGTGGTCTCGACATCCTTGGTCGGGGTGAAGTAGCGCTCGAAAGCGTGGGAGATGATATCCGTGATGCCGCAGGCGGTCTGGAAGGGCGGCAGGCTCTCGGTGAGAACCGGATCCATGATGGAGAACTTCGGACGGATGCAGTCGGCCTCCGCGGCGGTCTTTTCAAGGGTCTTCTCGTTGGTGACGATGGCGTTGGGGGAACCCTCGCTGCCGGATGCGGCGATGGTCAGCACCACGCCGACGGGCAGGGCGGTCTCCGGGGTCTTGCCGGAGAAGAAGTCCCAGAAGTCCCCGTCATAGGGAACGCCCATGGCGATGGTCTTGGCGGTGTCAATGACGCTGCCGCCGCCGATGGCCAGGAGGAAGTCGACCTTCTCCTTCCGGGCAAGCTCGATGCCCTCATAGACAAGTCCGCTGCGCGGATTCGGCTTGACGCCGCCGAGCTCGATGGCGCTCAGGCCCTCGGCGGTGATGGAGTCCTTCACCCGGTCGAGCAGGCCGGACTTCTTTGCCGACTGGCCGCCGTAGACGATCATGACACGGCTGCCGCCGAACTTCCGGACATAGCGGCCGGCTTCGTTTTCGCGGTCGCGGCCGAAGACAAAATAGGTCGGGCTGTAAAAATCAAAATTATTCATACGCGGCTCCTCTGTTCAGGAATGAAGGATCAGTACCCGGTCTTGCCGCTGGCGGGCTGTCCGTAGGACTTGAAGCCCTCGAACACTTCGTCCATCTCGGCCTTGCCGAGGACGTTGGGCTTGCCGATGCACAGGGCGCGATACTGGAGCTCGGCGATGTACTCCAGGTTCTTTGCCAGGCCGAAGGCACTCTTCAGGTTCTTGCCGCAGACCACGATGCCGTGGTTGGCAAGCAGTACCGCGTCGCCGGTGCCGCAGGTCTTGACCGCATCCTGGGCCAGCTCCGGCGTGCCGAAGGTGTGATAGGGGGCGCAGGGAATCTCGTAGCAGTTGGCATCGGCCAGCACATAGTGCACCGCCTGAATCGGCATGCCGAGCACCGCGAAGGTGGTGCAGAAGCGCTGATGGGTGTGGACGATGGCGCGGCAGTTGGGCTTGTTCTTATAGAACTCCGTGTGCATGTCCCACTCGCTGGAGGGCTTGCGCTTGCCGTCCACCACATGGGACTCCAGGTCCATGACGACGATGTCTTCCGGGGTGGTCTCCATGTAGCCGATTCCGGAGGGCTTGATGGCCATGAGGCCGAGCTCGGGGTTGTAGATGCTCTGGTTGCCGCTGGTGCCGGGGCAGAGACCGGACGTGCTCATCTGCTTGCCGATTTCAACGATCAATTCGCGTTCTTCTTGCATTAACATGTTGTGATTCCTCCAATAATAATATTTATCGTTCAGTTGTTGCTGACAGGTGGATTGAGGGACAGGCGCTCTTCGCGCCAGCGCTCGTGATAGCGGCGGATGAGATCGCCGCCGCGCGGGGTATAGCGCAGGACGGAACCTTCCGCGGCGGGGGTGTCCACATGACAGGCGTGGTTGCACAGCACCGTCAGTCCGTAGAGGGTGGCCTGTTCAAAGCCGGGAAGGAGCCGCAGCTCCAGACCGGAGAGATCGGCAATCATCTGGCAGAGGGTCCCGGACCGGAGGCCCCCGCCGCAGCCGAAGACATAGTCTCTCTGATGGCCGCTGAGATCAATGAGCCGCTGCAGCTGCTCATAGGTGGAGCAGGCAATGTCGGCAAGCGCCGCCCAGAGCAGGTCGACCCTTGTCATGCTGTCCGGCCAGGGCGAGGGGAGAAAGAATCCGCCGTGGCGCAGGGAGCGCCGCTCGTAAAAGAGCAGGGAGCTGAAGGAAGCCGTGGCAAGGAAATTCTGCTTGCGGGAATACTCCCGCTCCAGCGCCTCATAGCTGAGGTCCGGAGCCAGAACGTCCTTGATGCGCTGGTAGTTCAGTCCTGTGACACCGGGGTTCATCTCGATGAGATAGCCCTGTGCACCGAGGTTTGCATCCACCCAGACGCGCTGATGCTCGTCATAGAATTTGTGATCCGTCAGCGCGGTAACCGGGGTGGTGGTGCCGGAGACAATGGCGATGTCCCCGGGCATGATCCCGGTCTGCAGCAGGCCGCACTGGGTGTCGGCCCCGCCGGCGACAAAGCAGGCATCCCGGCTCATGCCGAGATCTTCCGCCAGATCCGGAAGGATGGGACCGACCTGCTCCCCTGCCATTTTGAGGGGAGGGAGAAAAGCGGGGTCGATGCCGTAGGTTTCACAGAGAAAATCGGACCAGTCGCCCTTTTCCAGGTCGTAGAGCTGGGTTTCACAGGCCTGGGAAGGCTCAAAACAGGCGATGCCCGTGAAGATCCAGGCGATGAAGCCGCTGAGGCTCAAAACGGTGTGAATCCGGCTGTAGAGCTCCGGACGCCGTTTGCGCAGGCCGAGGAGCTTGGCCGCGGGGAAATCCTCCGTGACCCACTTCCCGGAACAACGGTAGATCAGATCCTGCGGACCGATGTCCCCCATGAATTCCCGGCCGCGGTTGTCGATGTTCGGCAGACCGTAGAAGGGCTTTCCCGCGGCGTCCAGGAGAACAATGCTCTGTCTTGCCCCGGCGGCGGAGACACAGCGGACCCGGATATCCGGATGCTCGGCGTGAAGATCCAGACAGAGGCGGAGGATCTCGGACTGCCATTCCTGGGGCAGGAAAAACTGGGCATCCGGATAGGCCTCGTCCCGGTAATAGCGGTTCAGGAAACTGCGCATGGCGAGGATTTTTCCGCCGGGGTCCACCAGAGCGGCACGGGTGCTGCCGGTGCCGAGGTCGATGAGGAGATCGTAATCCATGGTTCAGCGCGCGAGCACGTCGCGGTTGTAGACGATCTTTTCCAGATTCTCTCCCTTGAGCCACTGGCGGATGCGGGCGTTGAGAATGTCCGCCTGATGGTTGGTGACCTCATAGGTGGCGCCGCAGATGTGGGGTGTGAGAATGATGTTGGGGCAGTTCATGATCTCCAGATCCTCGGCCGTGGGCGGCTCGTTGTCCAGCACGTCGAGAACCGCGCCGGCGATGGCCTTGTCGTTGAGGACACGGATCAGGGCCTTGGTGTCGACGAGGGCGGAGCGGCCGGCGTTGACAAACAGGGCGTCCGGCTTCATGGAGCGCAGCAGCTTTTCATCCACGAGGCCGCGGGTGGAGTCGCTGACCGGCAGATGGAGCGAGACCACGTCGCAGGTGGCAAAGAGCTCTTCCAGGGACAGCGGCGTGTAATGGCCGTAAGCGCGCCCCTTGTAGTCGTAGTAGCACACGTCGCAGTCGAAGCCGTCGAGGATCTTCGCCGCGGCCTGGCTTACGGCGCCGAAGCCCACGAGACCGACCCGCTTATACTGCAGCTCATGGCCCATCCAGGTGAAGTACGGCGTCGTTCCGGCGACCCACTTGCCGTCCTTGATCCACTGGATGGATTCAAGGCCGTGGCGCATGTGCATGATGATCAGCGCGACGACAAGCTCGGCGACGGCCTGGTTGTTGCGGCCCGGGGTGCAGAGGACGGGAACGCCGGCCTTGGTGCAGGCGGCGGTGTCGAGGTTCGCGGGGGTGGCGCGGCAGTCGCCGATCAGCTTCAGGCCCTTGTAGCCGCTCAGAACCTTTTCGGTGACGCGGTCCAGCTCGGTGATGAGAACATCGGGCTGTTCCTTGAGCAGATGCTCCAGCATTTCGTCTTCATAATACCGCTCGCCGGTGTCGTTCCAGGGCTCGTACAGAACCTCGTCAAACAGCTCCTTGAGCTCGGCAAGACGGTTCTCGGGATAGGGGGCGCGGACATAGACTTTCATGGCAGTACTCCTTTATGATGATATGATTATGACGGTACATTGGAAAAACAGACGTGGCCCTGCACGGGGATCAGTAAAAGGTTCTGACCTCGGTGTCAAAGTAGCGATCCAGCAGATAGGGAACGAAAATCCCCTTGTCCGTCACGGCGCCGGAGATCAGGTGCGGGGGCACGATGTCGAAGGAGGGGTAAACGGCCCGGACCTGGGGCAGACAGTTTGGGATCCCCCGGTAGCGCAGCACCTGCTCCGGATCGCGCATTTCGATGACAATGTCGTCCTTTGTGTGTTTGTCGCGGTCGGGGATGCCGGTGACGTAGTAGGGGATGCCGAAGTATTTGGCCAGAATCGCGATCTGGAAGGTGCCGATCTTGTTGGCGATGTGGCCGTCCCGGGCGATGGTGTCGGCCGCGGAGGTAAACAGGTCGATGCCCTCGTTCTGCATGGCCCAGGCGATCATGTTGTCCGTCAGCACCGTGGTTTCAAAGCCCATCTCCGCAAAGCAGCTGGAGGTGAGGCGGGCGCCCTGCAGATAAGGCCGGGTCTCGGCGCAGTAGACGCGGAAGTCCTTTCCCTGCTGCCGGGCGGCGCGGATGACCGTGCCGATGATGGTCTCGCCGAAGCACTGGGTCAGGATGCTTCCTCCCTGCGGGATCAGGCCGGCGAGATAGTCCCCCACGATCTGCATCGTGCCGTAGCGACGGTTCAGGGATTCGACCGTCGAGGCCACAATGGCGTCAATGGGATCCTCCCCCGCTTCCAGCGCTGCCTCCGCCAGATCCGCCGCCCGGTACGTGATCTGCCCGTAGCGGTTGGCGGTGGTGGGACGGGCGTGGGCCAGGTCAAAAGCGGCCTGCCGCAGGAAGGAGATCTGCTTTTCCTTCCCTTCCCCGCGCACCTGCCAGGCGGCCAGGGCCATGCCCATGCCGACGGCGGTGTAGGGACCCGCGCTCTGGGTTACCATGTCGGCGATGGCCTGCGCCACCTCCTGATAGGTTTCGCATTCGACAAAGCGGACCTCCGTCGGATAGACCCGCCGGTCCAGAATCCGAACCCGGCCGTTTTCGTACCAGGCGACGTTTTCATAGCGGAGCAGGAAGGGCATGTTCTGATCGTTGCGTTCCATGATCAAAGCTCCTTTCTCAGCTCAGGATCAGACGGAACAGCGCCGTCATCTCACGGCCTGTGCGGAACATTTGCCGCTGCTTGATGAGGGCGATGCCGAGTTTGATGAGGGCCCGCTCCATGGGAATCTTTACGGAGGGATCAGTGACCGAATCCAGCTCCATGACCTTGGAGTCACCCACGGTGCGGCGGATGATCTCGGTCCCGGCGTAGCCGGCGGAATCCGCCATCACCCCGTCAAGCCAGCTCTGCCGGAAGGCGGGAACACGGTAGAGCGGGAGTGTCACCAGCTCGTCATAGCGCCGGGAGAGCTTCTCCCGGGTCAGGTCGAAGACCTCCTCGATGCACCCGGCAAGCGACTCACAGAAGGTCTGGCTTTCCGGGACGGCAAAGGCCTTGTTGGCCCAGGCGAAAAAGAGATTTCCGATGACGTTTCCGATGTCGTAGCCCATCGGGCCGTAGAAGGCAAACTCCGGATCCAGGATTTTGAGATCATGCTCGTTGAGGAAAATCGACCCGGAATGCAGATCTCCGTGCAGCAGAGCCTGGGCGTTGTTCATAAAACCGAGGCGGAGCTGCGCGACCTCGGCATGCAGCGCCTCGTCGGTATAGAGAAAGGTTCTGACAAAAGTCTCATTCCCTTTGGTAAGGATATTACGGCCCTTGTAGTCGTAATAAGGCTCTGTCAGAACCAGATCTTCGGTGATTTTGCAGAGTTCCGGATTCGTATAGAAGCGAACCCGCCGCTTTTTCTCTTCCGCATCCAGGACCAGGTCCGTGGTGGGCAGAAGGGTGTCCGCCAGAAAGGAAGAGATTGTTTTGCTCAGATGCGGATAGAAGCGCCCCGCCATCAGCTCCCGGCGGAGATTGTGACAGGCCGACACATCCTCCATGGAGGTGGCGGCCATGGTTTCGTCATAATAATAGACCTCGGGGACCAGCCCGGGGGCAAGCTCGCCTTCCAGCTTCAGGACCGCGGCTTCGATCTTGTTGCGGTAGAGGTCGAGAGGGCGCCCGGAGGAGCGGAGCAGACGGTCGGCCTGCTTGACGATCACGGAGCGGCCGTCCCGCAGGGATCTGACCTGAAAGACATAGTTGATGTTGCCGTCGCCAATTTCCCGGCATTCGGTCTCCTCCTCCGCGTCAAAGCGGTGAAGGACCTCAACGGCATAGCGTCGGACATCATCCGTATTCATGAGAAAGAAGGAATCGAACGTAGCCATGAAAGCCTCCCGACCGGCCGAAAACAGCCGAAGCATAGGCAAAATAATCATACCCATCTGAAACTTTACACCACAAACGGTCAAAAGTCAACACTAAACCAAAGAAACAGACAAAAATCTGACCGGAAAAAGAATGGTTTGACGTTTTGTGCATGGATATTGTATAATATGACAACAGAAAACAGTTTCAGGACAGTTTGCAGGGAAACAACAGAGAACCGATGACAGAAATCCGACACAGTGTCAAAGGAGCAGACCGTATGTTAAAAATCGAAAGGCAAAACCTCATCGATCAGGAGCTGCGAAAGGCCGGATATGTTCTGGTGCCGGAGCTGAGCGCGATGCTCTGCTGCAGTGAAGAAACCGTGCGGCGCGACCTCCGGGAGATGGAAAGCGTCGGAAAGCTGGTCCGGACCCATGGCGGCGCCTATCTGGTGGAAAAGTATGACAAAGGTTACCCCATCGAGCTGCGCAAGTCCTATCTTCAGCATACGAAGGAGCGCATGGCTGCGGCCGCCGTCTCCCTGATCCAGGAGAACGACATGGTAATGCTGGACTCCTCCACCACCTGCCTGACCATCGCCGAGGCGATTCTGGCCATGGACCTGACCGTCACGCTCATTACCAATTCCCTGGCCATCTGCAATCTCTTTGCAGACCGCAACTCGAATGTCAACCTGGTGGGAATCGGCGGCGTGTTCCGCCGCAGGACTTCTTCCTTTGCCGATCCGAATACGGTGGAGGCGCTGCATCATTTTTACGCGGACAAGGTGTTTATCAGCTGTCCGAAGCTCAGTGCCGAGCAGGGCCTCTCCGACAACCACATCAGCGAGGCAAATGTCCGCCGGCAGATGCTCAAGAGCGCAAAGATGAAGATCCTGGTGGTGGACCACACCAAATTTGAAGGGACGGCCAATCATCTGTTTGAAGGACTGGAAAACGTCGACCTTGTCATTACGGATCAGCGTGTTCCGGAGGACTTTGAGCAGTTTGCCGCACGGCGGCAGATCCGGATCCAGGTCACACCGGATTGAAACACGGAAAAGGCAGAGCCGGAAAGGGCGCTGTCCCGGAAAGGGGCGGCGTCCTTTCCGTTTGACCGAAACCCCCGTAGCAAATTATACAAAATGAATATGCAGAATTTATGCATTTCGACAAAATTTGTGACGGGTTTTGTGGCAACAGCAGCGGGACAGACAAGAAAAACAAGCAAAAATAATATGAAAAGGCCGAAAAAAGAGTACTTTTGAAGGGGAAAGCTCTGTTTGACCGAAACTGATGCCTACAGAAACGGTCAAAAACTAACAAAATCGGTCTTGACAAAATAGACAAATTTTTTTAAACTATATGCACAAGCATGTATTTGCTGGACTAAAATGAATGTATAAGGAGGAAAACAACAAAATGAAAAAAGCCTTGTCTCTGGTTCTGATGATCGTCCTGATCGTCGCTCTTGCCGTACCCGCAGCCAGTGCCGCGGACGACACCATTAAGATCGGCTACATCGGTGACCTTTCTCAGTCCACGGCCCTCTGGGGCAACGCCGGTAAGTTCGGCGCGATGGAAGCCATCGAAGAGATCAACGCCGCCGGCGGCGTGCTGGACGGCAAAATGCTCGAGCTGGTTCCCATGGACGGCAAGGGCGACTCCGCCGACTCGGTGAACGCGCTGCGCAAGCTCATCACCGACAACGGCATTGTCGCTGAGATCGGCACCAACTTCTCTTCCTGCAACATCCCGATGGCCTCCGTTGCGGATGAGCTGAAGGTTCCCATCATCGGCACCGCCGCCTCCAATGAGCTCGTCACCATCGATGAACAGGGCAACCTGCATCCCTACTCCTTCCGTATGTGCTTCTTGGATGCCTACATCGGCACCGTGGTCGGCACCTATGCCACCAAGGATCTTGGCCTCATGAAGGGCGCACTGTTCACCATCAACGGTGACACCAACTCCGAGGCCGTCGGCCAGTTCATCGAAGAAGCCTATGTTGCCAACGGCGGTGAGTTCGTCGCCAAGGAGCAGTGCCAGGCCGGTGACAGAGAGTTCCGTGCCCAGCTTGCCAAGATCAAGAAGGCCAATCCGGACATCATCTTCGTCGTCATGAACGACTATGCCATGAACGCCACCTTTGCCAAGCAGGCCCGTGAGATGGATATCACCTGCATGCTGATGGGCCACGACGGCTGGGACTCCGACCAGCTCGCTGAGGAAGCCCAGGGCGCGCTCGACGGATGCCAGTATGTCAGCCGTATCGGCTTTGCCATGCCGGAAGCCAATGACTTCGCCGACAAGATCGTCGAGAAGTACGGCGGAACCAAGGAGACCGAGTGCCTCTTCGGACGTGACGGTGTGTACTGGATTGTCGATGCCATCAACCGTGCCGGCTCTGCCGACCCGACGGCCATCCGCGATGCCCTCGAGGCCACCGAGGTCTATGAAGGCCTGATCGGCCAGCTGGTCATGAATGCCGAGACCCACAACCCGGTTATGGCCTGCGAAGTCTTCGAGTTCTCCACCACGGAAGACGGCGCCCATGTCAAACTGCCGGTCAAGACCGTGGAAGCGGTTGTCGACTGATTTCTGAGCTTCATATTGATTCCCGCAAGAGGGGGAGGACTTGCTCCTCCCCCTCTTTTAGATTAATGGATTTAGGAGAGAAAGCCATATGTTCTTGCAACAGCTTATTACGGGAATCTCCATCGGCGGCATCTATGCGCTGCTGGCCACCGGTTATTCCCTGATCTACAGCTTGCTGGACTTCTCCAACTGGGCCCATGGTGAGTTCGCCATGCTCGGCGCCTACTTTGCCATTGTGTTTGCCAACATGGTCGGCCTGCCCTTCATGCTGGCGGCGCTTCTGGGCGTCTGCGGCGGCGCGCTCATCAGCTTCCTCTGCGAGAAGCTGGTTTACCGGCATATCCGCAGCACCGGCGCTCCCAACATGTTCCTGATGATCGGTGCCATGGGTCTTTCCACTATTTTCCAGCAGGTTGCGAACCTGGTCTTCACCGGCCAGTATCGTTCCTTCAAGTTTAAGCTCCCGGTTTCCACCATCGAGATCGCCGGCGCCTATCTCGGCGTGCTGGACCTGATCAGCCTGGTCCTCACGGCGGTCATCCTGGTGTTCCTGATTTATCTCATCAACAAGACCAAGTTCGGCCTGAACGTCCGCGCCATCGCCTGCAACGCCGGCGCCGCCCGTGTCCTCGGTGTCCGGGTGGACCGCTCCATTGCGTCGGTCTTCCTGCTGGCCGGCTCCCTGGCGGGCGTCGCCGGTATCCTCTACGGCATGAAGTATAACGTCTTCCCGACCATGGGCAACATCGGCCTCAAGGCTTTCGTGGCTTCGGTCGTCGGCGGTCTCGGCAGTGTCCCCGGTGCGATCGTCGGCTCGCTGCTTCTCGGTGTTCTCGAGACCTTCGTCTCCGGCTACATCAGCTCGAGCCTGCGCGACTTCTTCTCGTTTGCGCTGCTGATCGTGCTCCTTCTCGTCAAGCCGAGCGGCCTGTTCGGTGTCGACGTACAGGATAAGGCGTAAAGGAGGCGTTGGATTATGATAGAAGCTTTCAACAACATCAACAACGCCGTCTGCGGCTTTTTGCACATCAATCCCTATATCCAGGGCGTTGTCGTCCTGGTGTGCATCAACGTCATCGCCATTCTCGGCATGGCGGTCCTGACGGGCTTTACCCGCCTCTTCTCCTTCGGCAACGCCGGCTTCATGGCCATCGGCGCCTATTGCGCGGCCATCCTGATCGTCCGGCACAACTTTAACTTCCTGATCGCCATGGTCATCGGCGCGGCGCTGGCGGGCTTTGTGGCCTTCCTGCTGGGTTCCCTGACCCTGAAGCTCAAGGGCGACTACTTCCTCATCACCTGCCTTGGCTTCGGCGAGTGCGTGCGCGTGCTGCTGAACTACTTTAAGAAATTCTCCGGCGGCTCGGCAGGCTTCCCCGGCATCCCCAGCTACTCCAGCATGCTCTTCAGCCTCATCTGCGCCATCCTGGCCTTCTTCATCGCCTGGCGCTTTATCCACTCCAAGTACGGCCGCAACCTCACCTCCATCCGTGAAAACGAAGTGGCGGCCGAGGCGGTGGGCATCAACGCCTTCCGGTATAAGAGACTGAGCTTCACCTTCTCGGCGGTCTACGCCGGCTGGGCCGGTGCCCTGTATGCGGGCTACATGATGTATGTGGTGCCGACCAACTTCGCCCTGAACAAGAGCATCGAGCTCATCACCACCACGGTCATCGGCGGTCTCGGCTCGCTGACCGGCTCGGTGCTGGGCGCGCTCCTGGTTACGCTTCTGCCGGAGGTGTTCCGGTCTCTGTCCAACTATCGCATGCTCATCTACGGCTTTGCGGTGGTCCTCATCATCATGTTCCGTCCGAACGGCCTCTACGGTTATAAGGAATTCTCTCTCAAGCGCCTGATCAACCGCCTGAAGGGCGGCAAGGCAAAAACCGGAAAGGAGGCGGCATAAATGAGTGATGTGATCCATAACCTCTCAATGGAGGAAAAGATCTCGGAGCTGGAAGGCAAGATCGATTATCTGGAAGCCAAGGTCCACGCTCTGGAAAGCAAGAACCCCGTGCTGGAGATGCAGCATGTGGAAAAGCACTTCGGCGGCGTGCACGCCATCGACAACTTCTCCGTCAAGATTGAGCAGGGCCAGATCCACGGCCTCATCGGCCCGAACGGCGCCGGCAAGACCACCATCTTCAACAACATCACCGGCATCTACGCCCCCGACTCCGGCAAGATCATCTTCATGGGTGAAGACATCACCGGCTCTTCCCCGCACCGGGTGGCCCAGCTGGGCATCGGCCGCACCTTCCAGAACATCCGTCTGTTCTCCAACCTCTCGGTACTGGAAAACGTGGTCATCGCCAGCGGCATGGACGCGACCTATAACCTGCCCCAGGCCATCTTCCACAGCGAGAAGTACAAAAAGCGCGAAAAGATGCTCAACGACAAGGCCATGAACCTTCTGGAGATCGTGGGCCTGCAGGACAAGGCCAATGAACGGGCCAATTCCCTGCCCTACGGCCATCAGCGCAAGCTGGAGATCGCCCGCGCCATGGCGCTGGATCCGAAGCTCCTGCTCCTGGACGAGCCGGCGGCCGGCATGAACGCGGACGAGTCCCTGGAGCTGGTGGATTTCGTGCGCCAGATCCGCGACCACTTCAAGATAACGATTCTGATGATCGAGCATCACATGGACGTCGTTTCCAATCTCTGCGACTACTGCACGGTGCTGAACTTCGGAAAGACCCTCGCCGTCGGCACCCCGACCGAGGTCAAGAACAATCCGGATGTCATCCGCGCCTACTTGGGAGGGAATGAATAATGGCCACACTGTTAAAGATTGAAAATCTGAAGGCGGCATATGGCGGCATTCACGCCCTCCGCGGCGTCTCCCTGGAAGTGGAAGAGGGCGAGATCGTCTCCGTCCTGGGCGCAAACGGCGCCGGCAAGTCCACCCTGCTCAAGTGCATCTCGGCGGTCATGAAGCGCACCGACGGCACCATCGAGTTTGACGGCAAGCCCATCTCCAACAAGCCCTATGAGATCGTGGAAGCCGGCCTGGTTCAGGTCCCGGAAGCCCGGCAGATCTTTGCCAAGCTCACCGTGGAAGAAAACCTTCGCGTCGGCGCCGGCAACCGCAAGGACCCCGACGGCGTGAAGAAGGACTTTGAGCGCGTGTATGCGATGTTCCCCCGCCTGAAGGAGCGCGAGCGCCAGTACGGCGGCCTGCTCTCCGGCGGTGAACAGCAGATGCTTGCCATTGCCCGCGGCATCATGGCCCGCCCCAAGCTCATGATGTTCGACGAGCCGTCCCTGGGCCTCGCGCCCGTGATCGTGTCGCAGATGTTCGAGGTCATCAAGGAGCTCAACCAGGAGGGGATCTCCATTCTCCTGATCGAGCAGAACGCCAACAAAGCCCTGCAGATCTCCGACCACGCCTACATCCTGCAGACGGGCCTGGTGGTGCGCTACGGCACCGGCAAGGAGCTGCTGGCGGACGACACCCTCAGCGCCGCCTACCTCGGCGAATAAGGCAAAAGCGCAGAGCGCGGCCTCTGCGAAAACAGACAGAAAAAGACCCGGGCATTCAGGAAGTCCTGTTTTGCCTGGGTCTTCTTCATTTTGCGTTCCTGCGTCTTGACATCCTGTGAGACGCCACTCTATAATGAAGCAGCAATCATATAAAATCGGGATGAAACAATTGCGACTTTCGAGAAAGGGTGAAGAAGAACATGAACGAAGAGTGCCTGATCTGCGGAGCGCCGCTGGAATATCTGCAGGAAGAGACCCTGATGGAATGCTTCTTCTGCCACAGGAAGGTCCGCTCCCTGACGCGCTGTGTCAGGGGTCACTACGTCTGTGACGAGTGCCACTCGGCAGGGATGGACGCAATGGTCTCGGTCTGCCTGAAGGAAACATCGAAGGATCCCGTTGATATTATGGAAAAGCTCATGTCGCAGAAGTTCTGCCACATGCACGGACCGGAACACCATACCATGGTCGGCGCGGCCCTGCTCACCGCGTACCGGAACGCCGGCGGCGAAGTGGATCTGGAAAAGCGCCTGATGGCCATGCTGCAGCGCGGAAAGCAGATTCCGGGCGGTGTGTGCGGCTTCTGGGGCGCCTGCGGCGCGGGCATCAGCACCGGGATCTTTGTCTCCCTGGTCACAGGGGCCTCCCCGCTGGCAACGGACGCCTGGGGGCTCAGCAACCTCATGACCTCCAAGGCCCTGGGCGCCATCGGGGAAATCGGAGGGCCGCGCTGCTGCAAGCGGGATTCCTACCTTGCCATTTTAAGTGCCGTGGACTTTGCCAAGGAGCACTTCGGTGTGGAGATGGAAACGCACGAGATTGTCTGCAGCCGCTGCGGCGAGAACAACCAGTGCATCACAAAGCGCTGCCCCTTCCATCCGGTCAATCACCGGAAGAAGGAAGCGGAAGAGAACTGAAAAAACACCTCAGAAACAGAAAGGAGTTTCCGATGCGGATCTATGCCATCGATGACGAACCGAAGATGCTCCGAATGCTTCACGACGCGATTGCGGAGGCGGAGCCGTCGGCGGAGATTCTGGACTTCTCCCGCGCGCCGGAAGTCATGGATGCCCTCACCGATCCGGGGAAAAAACCCGATGTCGTTTTTTCGGACATCAATCTGCCCGGAATGAGCGGTCTGGCGCTGGCCGTGAAGATCAAGGCGGCCGCCCCGCAGACAAGGCTTGTTTTCGTGACCGGCTATGATCAGTACGCCCTGGAGGCTTATCGGATCCATGCGCACGGCTATCTTCTCAAGCCAGTGGAAGCGGCGGCGATTCGGGAAGAGCTGGATCAGATGCCGGAGGAGCCGGCACCATCCGGCCTTCGGCTGTATGTACGCTGTTTCGGGCCCTTCGAGGTGTTCTCACAGGGCAAACCGCTTCTGTTTCAGCGGCGCAAGACCAAGGAACTGTTTGCGTTTCTGGTGGACCGCCGGGGCGCAACCTGCAGCGCCGAAGAGATCGGCGCGGTCCTTTGGGAGGATGAGACCGATCTCAAAAAAACAAAGCACCAGCTGCGGAACCTCGTCAGCGATCTGCGCGACGCCCTGGAGAGCATCGGTATGGAGGACCTGCTGATCCGGAAAAGCGGAATTCTGGCCATTCACGCGAAAGCGCTGGACTGTGACTATTACCAGATGCTCCGCGGCGATCCGAAGGCCGTCAACGCCTATCACGGCGAGTATATGACCCAGTACAGCTGGGCGGAACTGACCGCGGGGAAGCTGTGGTTTCAGGAGCAGGCATAAAATGAATCAAAGAACGGACACCGGGAGAGAATGCGGGCTTCGGCTATGCGGCCTCTCCCGGTGTTCCTGTACCCGGTAAAGATGGGGCTGCGCAGGGTTCAACAGGAATGCTGTGACATTCTTGTGCGCCGACGGGACTATAATCAAGAATCAACGAAACAGAGAAGAAAAGAGAAAGAATCATGATTGATTATATCAACCTCAGCATCGGCACGGCGGCCCTGACGATCAGCATTCTCGGACTGATTCAGGTGCTGATCAGCCGCTATCTTGAAAAAGAGGCAAAGAGCTTCTTCACCGCGCTTTTCGGGGTGATGGTGGCCTGCGCCGCGGCAAACCTGACCGGACAGTACCTTGGCATGTACCGGGGACCGATATTCGCGCGCCTTTTCCGGATTACCCTGTTCCTGGAATCCTTCTTCCCCTCCCTGATTCTGCTGCTGCTGACAATGTTTCTGCTCCAATCGAGCGGGGAGACCGACTGGAAGCGGAGCGGAATCTTTCGTACGGCGGCGGTGCTGTGGGCGGTCTATTGCCTGCTGCTAATCTATACCCAGTTCTCTACCCTGATCTACCATATCGACGAGAATAACATCTATTCCCGCGGCCCGTATTATCCGCTGCTCCTTGTTCCGCCGGTGCTGATCATGGCGATTGACGTCGTTGCGCTCTGGAAAAGAAAGGACCGGCTCTCGCAAAAGCAGAGACTTGCCTTCTGGATCTATACGGTGATCCCGACGGCTTCTATGCTGGTTCAGATGAAGTTTTACGGGATTTACACGATCCTGCTCGGCGCCTCGGTGGGAGGGTTTTTCATGTTCGTCTCGATCTCGATGGACCAGTCGGAGCACTATTATCAGCAGCTCCAGGAAAATTCCCGGATGCAGACCGAGATCATGCTCAGCCAGATTCAGCCGCACTTCCTTTATAATACGCTGGGCGCGATTCAGAGCCTCTGCAAAACGGATCCGCCCACCGCGGAAAAGGCTGTGGCCAAATTTTCGCGCTATCTGCGGGGAAACATGAACGCCCTCAGCCAGGAGACCACCATTCCCTTCACCCAGGAGCTTGCGCACACCAGACTGTATCTCGAGCTGGAGCAGCTGCGTTATGAGGATGCCCTAGAGGTGTGCTATGACCTGTCCTGTACCGAGTTTGAGATCCCGACCCTGACCCTGCAGCCGCTGGTCGAAAACGCGGTCCGGCACGGCGTGCGGGGAAAGCTCAGTGGACAGGGGACCATGACGATCTCGTCCAGGGAATGTCCGGACCACTATGAAGTCGCCGTCACGGACGACGGTCCGGGTTTTGATCCGCAGCGGGAACCCGATGACGGCCAGGCGCATATCGGACTGAAAAACGTGAAGGAGCGGCTGAAGGGAACCGTGAACGGGCGGCTGGATGTGGAATCAAGCCCCGGGAAAGGGACAAGAGTAAGCATTTCCCTTCCGAAGGAAACCCGGTGAGCGGATTCTGACGGAAAAAACATCCGGGCGAGACAGGATCAGGCCCGGAAAACAAAGAGGAATGAGGAAGCAGTAAGAATGCCTGCGGGAAAACATAAAACTTTATCGGTATGTATGCTGGGGACCTTTTGTGTGTACTGGGACGGAAAGCCGATTATCGGCCTCTTTCGCTCCGGCATGACCCAGCCCGCTGCCGCGCTGCAGATGATCCTTCATTACCGCCGAAGCGGCGTAACAAAATCACAGCTGATCGACTATCTGTTTGAGGACAGAGACGTTCAGAACGCCACCCAGTCCCTGCATGTTCAGCTGCATAACCTGCGAAGAATGCTTCGACAGGCCGGTCTTCCGGATGCGGATTATTTTCGAAGGGAAAATGACACCTACTTCTGGACGCCGGAAATTCCCGTTCGGGAAGATGCGGAAGAATTTGAGCAACTCTGTGACGATGTTCGAAAAGCGGCTTCCGGACAGGAGGAGCTTCGTCTCTGTCTGCATGCTTGCCAGGTTTACGGCGGTGACTTCTTCGGCGTTCGGACGAATAACGGCTGGGCCGCGCGGGAGGCCAGCCGCTACGAGCAGCTTTTTATCGAGTGTACCGAGCGCGCCGCAAGACGCCTGCGGGAGAACCGGAACTATACGGAGCTGGAACAGCTTGGACAGCATGCTTCCCGCGTACAGCCCTTCTTTGACTGGGAACGGCTGACCATGGAAGCCCTGATCGAACAGGGGCGGTATGCGGAAGCGAAAAAGCTGTATACGGTCACGGAGCAGCGCTACCGCACGGATATGGACTTACCCGTCGGAAGACAGATGACCGAGCTGTACCAGAAGCTCCCGATCCCGGACGCAGCATCCGCTTCCGATCCCGGGCGCCTGTGGAAGCAGATGACCGGGGAAGGAAAAGAAGGCGGGGGTTACCTGTGCAGCACCCCTGTTTTTGAGGGAATCTGCCGAATGGAAAAGCGCCGCATAAACTGCCGGGAGCATCCCTCTTTCCTGCTGTATGTAGGGCTGGATGCTTCGCCCGGCCGAATCCCGGAGACGGAAAACGGTCCGCAGGACTCAAAGCTTCTGCGGGATGCCCTGGTACAGGCCGCCCGTCCGGTGGATGCCCTGACGGAAATCAGCAGGGGCCGGTTTCTGGTCCTTCTGGCGGATGCCGGCGAGGAGGAGTGTGTGTCGGTTTTCCGGAAAGCCTCCTGTCTGTACAGAGAAAACGGAGGACTGGCGGAGCTTACGCAAAAAATATATGCCTTGAAAGCGGCATGAAAGAGAATCCGCGCCGGACGGTCCGAGAGGGCCTCCGGCGCGGATTTCTGCGCCGAGGCGAAGATCACCGATTGACAGCGGAAAGCATGAAGCATATAATAAATCGATTTTTATACTGCTTAACGGAACGGATTGCCCGGTGAGAGATACCGGCCATGCATTTCGTTAAAGGGTATCATTCGCCTCGGCTGACAGCCGGAGAGACAGAACACGGAGGAACGCTCAACGATGAACAAAGAATACGGATTCACCACGAAAGCCATTCACGGCAGCACCCAGAAGGATGCAAACGGCGCCCTGATCACGCCGATCTACAACTCGTCCACCTTTATTTTCGATTCCACCGCCCAGGGGGCGGCCCGCTTCGCGCTGGAGGAGCCCGGCTATATTTATGCCCGCCTCGGCAACCCGACCTGTGCCGCGCTGGAAGAGACCTTCGCGAAACTCGAAGGCGGCGAGGCCTCCATCGTGACCGTCTCCGGCATGGGCGCCATCACCGCGACCATCTGGACGAACATCTCCGCCGGGGAAGAGATCGTCGCCGACAAGACCCTCTACGGCTGCACCTTCGAGTTCTTTGAGCATCATCTGAGCCGCTTCGGCGTCAAGGTCCACTTCATCGAGATGACCGATGAGGCGCAGCTTCGCGCCGCCCTCAACGACAAGACCAGAATCGTCTATCTCGAGACCCCGGCCAACCCGAACCTGAAGATCACCGACATCGAGAAGACCGCGAAGATTGCCCACGACTTCAACCCCGCCATCAAGGTCATCTGCGACAACACCTTCTGCTCCCCCTATATCCAGCGCCCGCTGGAGCTGGGCGCCGACATCGTCGTCCACTCCGCCACCAAGTACATCAACGGCCACGGCGACCTTCTGGCCGGCTTTGTGGTCAGCGATGCCGAGACCATTAACCAGATCCGTCTGGTGGGCATCAAGGACATGACCGGCGCCTTCATGCCGGCCAACGAGGCTTTCCTGGTGGCCCGCGGCCTGAAGACCCTGGAGATCCGGATGCAGCGCCACTGCGAAAACGCCATGAAGGTGGCGCAGTATCTGAAGACCAACGACAAGGTGGAAAAGGTCTTCTATCCCGGCCTGGAGGATCACGAGGGCCACGAGATCGCAAAGAAGCAGATGCACGGCCTCTACGGCGGCATGGTCAGCTTCATCGTCAAGGGCGGCCGTGAGAAGGCCGCGGTCGTCGCCGACAACGTGAAGGTTGCGACGCTGGCCGTTTCCCTCGGCGCCGCCGAGACCCTGATCGAGCATCCCGCTTCCATGACCCACTCGCCCTACACGGAAGAGGAACTGGAAGCCGCCGGCATCCCGGCCGGCCTCATCCGCTTCTCCGTGGGCCTGGAGAACGCAGAGGACATCATCGCCGATCTGCAGCAGGCCTTTGACAAAATCTGAGAATTCCGAGAACGGTTCAAGCTATTGCGCCCGGTTTCTTCTGTGCCGAAGAGACCGGGCGCAATGCCTTTTCCGGCGCTGACGTGCACATGGAAACAAAAAAACTGCAAAGATTATGGAATTTATGAATGATTTTTCCGCAGATCTATGGTATGCTATTTAGTGGGAGATTATATGCCTGACAGATATTGTTCTGTTTGAAAGAAAGGATTCCCATGAACATGGCCGAAAACATACACTGTTCTCTGAAGAGCGGCGGCCGGTGTCTGCTCTGTCTGCTGCTCTGCGCGCTGCTGATTTCCGGCGGGGCTGGTGCTGCCCGGGCGGAAACCTACGGGGAGAATGCGTTCGGATTTGTGGACGCCGTCATGGACAGCCGTGACGGGATTCCCGAGGACGCGGAGGGCCGTCTGGCCCGAATCCGGGAGGTCGGCGTGCTTCGGGTGGCGACCGAGCCCTATTTTGCGCCCCAGGAGTACATTGATCCGTCCCTCAGCGGGCAGGACCGATATATCGGCGCCGATATGGAGCTGGCCCGCATGATTGCCGAGCGGATGGGCGTGACGCTGGAAATTGTCCCGATGAAGTTTACCGAGGTGCTTCCCTCTCTGGCGCTGGGAGACTGTGACCTCGCCATATCCGCCCTGGCCTACACACCGGGGCGTGCGGCTCAGTATACGCTGTCTCTGGGCTATCATTTTTCGGAGGATACCGAGAGCTCCGGTCTTCTGATCCGTACAGAGGACCGGGAAGAAATCCGCTCCCTGGAGGATCTTGCGGGACGGGACTTGGCTGCCCAGCGCGGAACGCTGCAGGAGAGCCTGCTGGCCGAGGGGGTCACCGACTACCGTCAGTTCCGGCGTCTTGTTTCCGTTCGCGAGGTCTATCTTGCCCTGCAGCAGGGAAAAGCGGATGCCGCCATGGTGGACCGGGAGACGGCCCGGTCGTACCTGGAGTCCAATCCGGACTGCGGGCTGATGCTGGTGGAGAATCTCGGCTTCGGCATGGCGGAGGAGTGCCGCGGCGACCGGATTGCTGCCCGAAAAGGGGAAAATCAGCTCATTGCCTTTGTCAACGACATCATCCGGGACGTGGTGGAGTCCGGAGAGTATGAGCGCTGGTACCGCCAACATGCCCTGAACGCCGACTGGCTGGGGATTTGAGAAAAGAGGCGCATCGATGAAACACTGGAAAAGCTGGCAAATCGGTCTTTTTGCCGCGCTGTGCGTCCTGATGAACGTGGGAGGGGCCCTGCTCTGCACGCGCCTGTCCCTGCCGCTCTGGCTGGACTCCTTCGGAACGGTGCTGTGCGCCTATATCATGGGACCGGTCTGCGGCGCGATGGTCGGCGTCACGGGAAACATCGTCAGAAGTCTCTCCAACCCGACGGCCTGGGCTTACGGCCTGACAAGCATTGCGCTGGCGGTGATCGTCGGCCGCGGCCTGAAGAATCACGCCATGGACACCTTTCTGGGGGCGATGTCTGTCGCCGGACAGGCGACGGTCCTGGCGATCCTGGTCTCCGTGCCGCTGAACCTGCTGCTGAATGATGGTCTGACCGGGAACCGCTTCGGGGACGCGGTGTTTTCCATTCTGGAAGAACGCCGGCTTCCGCCGGCCCTGTGCTCCCTGATCGGGCAGGCCTATGTGGACTTCCTGGATAAGCTGCTGACGGTTTTCGCCCTGTTTCTGCTGCTTCGCGTGCTGAAGCTTCGAGGCAGGAGCCTGCATCTGCACTGGCATCACCGGCGGGGGGAAAATATCCTGAGCGTCCTGCTCGCCCTCGGCCTGGTTTTCTCTCTTTCCGGCGGCGCGGCCGAGGCGGCTCACGACGGCTATGACAGCTATGTCCAGACCGTATACAGCAGCGGCAACGGCCTTCCCTGCGGAGAGGCCAACGACATTGCCCAGACAGCGGACGGCATCCTGTGGATTGGAACCTATGCCGGGCTTTATCGCTACAACGGATCGGAATTTCGGTGGATGGATCAGCTGGACACGGTCCGAAATGCCAACTGTCTGTATGTGGATGAGGAAGGGCGGCTCTGGATCGGAACAAACGACAACGGCCTTGCCATCGTCATCAACGAACAGCTTGTGAACGTCATCGACCAGGACAACGGCCTTCCCTCCAATTCCGTGCGCTCGATTGTCCGCGGCGCGGACGGCTACTACTATATCGGGACCTCCGACGCGCTTGTCGTTCTGACCCTGAACAGCGGCATGCGAAAAGTAAGCACCCTGTCCGAGATGAACTATACCATCTGTTCCTCGGCGGACAGCCGCGGCAATGTGACCGCGGTGACCCAGGACGGCCGCCTGTTTCTGCTGCACGGGGGAGAAATCCTATCTTCACTTCGCCGGACGGACGGAGAGATCTTCAAATGCTGCGGCTTTGACCGGTCGGGCCGCCTGGTGGCCGGTACGCGCGGCAACCGGCTGCTTTTTTACAGTATCTCCGGCGACGACTTTGCCCTGATCCGGGAAATCCGCTGTGACGGGCTCTCGGGCATCAACAATCTGTATTTTACAAACAGAGGGGAAATGCTCATCTCCGCCGACAACGGCATTGCCATGCTGGACAGCCAGGGAAGCTATCACCGCATCAACACGAACGAGTTTAACAACTCCATTGACAACATGTTGATGGACTATCAGGGAAACCTGTGGTTTACCTCCTCCCGGCTCGGCCTGCTGCGCCTGGCAGAATCCTCGTTCCGTGACATCTACTTCACGCTCGGCATGGAGAACCGGGTGGTCAACGCGGTGGAATCCTGGCAGGGAAAGCTGTATTTCGGCACGGACGGCGGCCTGGATGTGGTGAACGGGGCCTGTACGGCCGCGGTGAAGGATACGCTGAGCGAGCGGCTGGAAGGGCTTCGCATCCGCTGCCTGCTCCGGGATTCGAGAAACCACCTCTGGATCTGCACCTACGGCCGAGGACTGATGGAGGCGGATGAAACCGGCGGGCTTCGCGTCTACGGAAGCGCGGAGGGCGCGGGAGACCGCAGCCGCGTTGTGACCGAGCTCTCCGACGGGCGGATTGCCGTCGGAAACGACAGCGGCATCAGCTTTATCCGCGACGGCACGGTGGAACAGACCGTCGGTCATGCGGACGGTCTGATCAATTCCATGATTCTCACCATCACGGAGCTGCCGGATGGAACGGTTCTTGCCGGAACCGACGGAGACGGCATCGCGGTCATCCGGGGCGGCGCCGTCGAGCGGATGGTGACGCGAAAAGACGGGCTCAGCTCGGAGGTCATTCTTCGTTCGGTCGCGGATCCGAAAAACGAGGGTGTCTTTCTCGTGACAAGCAACGGCCTCTGTTTTATGAATCCGGATTATTCGGTCCGGCGGCTTGACCGCTTCCCCTACTTTAACAACTATGATATCTGGGCGAGGGATGAAGAGACGCTCTTTGTCATGTCCAGCGCAGGCCTCTATGTAACGGACCGGGACGAGCTGCTCTCGGAAGAGGGGGAGCTCAGGTGCATGCTGCTGGATGCCAGGCGGGGCCTGAACGGCTCTCTCACGGCCAACTCCTGGCCCTGCTGCGACGAAGCGGGCAATCTCTTCCTCCCCTGCGATACAGGCGTGTTTTCCATCAATGTCCGGGAGTATGACGATTCAGTTTCCCCCTACCGGCTGGCGGTTCCGAAATACCGGCTGGACAGCATGGAGTTTCGCACCGACCGGAGCAGGGCCATCGAAGTCGGCGAGGGAATCAGCCGGATCGAACTCTTCCCCGAGGTCGTCAACTATTCCGTCCAGACGCTGCCGGTGGGCTATTATCTGGAGGGCTTTGATACGGATTGGACCGTTACCGGCCCGGCGAACCTGAACTCCATCGTCTATACCAATCTTCCGGCGGGGTCCTATACCCTGCATCTGGCGGTTTTTGACAACGAGCGGAGCAGCATTCTGACCGAGCGGAACTTCTCCCTGACAAAAACCGAGAATTTCCACGAAACCCTCGGCTTCCGGCTGTACTTCTTCGGCGTCATCCTTCTTGCGGCGGTCACCTGCACCTCGCTGGTCGGCATGAGCCGTTATGATTCCATGCGAAGGAAGGCCGAGATGGGAAACCAGACCATCATTGCCATCGCCAAGACCGTGGATGCGAAGGACCAGCGGACCAGCGAGCATTCCGAACGCGTTTCCCAGTATGCGGTCATGATCGCCCGGGAGCTTGGCTGGAACGACCGGGAATGTGAAAACCTCAGGAAAGCGGCAAAGATGCACGACATCGGAAAAATCGGCGTCCCGGACAGCATCCTGAACAAGCCCGCCAGGCTGACGGACGAGGAATACGGGGTGATGAAGTCCCATACCACCCGGGGCGGTGAAATCCTCAAGGGGGTAACCCTGATCCCTCACGTGGTGGAAGGTGCGCTCTATCATCACGAGCACTGGGACGGGAGCGGGTATCCGAAAGGCCTGAAGGGAGAGAAAATCCCGCCCTTTGCCCGCATCATCGGCGTGGCGGACGCGTTCGACGCCAT
Organism: Oscillospiraceae bacterium; assembly: GCA_017627975.1. The sequence goes on from JAGAFT010000200.1 coordinate 24,273, forward strand.
GACGGCCAACCGCATCTACCGAAAGAAGTTGGACCTCGACTATGTGATCGGAGAGCTCAAAAAGGGCCGGGGATCTCAGTTTGATCCACAGGCGGCGGATATCCTGCTGAAACTGCTGGAGAACGGAACCATCGACCTCTGCAGACTGTACGGCCTGACACCGGAAGAAGCGGGAGCACAGCTTCAAAACGATTCTCCGGCGAATGCGGAAGAACGGGAAGCGAAAGCCCGGGCGGCGGCGGAGCAGGAAGCAGAGAGCAGCAAACCCGCTGAGAAAAAGGAGGGACAGTCATGAAACGGCACTATCTTTCCACGGCCCTGAGCTGTCTTCTGATTCTGGCGCTGGCCTTCAGTGTGAATGCCGTTTCCCGGTCCGGCCGGATCCGGGGAAGCATCCGGGTCGGTTTCCTCTTTGAAAACGACGAGGCGACGCCCTACACCTATAATTTCTCTCTGGCCCGGGACGCGCTGGAGCATACGCTCCAGGACCGTGTGGAGATCCTGACGATGAGCAATGTCCTGGCCAGTGAGACGGACGAGCCGATTCGAAGCCTGGTGCGCCAGGGCTGCCGGATGATTTTCTCAAACGGATCCTCGGATCAGATCCTCGCCCTGGCGGAGAGCTATCCGGAGGTGACCTTCTGCCAGGCTTCCTACTTCGATGCCACGGGAATGACTCTGCCGGAAAACTATCACAGCTTTAAGGGGGCCATTCATGAAGTGCGCTATGCAAGCGGCGTTGCGGCAGGGCTGAAGCTCCGGGAGCTGATCGACAGCGGGAAACTGGCCCCGGAGGACGCATGGGCGGGCTATGTCGCAGCATTTCCGTACCCGGAGGTCATCTCCGGCTACACGGCCTTCCTTCTGGGAATCAGAAGCGTGGCGCCGGAAGCGCGGCTGCGGGTGCGCTATGCCAATACCTGGTCCCATTTCAGCGAGGAAAAGGCGACTGCCGAGCAGTTGATTGCAGACGGCTGTACGGTGCTGGCCTATGACACGGACACCATCGGGCCCGTCATCGCCTGCGAAGAGGCGGATCACCCGGTCTATGCGGTGGGCTACAACGTGAGTATGATGGATATCGCGCCGAATTCCGCCCTGCTCAGCGTGCGCATCAACTGGGCGCCCTATGTGGTGGCGGCCGTAAAGGCCGTCCTGGAGGGGCGCGACATCGAGCGTGCCGTTCCGGGAAGTGTTCACGGCAACGACGTCTGCGCCGGTCTGAAACAGAACTGGGTGGAGCTGATGGAACTGAACCCGACGCTGATCGCCTCGGGGACCCAGGAAAAGCTTGCGGAGGTTACCGAAGGCATCATCAAGGGCAGCCTTCCGATTTTTCAGGGGGAGTACATCGGGGTCAATCCGGACGACGAAAGCGATGTCATCGACCTGAGAAACGGCTATACCGAGTGCGCCGCATCCTCGTGTCCGACCTTCCGCTGGATCCTGCGGGATGTGATTGAAATCGAAAGCGATCCGGAAGCGGCCTGATCCGGGGGCGCGTTCCGATCATCGTAAAGGAGGCAGTTTCATGACTTCTTATCCGGAGCTCCCGGCCGAAAGCCTGCAGCAGCTCCCGCCTCATGCGGGCAAGGTGCAGATGCGGCTGGAAAAGGCCCTGAAGGGCCTGAAGAGGAAGATCGTTGTCCTGGACGACGACCCCACCGGTGTCCAGACTGTGCACGATGTCTATGTCTACACCCGCTGGGACCGGGAGACCATCCGGGACGCTTTTCGGGCGCCGGAGCAGATGTTCTTTGTCCTCACCAATTCCCGCGGACTCACTGCCCCGGAGAGCCGGGCCCAGCACTGCGAGATCGCGGAGAACCTGACAGCGGCCGCGGCGGAGACGGGGACAGACTTCGTCCTGCTCAGCCGGGGCGATTCAACGCTGCGCGGTCACTGGCCCATGGAGACGGAAGTGCTCCGGGAGACGCTGGAGCGGGAGAGCCAGAAGCGCTTTGACGGCGAGGTGCTCTACCCGTTCTTTCCGGAAGGCGGGCGCTATACCCTGAAGGGCGTCCACTATGTCCTGCAGGGCGAGCGGCTGGTCCCGGCCGGACAGACGGAATTTGCAAAGGATAAAAGCTTTGGCTATACGGCCTCCTCCCTGCCCGAATGGTGCGAGGAAAAAACCGGCGGCCGCTTCCCCGCCGCCTCCTGCTGTCATGTTTCTCTGGAAGAGCTCCGCGCCGGGGATACAGACGGGATCGCCGCAAAACTGAAGACCGTCACCGGCTTTGGAAAGATCACGGTGGACAGCGCGGACTATGAGGATGTAGCGGTCTTCACCGCCGCGCTCTGTGAGGCGGTCGCCGCCGGGAAGGAATTCCTCTTCCGCTGTGCTGCCGCCCTGCCGAAGGTGCTGGGCGGCGTAGAAAACCGTCCCCTGCTTGCGCGGGAGGATCTGGTGGACCGCGGCAACCGGAATGGAGGCATTATCCTTATCGGTTCTCACGTAAACAAGACGACCCGCCAGCTGGAAGAATTGCGCCGCGGCGCGCTGCCGATGGAGATGATCGAATTTAACCAGCATCGGGTGCTGGAGGAAAACGGTCTTGAAGATGAGGTCGCCCGTGTGCTCAGGCGGGTGGAGGAGCTTCTGCCGGCGGGAAAATCGGTTGCGGTCTTCACGCGCCGGGATCGCCTGGACCTCCCCACGGAAGATAAGGACCGCCAGCTGAAAATCTCTACGGAGATTTCAGACGCGCTGACCGCGGTGATCGGAAAGCTTTCGGTCCGCCCGTCTTTCATCGTGGCCAAAGGCGGCATTACCTCCAGCGATGTGGGTGTCAAAGCACTTCGGGTCCGCAAGGCCCTGGTCAAGGGGCAGATCCGCCCGGGCATCCCGGTCTGGCAGACCGGGGAGGAGAGCCGGTTCCCGGGCCTCCCTTATGTGATCTTTCCGGGCAATGTCGGCGCGGAGGACGACCTGCGCCGGATCGCCGAGACCCTGATCGGCAGCTGAGAAAATAAAAGAATCCCCTGATCATCAAAAGGACCGCATTGCCGGTACGGCAATGCGGTCCTTGCGTATGCTGCGCCAGTTTTGGCAGGCTGCAGAGTCAGATTACTGCTTCTGGAAGAAGGTGTTGTCGGCGGAGGCATCGGAGCGGAATTCCGTCCAGTAAACACCGTAAAGGCCGCTGTCGACATAGGCCAGGGTTCCGGATCCGTTGCGGAAGATAACCCGGGAGGTGTTGTTTGACATGTCATAATAGGTCATAACCGCGTCGTTATAGGAGAGAATACCGGTGTCGCTGAAGGTTCCGCTAAAGTCCCATTCCGCATAGGCATAGGCGCTGTCGGACCATCTGACATGGACCTTGTAGAGAGCGGGAGAACCGGAGATATCCATCGTGCCGCGTCCTGCGACGCTCTCAACGTAGCTCCCGGTGTAGCCCGAAGAGGTATTCTGGGCCACGATGACGGTACCGGAGGGCTGATTGGGCTGGTTCGGCGTGATGTTCTGTGCAACGGGCGCACCCGTGACCGTGATGGCCGCGGCGTCGGTATTGACGGAGCCCATGTTGTTGCGGAACGCACAGTAAACCTTCCAGCCGTTTAACTCGTTCGGGATGTTCTGCAGTTGCATGGTGCTCTGGTCACCGCCGATGATCTTGAGGCCGGTGAAGATGGCCGCGGCGTCGGTATAGGCAAGATCACGGGTCCCGTCCGGACTGACAAAGTGCCAGACGGCCCAGATGGCATCCTGATACTTGGCGACAAACCAGGCGCTTCCGCCGGCATTCACGGTCTCACCGGTGGGACTCTTGGTGACCTTCGGCAGACCCGCGGTCGTGCCTGTGCCCGCGGTCGTTCCGGCGGTCGTGCCGCCGCCGGTCACGGTGATGGAGGCCTTATCGGTATTGACCGAGCCGGAATTGTTGCTGAACCGGCAGTAGACCTTCCAGCCGTTGAGCGCCTCAGGGACGTTCTCAAGGGTCATGTCCTTGGCATAGCCGTTGACAATCTTCATGGATGGGAATTCTTTTGCCGCAACGGTATAGTCGATGTCACGGCTGTTATCCGGGCTGACAAAGTGCCACTCTGCCCAGTTGGCATTTTCATATCTCGTGACAAACTGGCACTTGCCGCCGACCGGTACCGTC
>JAGAFT010000201.1 GCA_017627975.1 Oscillospiraceae bacterium
ACCGACATCGTCCATGACGGCGGCCTGCTGGATATCCTCTACATCGGCGTCAAGTCCGGCCTGTATCCGTCCCTGATCTTCATGGGCGTGGGTGCCATGACCGACTTCGGCCCGCTGCTTGCCAACCCGAAGAGCCTGCTGCTCGGCGCCGCCGCGCAGTTCGGCATCTTCGCCGCCTTCCTGATGGCCATCGGCATCTTCGGCTTCGCGCCGAACGTGGCTGCCTCCATCGGCATCATCGGCGGCGCCGACGGCCCGACGGCCATCTGGCTGACGAGCAAGCTTGCACCGGACTATCTGGCTCCGATTGCGATTGCGGCGTATTCGTACATGGCGCTGATCCCGCTGATCCAGCCGCCGGTGATGCGCCTGCTCACCACGAAGGAAGAGCGCGAGATCAAGATGGAGCAGCTCCGTCCGGTCTCAAAGACCCAGAAGGTCATCTTCCCGATCATCGTGACGATCTTTGTCTGCCTGCTGCTTCCCTCGGTGGCTCCGCTTCTGGGCTGCCTGATGCTTGGCAATCTCTTCAAGGAATGCGGCCTCACCGACCGGCTTTCCGACACGGCGCAGAACGCCCTGATGAACATCGTGACGATCTTCCTCTCCACCTCTGTCGGTGCGACGGCGGTGTACTACCGCTTCCTCACCCCGCAGACGATCTTCATCGTCGTCCTGGGCCTCATCGCCTTTGAATTTGCCACAGTCGGCGGTCTGCTGCTGGGCAAGGTCATGTGCAAGCTCTCGGGCGGCAAGATTAACCCCCTGATCGGCTCCGCGGGTGTGTCCGCGGTCCCGATGGCCGCCCGTGTCTCTCAGATTGAGGGCGCGAAGGCCAATCCGTCCAACTTCCTGCTGATGCACGCCATGGGTCCGAACGTGGCCGGCGTCATCGGCTCCGCCGTTGCGGCAGGCTTCCTGCTCGCAGTGTTCGGAGGCTGATCTCAGAAGAACACATGAGATATTCCTCTTCCGTTTTCGTAGAACGGAAGAGGAATTTTTCTGTCCTGTATCTGGTATTCTTGCCGGAATAGGTGTAAAATAATAAAAACACTCCGTCACAGCTGCGGAGCCGTATGGAGGATCACTATGACAGACTACAAAGCACTTTATGAACAGAAGAAGCTCACCGCCGATGAAGTCGCCGCCCGGGTGGAAAACGGCTGGCTGATCGGCATGGACGCCGCCATCGCCCAGACCCCCGCCATCATCGACGCCATCTGCAGAAGAGCGGAGAACAGCACGCTCTCCGGCGTCCGTGTACAGATGCTCCTTGATGCATATCCGTACGCGTTCTACGCCGATGACCATCTCTCCGGAAAGGTCATGGGGGAATCCTGGTTTGCAAGCGGCGGTGCCCGCAAGGCGCTCGCTGCCGGTCTCGCGGATTATGTGCCGAACTACTACCGCGACTGCCCGCGCCACATCCGTGCCAACTATGAATACGATGCTTTCTGTGTCTCCGTCTCCCCGATGGACAAGCACGGTTGGTTCAGCCTTGGCACCGTGAGTTCCTATTCCCCCGCCATGATCGACAAGGCGAAGCATATCTACGTGGAAGTCAACGAGAACACGCCCCGCGCGGTCTGCGGCACCCAGCTTCATATCAGTCAGATCGACGGTCTGGTGGAAAACACCTTTGAGCTGCCGACTCTCCCCGCTCCGAAGCTGGACGATGTCAGCATCACCATCGGCAACCTGATTGCCGAGCAGATCCCGGACGGCGCCTGCATCCAGCTGGGCATCGGCGCGATCCCCGATGCGGTCGGTCTGGCCCTGAAGTCCAAGCACGACCTCGGTATCCACACGGAGATGTTCACCAGTTCCATGGTCGATTTGATCGAGTGCGGCGCAGTCAACAACAGCAGGAAGCAGATCCATCGCGGCAAGACCGTCACGACCTTTGCCTTCGGCTCCAAAGCCATCAACGACTTTATCGACGACAACCCCGCGATTGAAATTCTGCCTGTGGACTATGTAAACAACCCCGAGGTCATCTGCCAAAACGACAACATGATCTCCATCAACGCCGCTCTGGAGGTTGACCTCTTCGGACAGGTCTGTGCCGAGAGCATCGGTACGAAGATCATGTCCGGCTCCGGCGGCCAGGTGGACTATGTCCGCGGCGCGTGCCAGTCGAAGGGCGGCAAGAGCTTCATCGCCTTCTCCTCCACCGCCAAAGGCGGCACCATCAGCAAGATTAAGCCCATCCTCACCCCCGGCGCGGTCGTCACCACCAGCAAGAATGACGTCGACTATATCGTCACCGAGTACGGCATCGCTCACCTGCGCGGTCAGACCCTCTCCTCCCGTGTGAAGCAGCTGATCTCCATTGCCCACCCCGGCTTCCGGGACGAGCTGAACTTTGAGGCAAAGAAGCGCGGCATCCTGATCTGATGAAATATCAAGCCGTTCTTTTCGACATGGACGGGACTGTCCTGGACACCCTGGACGATCTCTATGACTCCGTCAACCGTTCCCTCGCGGAATTCTCTCTGCCTCCGGTCTCTAAGGCGCATGTGCGCCGGTGTCTCGGCAACGGCGCCGCTTATCTGGTAAGCCACAGCGTTCCTGCGGGCTGCAGTCCCGAGCTGGAGGCAGAAGTGCTCGCCTTCTACAAGCCCTGGTACGATGCCCACTGCCTCATCAAGACCGCTCCCTATGAGGGGATTCTCCCGATGATGCACGCCCTGAAGAAAGAAGGGCTTCGCCTCGCCATCATCTCAAACAAGCCCGACCGGGCCGTCCAGGAGCTCTCCGCGGCCTTTTTCCCGGATCTTCTGGAGCTCTCCGTCGGGGAAAGCTCTTCGGTGCGGCGCAAGCCGGCGCCCGACGCGGTTCTGACGGCGGCTGCCCAAATCGGCCTCTCCGTTGACCAATGTGTCTATGTGGGCGATTCGGAGGTCGATCTTCTGACCGCCCGGAATGCCGGGATGGACTGTATCTCAGTCACCTGGGGCTTTCGCGACGAGCCGCAGCTCCTTGACGCCGGCGCCGCCACACTGGTTCACACACCAAAGGAGCTGGAAGGCCTTCTGCTGGATGCTTAAGCCTTCGTTTCTCTCATGGCGCTGGAGTATGGTATAGCTGGCTGCGGCTCATCCCCGACATGCATGATTGTGACGCTCTTGCTTTTTCTGCATCACGAAAAACACATCCGCCTCCACAACGGAAACGGATGTGTTTTTGTATCTCTCTGAGCTCCCGCCTATTTCCGGACCTGTCTCGCAGAAGACAGCTTCGGCCGGTGTTTCGATGAGGTTTGCCGCTTACTCCAGGTTCAGTCCCTTCTTCAGTCCGAGGAAGGTGGCAAGATACAGCACCCCTGCCTGCACGGCGCTCAGACCGATTCCGTGCCAGATCACGGTGGAGACGAAGGACAGGCCATCTCTGGCATTTTCCATATCCACGTGCTCCAGATCCGAAAGTCCGAAGCCGATCACGCCGTAGCCCATCTCCATCAGATTGAAGGCGAAGCTGATGACGACAAAGAAAACGACGCTCAGGAGGACTTTGTCTTTGCTGAACATATGGCCCAGTGACATCGCTGCATAGAAGTGCAGGCATGCTGCAAGGATTCCGATCAGGGTTCCAAACACGATCTGTACCAGGAATGTGACCACCTGTCCCCGGACTCCCGCCTCGTCCAGCCAGCCGATTATTTCCGACCAGCTGGGAAACTGCTCGATAATCATTTGGAGATTGGTATGGGAGAGATTGAGCGCCATCAGTGCCATCACCAGGAAAATGAGCAGTCCCGTCCCGAGGAACCAGACCAGCGACACGATCAGCTTGGACCAGATGAGCTCGTGCACGCTCACCGGCAGGGTAAACATCAGGTACCCCTCATCCTTCAGCAGGTTCCGGTAAAAGCGGCTGACCATGATCACAAGGGACATCACCGCCGTGGCAACCACGGCAACGCTGAAAAAGATGATGATCAGGACAAAGAGGATCCTGAGCAGCGGTACATCCGACAAATTTCCGGCGAGTCCCCGGATGGAGAGATTGGCCAGCAGTGCCAGAGCCACCATCGCTCCCATCACAGGCAGCATGACCCTCGCGGTTGCTCGGAATTCATGCTTCATCAGTTTCCCTAGCATCGAAACACCTCCCTGAAATACTGATCCACGCTCATGCCGTGCTCCTCGCGGATTTCGTCCACCGAGGACTGCAGCACGACTTTCCCCTGATTGATGAAAATCACATCGTCCAGCACCTGCTCCACATCGGCGATCAGATGTGTGGAAATCACGACCGCCGCCTCCGGGTTATAGTTGCGGATGATCGTGTCGAGGATGTAGTCTCTGGTTGCCGGGTCCACTCCGCCGATCGGCTCATCCAGCAGATAGAGCTTTGCCTTGCGGCTCATAACCAGGATCAGCTGGGCCTTTTCCCTCGTTCCCTTGGACATTTCCTTGATTCGCATGTTCTCATCGATGTTCAGCCGCAGCAGCATCTCCGTCGCCTTGTCGCGGTCGAAGTCCGCATAAAAATCCGTAAAGAAATCCAGCAACTGCCGAACCTTCATCCAGTCTGCCAGATACGGCTTATCCGGGAGATAGCTGACCGCGCTGTGGGTCAGGCTCCCCGGGGCAACGCCCTCGATCAGAATCTCTCCGCCCGTCGGTGTCAGCAGGCCGTTCGCCAGCTTCAGCAGGGTTGTTTTCCCGCTTCCGTTGGGCCCCAGTAGCCCGATCACCCGGCCCGGTTCGATTTTCAGGCTGACCGTGTCCAGTGCCTGTACGCTTCCGAAGCGCTTGGACAGGTCTCTGCATTCAAGAATCGCCATTCTCTTCCTCCTTCTCCTTCAGCAGTGTAAGGATTTCTTCCCGCTGATATCCGAGCTTTTTCATAGCTTCCAGGAAGCCTCGGATCTGTTCCTCCGCAAGCTTCTTCTTCGCCCGCTCAATCACCTGCAGGTTCTCCGTCACAAAGCGCCCTGATGTGCGCTGGGAGTAGACCATGCCGTCCCGCTCCAGCTCCTGCAGCGCCCGCTGCATGGTGTTCGGATTCACGCCGGCTTCCGTGGCCATATCCCGCACCGACATCAGCCGTTCTCCGGGCAGCAGGCTTCCCGAGACGATCCCCAGCTTGATCTGCTCCACCAGCTGGGAATAGATCGGCAGGTCACTTCGAAATTTCCATTCCATCGCGTTCCTCCTTCTGTATCATTGTTCTAATCGATTAATACAATAATACATTTAGGAAGCTTTGTCAAGCGTTTTTTATTTATTGCGCTCCATGCCTGCGTCCCGGTTTTTTTCTGCGCCCATCGGGAGTCACCTCTATTGCAAATCCCCTGCCCGTTTCCGGACAGGGGATTTGCTCTGTGCTTCTTCCATTCTCAGCCGTAGCTGTGCATGCCGGACATCGGCGTGTTCACGCCTTCTCCTGATGTCTTTTCTCCCGCCCTATGGGCGGGAGAATCTGCTCTTCTGACTCAGCCGTAGCTGTGCATACCGGTCATCAGCGTGTTCACGCCCGCAAAGGTAAAGAGCACCACCGGCACCGCGATCAGCACATACCACGCCATGCTCAGGCCCTGCTTTCTGTTCCGCAGCCGCAGGTGGAGGTAAACCACATAGATGATCCATGTAATCAGAGCCCAGACCTCCTTCGGATCCCAGGTCCAGAAGGCCGACCAGGCCTGCTCGGCCCAGATCGCCCCGGTCAGAATCGTAACCGTCAGCATCAGCACGCCCAGCGCCACCAGCCGATAGCTCAACCAGTCCATCTGCTTCAGCTTGAAGCTGTCCTCCTCCCGGCCTTTCCGGTCCAGCAGGATATAGCGCAGCCCGATGCAGCCCGCCACAACAAATGCGGAATAAGAAATCACGGCCGATCCGATATGGAAGCCGAACCAGCCGCTGCGCAGCGCCGGCATCAGATCGGTGATCTCTCTCGGCTGCAGCGCGGCGAAGGACAGCAGGAGGAAGGTCATCGGCATCGCAATCACGCTCAGCCATTCCGCCTTCATCCGCATCCGCAGAACCAGCAGCATCAGCCCCACCCCCCAGGCAAAGCCCGTTGCGAACTCAAACTGATTGCTCAGCGGGAGTCTCTTTGCTGCGATCCCGCGCACAACGATGTACAGCGTGTGCGCGGCAAAAGCAGCAAGGAATACCATCCAGGCCGCTTTTCCAAGCTTTTCCTTTCTGAAGGCAAGGGTCGCGAACTGCAGCGCCATTGCGACAAAATAAAGGACCAGACTTCCGAAAAACAGAATGTTCATGCTCTTGTCTCCTTTGCTTTGGTTTCCTCCGCCCAATCCTGTATCCGGATCCGCATCCCCTCCGGTTTTGGCCCTCCGACCGCACAGCCGTCCGGGTCCAGGCGGACCAGTACCGGCTGACAGAAGAAAGTGATCGCAAAACCCGCGATCATCAGCAGGAATGAGGCGCACAGAAGGGCGTTGATAAAGCCGGGGGTATATTTTATCCGCAGTCCGGGATATTCCACCGGGTCCTCAAAGCGAAAGCTCAGATTCCCGACCTGCAGTTCCTCCCCCGGAAATGCAAGAATCGGTGTATAGACGCCGTCGGATGCGGTCTGAACCTGGTAAACCGGGTTCGGATAGCTCCCCGAGGTGTTTGTGATCAGGGTCACATTTCCGCTCGGATCCCGGATCAGGTCCGGATACACCGCCTCATACCAGAGTCCGTTCACTCCGTCCAGAGAGAGAAACACCAGATCTGTCAGGGTAAACGTGTCATCCAGCCCGGTCTCCAGGTTTTTCACCGTGATGCTCCCGGCGGTTCCGTAGGTCTGCTGGTACACCTTCCAGGGGCCGAAGGAAAGCGGATGATTGACCTTGATCTCCCGCAGTCCGCTCTCGCGGCCGTCCGGAAGCTTCACGGTCAGCTCGCTGGTGAAATCCAGCCGCCCTTCCCCGTTCTCGATCCGGAAGCTCTCCACCGCGATCTCCGTGCCGTCCTCCATTTGGACCGATTCCCCCGGCAGGCAGGAGCGGTCGATGGTTTTTGGCAGGTACAGGGCCATCGCCCCAAAAACGATCGTCAGCAGGATGGAAAGATGCGTTATGAAACTGCCATAGCGTCCGAAGCCGTTTTTGCTGTAAATCAGGGACTCTCCTTCTGCCTCTTCCCTGCATCGCATCGCCCGGAGTCCTTCTTGGACGGCTTTGTGCTGCAACTTGTCCAGTTGGAAGCTCTGCGGCATGCGGCGCAGCACTTCCCGCTCCCCTGCCTTTGCCGCGGAGACCGTGCGGATCCGCACCAGAGAGCAGAGCGTAAGGTTCAGGCCGAGCAGGATCAGCAGAAGCTGGAAATACCAGCTTCCGAACACGTCGTTGAGCTTCAGCATCAGAAGCGTGCCGTGAACGCTTTGATAGGTCTGTGCGTACCAGGCGATCTCCCTGCCCTGGGGAATCGCCGTCCCCACCACGGAGAGCATTGCGATCAGGCACAGCAGGATGATCCCAAAGCGCATGGAGCGAAAGAATCGAACCGCTTTTTTCATTCGTTTCCTCTGTTTCTGTATCTCATATCGAATCATATCGAAAAGCGCCCGCCGTCCCCGGCGGGCACTTTCATCTGAATTCAAAAGGGGTATTCTGTCACACCGGGCCGGCCGTATTCCGATCAGGCTTCCGCATGCCGGTCAGGTCCAAAGCCGGCCGTTCATTCAGGCCGTCAAGCCCGGTCAGGTCGTGAGCATGCCCAGCGCTTCATTCGTCAGGGCTTCGGCCTTGTCCAGGCACTCATTGGTCAGGCTCGGGTTGTGGGCGCCTTCGCTGTTCTCCACGAAGACGAAGTCCCAATAGAACTGTGCATCCCTTGCAACGGCACGGATCGCATCCAGCTCTTCTTCCGTGTACTTCCCGCTCTCCACCGCCGCGGCCAGGGTCTCGGTGAGGTTTACCAGCTGGTCGGAGATCTCCGTTGTGCGGGTGTCGACCTTCTCCTGCAGCGCGCGGACCTCGGAGGCGAGATCCTGATGGCACTTGGAGCATTCGGCGTCAATCAGCCCCTGGTTGTCCAGCGGGCTTGTCAGGTAGTGGTTCGGATAAGTTTCGCCCTTCTCGCCGTAGACCGTGCCCATGTGGCAGTCGGCACAGGTATAGGTGCTTCCGTGAATGCTTCCCTTCCCCAGGAAGGTCTCAAACTCCGGATGCTGCACCTTGATCTGGCGCACGCCGGTCCGCGGATTCGTATAATCGGCAAAGCCGAGTCCGTTCTCGTCCACCAGGACATTGTTGTAGTAGTTCAGGATGGCATCCGGATGCATGCTCTCCAGATCGAAGCGCGGCAGACTTGTCACGCCCGTACCGGGATAGAAGTAATACTCCACATGGCACTGGCCGCAGGCCAGGTTCGCCGCCGCGACCTTATCAAAGTCCGGACCCAGGGCCTCGAACATGTAGGTGTGGGTCACGGTGATGTCGCCCGGCTCATTGGCATGGCAGGTATAGCAGCTGACGCCCTCCCGTACGAGCTCGCGCACATCGTCGAAGGCGTACTGGTAGACCTCCGGTCCGACCTCGTTCACAAGATTCGTGAAGTCCGGCGTCTTGCAGGTCCAGCACTGGGCCATCGCATGCGGACGCCCGGTTTCCAAGATGTCGTCCACGTCGTAGAAGTGTCCTCTGGCACTGCCGTAGAACTTGGAGAAGCCGTACGGCTCATACAGGGTGACAAGCTGCGGATACTCCTTCAGGTAGTCCGTCACCTCGTCGTTTTCCTGATTCTTCATGAAGCTGGCATAGATCTCGGGATAGTCCTTTTCCCAGTCGGCAGCGTGCAGAACCGTCACGCCCGACATGGTCTTGACCTGTTTGGCAACACCTTTTCCGGTGTGCTCCGCCTCCGCAACGGCAAGCACCGTTCCGGCCGCCGGCCGGTTCGCCGCTTCCGCGCGGCGTTCAAACTCACCGCAGACCAGGCCGGTCGCAATGACAGCCAGGCCGCATACGGCGCCGACGATGTCATACAGAAGCTTGTTCTTTGGCTTTTTCATAAGCTCTCCTTTAAGATATCCATAACGGTTTTCGCGCTCTCCTATAACGCCCTATAACGGGTGTTATAGTCCCGGTTTCATTATAAGGGATAAACATGAAAACGTCAACCTATTTTACTGTAATTTCGCTGAAATCTTTGCTTTCTTTTCTTCTCTTCCGCGCATCACGCTGCTTCGTTCCGCCGGCCTGTTCTCCACTTATTTTCTTGCAAAGAAGCAGCTGTAGTGCTATACTTTATCATTATCTGAATGTCGTCTGAATCGGTGTTTTTCGCGATCACAGGCGGTGTGACTGTAATGTGAGGCTGAAGACCATGAGAAAAGTATTGCATGTTTTCAAGTGCATTGTCCTGCTTGTCTATCTGCTGGCGCTGGTGCTCTGCTGCCACTCCTGCATCATGACGCTGTTCAACAACGGTCTTGGGGCTTCGGGCGTCAGCGGCGATCCCGCTGCTCCGGCCCCGGCTCCGGTTTCCGTTCCCGTTGAGCAGCCGAAGGATGAGAACTCCGTTGCGCTCTCCTCCGGCGTCTATCCGAAGGATACCGACACGCTGACCGCGGTGGTAAACACCTCCGATCTCGCACTGCTTGATTCCTTCCCGGCGCTTCGGACGGCGGACTTCTCCGGAAGCAACTGTTATGAGGAGCTGCTCTCCTGGGCCACCGCCCATCCCGATGTCAACGTTCGCTACACCGTGACCCTGCCGGATGGGCAGACGCTTGCAAACGATACGAGTGCGGTGAATCTCGCCTCGATGGATCCCTCTCTGATCCCGCAGGCCGCGGCGCTTCTGAAGTACCTGCCAGGTCTTCAGTCCGTCGACCTCGGCGTGGCCCAGCCCGGCGCCGCGATTTCCGCCGATACGCTCTCGGCGATCTCCGCCGCTTCGCCGAATGCTTCCATCCACTATGCCATGTCTCTGCTCGGCCGCGAAGTCAGTCTTTCCGATACCGAGCTTGACCTCTCGGCGATGACCGCCGACCAGGTCGGTGAAGCCGCCGCGGTTCTGAGAAGCATGACCAATCTTCAGACCATCCATCTCGGCTCGGAAGGCAACGGGCTCGGCTGGGACAGCATTGCTGCCATCCATGAAGCCGCGCCCAACGCCGCGCTGGATTATAACTTCAATGTCTGGGGCGTCGACACCAATCTCTCCGCGGATTATCTCAGCTTCAGCCACATTCGCATGAACGACCAGGGCGCCGCGGTCCGCGCCGTTCTGCCCTACATGACCAGGCTGCAGACCCTCGACATGGATACCACGGATGTCTCCAACGAGAACATGGCCGCCATCCGGGATGAGAACCCCAACGTCAACGTGATCTGGCGCATCTGGTTTGCCGGCTACAGTGTCCGCACGGATGTGGAGCGCATCCTCGCCTCTTCCACCGCCCGCGGCGGCACGGTGACCAACGAGGAGGCCGCAAAGCTTCAGTACTGCACCAAGGTCAAGTATCTCGACCTCGGCCACAACAACGCGATCACGGACATCTCCTTTGCCCGCTGCATGCCGGACCTCGAGGTTCTGATCCTCGCCATCAATGACATCAGCGACATCTCCCCCCTGGCCGACTGCCACAAGCTTGAGTACCTGGAGATCAACTCCACCAATGTCACCGACCTGACGCCGCTTGCCAACCTCACCAGTCTTCGCCATCTGAACATCGGCCGCACGGCGAAGTCCGACGTCAACACCGGCGACGATCTGGACCGTCCCCGCGTGACGGATATCACCCCCCTGTACGGTCTCTCCGGGCTGGAGCGGCTCTGGATCGGTTCTCTGACCGCCCCCGGTATTCCGGCCGAGCAGATCGCCTATATGAAGGAGCTTCTGCATGAGCTTCCGCCGGATCCGAACGATGACTTCGTCGACAACCAGAAGGTCAACGTCATTGCCGGCGACCCGTCGCAGGGCACCTGGCGTTTCGACGAGCATGTGGACAACTCCAAGTGGGACTTCTATATGAAGTACGGTTACTTCAACTATGACTACATGCCGCGTTATGCGCTTCTGCGCGAGCAGTTCCAGTACGATCTCGGTGAGGCGGCCTATTCGCTCCCGCAGAACGATCCTCTGTATTAATTGGAGACTGCCATGAACTTACATTCCCTTCGTCTGTCCTGTACCGTTGCGCTTCTCTCCGTCCTGGTGCTGACCGGCTGCGGAAAGAAGGCCGACTCAACGGCCGCTGTGCAGCAGGCCTCGCCGGCGCCCGCCGCGTCAGAGCTCACCCCCACGCCGGCACCGACGCCGGTTCCGACACCGACGCCGACCCCCACCCCGACCTATGACCTGGACTTCTCCATCGGGGATCAGAAGATCTCCGCTTCCATGATCTCCCTCGACCTCTCTCAGGCCAGCGCCGAAGAGGTCGACCGCCTGATCTCGGTTCTTCCGGCGCTGACTTCGCTGAAAACCCTGGAGCTCGGGTCCGCCGACGGGGAAAACCCCGTGATCTCCTGGGAGCAGGTGCGAGCGCTGGAGGAGGGGCTCCCGCAGGCGACCCTGAACTATACCTTCAGCATACGGGGCTATCCCTTCCATCTCTCGGATCAGATTCTGAACCTGAACCATCTGGTCTTCGAGGATGAAGGCGCCCTCGCCGAACAGATTGCCTCCTGCATGCCGAACCTCAAGGTTCTCGATATGGACAGCTGCGGTGTCTCCAATGAGAGCATGGCCGCCATCCGGGACCGCTTCCCCGGCGTGAACGTCGTCTGGCGCGTCTGGATCGGCGCGGACTACAGCACGCGTACCGATGTGGAGCGGCTGATGATCTCCAACCCGGACCGAGGCGGCGACCTGAACACGCCGGAGTCCATCGAAGGGCTGTTCTACTGCAACAAGGTCAAGTATCTGGATATGGGGCACAATTATCTCATGTATGATATCTCCTTCATCCGGAACATGCCCGACCTTGAGGCGCTCATCATCGCCATGACCGCCATCAAGGACATCTCTCCGCTCGCCGGCTGTAAGAACCTGAACTACCTGGAGTATCAGACTTCCGCCGCCGCCGACCTCACCCCGCTCTCCGGACTCACGAAGCTGAAGGATCTGAACATCTGCTACAATTTCGCCCTGCGGGATATCCGGCCGATCATGAACCTGGAGCTCGACAGACTGTACATCGGCTGCCTCTCCCCAGTGCCGCCGGAGCAGATCGCGCAGTATAAGCAGCTCCATCCCAACTGCATCGTGAACGACACCACCGAGGACCCGACGGAAGAGTCCTGGCGCTACGGCGACATCCACCACAACGGCGGATGGGAAGCCGCGCCGCGCTATGAAAAGCTGCGCCTGGAGTTTGAGTACGACAACTTCCCGACCTGCTATGCCTACTGCGGCAACGACGGCATGGAATTCGGCCGCTTCGAATATGACACAGCGACACTGAAGCCCGCGGTCGGGCAGAACGAGTGGTAAGAAATTATGGTAAAAATAAATCCCCCGCCTTCGGCGGGGGATTTTTGTTCTAACACAGTGGGAACTTACTTGCCCATGTTCATCTGGGCAGCGACTTCGGCCGCGAAGTCTTCCTGCTTCTTCTCGATGCCTTCGCCCTTGATGAAGTGAACGGCATTGACGAAGGTGACCTTGCCGCCGAGCTGCTTGGCTGCGTCGGCGATGTAGCCCTCAACGGAGCCCTTGAACAGGTCGGAGCGGACGAACTCCTGCTGCAGCAGGCAGGTGTCCTTGAAGAAGGCGTTGAGCTTACCGGCAGCGGCCTTCTCCTTGACGGCGGCGGGCTTGCCGGCCATCTTCGGGTCGTTGTCCATCAGAGCGACCTGAACGGCCTTCTCATGCTCGATGTCTTCCTGGGGAACCAGGGACTTGTCCCAGAACTTCGGGTTCATGGCGGCGATCTGCATGGCGACGTTCTTGCCGATCTCGGTGGCATCGATGTCACCCTCGACGGCCAGGTTCACCAGAACGCCGTGGGTACCGCCGGCGTGGACATAAGCCACGTTGAACGGATCGGCGAAGCGGGCAAAGCGGCGGACCTGCAGGTTCTCGCCGATGGACATGACCTTCTCAGGCAGGATCTCGGCAACCGTGAGGTCACGGCCGGGATACTTGCACGCCATCAGGGCGTCGACGTCGGCGGGGTTGTCGTTCATGACGACCTTGCAGATGTCCTTGACAAACTGTACGAACGCTTCGCTCTTGGCGCAGAAGTCGGTCTCGCAGTTGACCTCGACGACAGCACCGACACCGCACTCAGAGCAGACATGGGCATATGCCATGCCTTCGGCGGCAACGCGTCCGGCCTTCTTCGCGGCCTTGGCCAGGCCCTTTTCACGCAGCCAGTCGACTGCCTTATCCATATCGCCGTCGGTGGCCTGAAGAGCCTTCTTGCAGTCCATCATGCCGACGTTCGTCATCTCACGCAGAGTCTTAACATCCTGAGCGGTGAATGCCATTGAATATTCCTCCTAGTTGAATTTCATTTGTTTCCCCCGCCGGAGGCGGGGGAAGCAGGGTCGGTGGCGGTGAATGCCATTGTAACCCCTGTTATACTGTTGCCTCGGTGGGTGAAATGGGTTTTTAATTCAGAAAAGGGGGCGTGGTGTGCGCCCCCGATGATTTCTTATTCCTCAGAAGCTTCGGCTGCGGCTTCGACTTCCGCCATGGTCATGTCGGCGTCGTCCGCACCCTGGTGGCCTTCCTGAACGGCGTTGGCCATGGTCGCGGCAATCAGGCGGATGGCGCGGATGGCGTCATCGTTGGCCGGGATCACATAGTCGACCTCGTCCGGATCGCAGTTGGTGTCAACGATCGCGACGATGGGGATGTGCAGCTTGCGGGCTTCGGCGATGGCATTGTGCTCCTTGCGCGGGTCAACCACGAACAGGGCGCCGGGGAGCTTCTTCATGTCCTTCACGCCGCCGAGATACTTCTCGAGCTTTTCCATCTCGCCGAGGTGCTTCATGACTTCCTTCTTGGGGAGCATGTCGAAAGTGCCGTCTTCCTGCATCTTCTTGAGCTGGGCCAGACGGTCCACGCGGGTACGCATGGTCTTGAAGTTGGTGAGCATGCCGCCGAGCCAGCGGGCGTTGACATAGTACATGCCGACGCGGGAGGCCTCTTCACGGACGGCGTCCGTGGCCTGCTTCTTGGTGCCGACGAAGAGGATGGTATCGCCGTTCTCCGCCAGCTTGCGGACGAACTGATAAGCCTCTTCCAGCTTCTTCACGGTCTTCTGAAGGTCGATGATGTAGATGCCGTTACGCTCACAATAGATGTACTCGGCCATCTTGGGATTCCAGCGTCTGGTCTGGTGACCGAAGTGGACACCGGCTTCCAGCAGCTGCTTCATGGATACTACTGCCATTTTGTTTTCTCCTTTTTTGTTTTTAATCCTCCGGGTGC
>JAGAFT010000202.1 GCA_017627975.1 Oscillospiraceae bacterium
ACATAGGTCTGGCTTCCGGAGGAGCTGCCGGAGGGGGTATCATAGGAGCCGTAGATGTCAACCTGATACACCGTGTTCGTGCTGGGGCTGCCTGTGTAGTAGACCGTGCACGGCGCGCCGTTATAGAAGGTGCCGCTCACGCTGCACATCCAGGCGTCGGCAAAGACCTCCGTGCCGTCTGCCAGCCGGATGGCGAATCCACCGCCGCCTTCAGACGCCGTGCCGCTCATGGATCCGTAGCTCGGCTGCGGCGCAGCCTCTCTTCCGGTGATGCTGCAGTAGGTGTAGTTCAGGCCCTTGGTGGTCGTTCCGTTCCACATGACGGTGGCCGGTGCGCCGATATAAATGTCTCCGCTCACGGTGCAGATGTCCCAGGGGATGGCCACGACGGTGCTGCCGTCCAGATTCACGCTGACACTGCTGTAGTTCCAGTCAACAACCGAACCGTAGAAGGTGCCGCCGTCCGGTACCGGAACGGGTGCGGGAGCCGGCGCGGGTGTGGAGCCTCCGTTGATGCTGATATAGGCCGTGCTGGTGCGGGCCGTCTGTCCCTGATAATAGAAGGTGCAGTAGGCGCCCCAGCCGTTCATCCAATCTTCCAGATTGCTCACGCTGATCGTCGTGCTGTATTCTCCGCTGACCGACGCGACCGAGCCGGCAACAAAGTTCGCGGGGGTATATTCGCCGCCGTTTGGTGAGACAAAGGTCCAGCTCAGCGAGTCATAGATATTCGAGCAGGCGACAAATGTGGCCGTCCCGCCGACTTTTTTGTTCTCGTTGGTGGGGTTTTTGGTAATGCTCAGGAAGGTCGGTTTTGCAGGCTGCGGCGCAGGCGCCGGGGTGGGGATCGGGGCCGGAACCGGCGTGGGAACCGGAGCTGTGTTCGGGATCGGTGTCGCGGCCGCAGCCGGGTCCTCCAGCGCTGCGGGCTTGGGGACCGGCATGAACTCGGTCGGGGCTTTTGTGCCGGTGAACACGGCATAGCTGTCCGCCAGACGGGAAATTGTGCTCAGGTCGTCCGTCTTAAGCCATTCAAAGGCAGTGTTGCTTCTCTCCGATCCGGCCAGGGCGTTGTCCGCCGCTGCATTGAACTGCTCCGGCGAGATCATCATGCCGTTCATATCCGTGTGGGAGACATTGCGGATGTTGTTGCTGTCAATGACGGTATGCTCAATTGCAAAGGGGTTGTAGCTCACCACGCCGTCCTTCATGGTGACGGCGGTCTTAACGGCATAGACTTCGGTGTTTGACAGGACGATGTTGTCGTTGAGCACATAGGACCAGGTATCCGTCTGGGTGTTGTGATAGGTGTCCGCCGTATCCGTCAGGATATCCGGGAAGGATTCATCCGCGTCGATATCCAGCTTGCACTCGCTGAGGGCCTTCCGGTCTTCGCTGACTTCCCAGATTCTGAGGTTGGTGGAGCGGTCCTGCGGATGCTGCGCTGCCGCGATGAACTCCAGGCTGCCGTCATGATCCAGGTCCGTCACGGTGTAGAACCACCGGATCAGGCCGTCGCTCTGCTTCATTTTCTCCGCCTGTGAACTGATCAGGCTCAGCTGCAGGTCGATGTCTGAAGCTTCGATGCTGGCCGCCGCGGGCTGTTCCGCTGACGCGGTGCCCAGGCTGCCGGCCGTCATCAGGACCACCAGTGCAGCCACAAGCAGGCTACTGAGGATTCTTTTCATTCTTCTTCTCCTTTTTTTAACTCCCGCAGCACTGCGGGAGATTTTTGATACGATGGGGTCTTCCGCGCTTTGGCTCTTCTTCAGCGCTTCAGTTTTTTCAGCTGTGCCAGCTGTGCTTCCGTGTTGCTGGCCCAGGTGTACTGGGACATGTATTCTCCGAAGTAGGCGTTGACCGCCTCTTCGTCTCCCTCCAGGAACCGGTACAGATCACAGTCGATCATCTCCGGGCGCACACGTAGGTTGCGGCTCTTCAGTTCAAACACATCGCCGATGCCGTACTTCTGCAGGGTATCCCGCAGCGAGCGGATCACCACATCCATCTGTTTCTGCATGGAGACGTCATACGGCCGGTCCTCCCAGAGCGCCGCGAAGGCATCCTGCCTCGTCACGCCCGCGCCTCTGCGGTCTACCAGATAGGCCAGCAGTTCTTTGGACTTCGAGCGCCGGAACGCGAGCGCCGTGCCGTCTACTAGGATCTCAAAATGACCGAAGGTCTGCATCATGATGTGCGCGGGTTTTCTGGCGGTTCTGCCGCCCAGGGCAAATTCGACCTCCCGTGCCAGGCGCGCCTGGTCAAAGGGCTTGAGCAGATAGCTGACCGGGTGGACTTCATACGCTTCCAGGGCGTACTGGCTGAACGCCGTGATGAAAATGATGGAGATGTCCGGATGGATTTTCCGGATTCTTCCGGCCAATTCCAGGCCGTTCATCCCCGGCATATCGATGTCCAGCAGCGCCAGATCCGCCGGATGTCCGTCCAGCCATTCCAGTGCGTCCTGCGCACAGGTAAAGCCCTTTACCTCGTCCAGCAGCCGCAGTTTCTGGCAGGAAGAGACAATATGATTCAGGACCTGTGCTTCGTCGTCTACACAAATCGCCTTCATCGCTGCTCCTTTCCCTGGGGAATACGGATGGTGACTGTGGTTCCCCTGCCTTCTTCACTGTCGATGGTCATGGTTCCTTCACACAGCTTCTGCAGCCGCTCCCGCACATTCTGGATTCCGATATGAGACCGCTCCGTTCCGGGCAGTTCCTCCGGGCGGAAGCCCCTGCCGTTGTCCCGTATGATGATCTCATGACCGTCCGGCAACAGGTTGGTAATGATCTCGATCTGGCCCCGCGGGATTCCCCGGACCCCATGGCGGATTGCGTTTTCCACCAGCGGCTGGACGGTGAGAGCCGGCAGGAGGAAATCCTCATCCTCGATCTCATAGTCCAGATGGATGTTCGGAAAGCGCTCCGTCTCGATCTGAGCATAGACCAACGTATGATCCAACTCCTTCCGGAACGGGATCAGCTTCGCCTCGTTCAGGGAGTCGATGTTCTGCCGAAGGTAGGTGGCAAAACGCTCTGTAATAGCGGCGGCCTTTCTCGGGTTCTCCAGGCACAGCGTCTGTATGGTGGTGAGGGTATTATACAGGAAATGGGGCTGAATCTGGGACATCATGATCTGAATGCGCTGCTCCGCCACCAGGGCCTGCTCATGCTCGCGCACAAAGCAAAGATGCAGCCAGATATAGTAGAACGCGAAGCAGAACACCGAACAGATTTCCGTAAAGCTGATCGTGCCGCTGTCATGGCACCGCGAATCCATCAGCACCCCCAGGATAATCAGCATCACATTGACGATGGGGATCAGCTTTTCCCGGCCTTCCGTCTTTCTGAATCGCCACAGCGCGATGTTCAGCTGGCAGAGCAGCAGCAGGATGCCGACCCAATGGGCCGTATAGCCCAGCGGTCCCCGGATGAAGTTGCCCTCCGGCGTGATATGGAACGTCCAGTGCCGGAAAAACGTCGTCAGGTAAACGGCCGCGTTCAGTCCGGCCGGGATCCAGAACAGGCGCCGACGGGGATCATCCCAGATGACATAGACGAACAGCACGATGATCGCGGGACGCATGATATAGCAATATACCGACAGCGCGGTCTGCACCGTGACATACTTAGGGGTCCACGCTGCCTCCAGTCCATTGCTGACGCAGCAGGCCAAGATGATCGACAACTCGATGACATCAATCAGCAGCATGACCCGTTTGACAGGTTTTTTGACATACGGATCCACCGCGACAGCAAAAGCCAGACCGATCAGCACCAGAAACGGCAGCATCAGCGTATTCAGTTGTTCCTGGAGTTCAAGTGAAAGGTATCCCATCGAAGCGTTCCTCCCTGCCGGGTCCTGCCTTCCCGCGGCAGTCCCATCATACCAAAAACCAAAGTCCGTTTCAATCAAAGAAATGTCTTCTTTCGGTTTTTTCACGCAATGATTCTTAATATCATATGTTAACATAACGTATCCAACCAAGATCCAGCCAGAATTCCATTTTTCTCAGTGAACACAGATTCTTTTTTATACCTCCAGATCAGAAGGCTTTGATTGACCTGCCTCCTTTGGCGGGGTGCTTTTATGTTCCGCTGCAGTTTACGCTTGCGCATGGAGTACTGTCTTTGGGGATTATACAGAGTTGGGATCGAAGCCGCCCTATCATACTATTATAGAAGAATCCGCTTCTGGTTGGATGTTGGTTGGATATGCTTTGTTATACTTTATATTTATAACAAGAATTAACATAACAACAGGAGTATCGGCTATGATCAGGAGTAAAACGTTGAAAAATCTTCAACGTGCGCTGGCGTTGGTGATGGCGCTTAATATGTTTATTGGCTGCCCTGGCTTCACGGCTTTTGCGGAAGAAGACGAAGCGGGTGACCATACGCACGACTGGCAGTTGGCGGAAGTCAAGGAGCCATCCTGCACCGAGCCCGGGTATGAAACCCACCTCTGTTCCATCTGCCAGGAAACGCATACCCATGCAATTGACCCGTTAGGCCATACACCCGGCGAAGCACAAAGAGAAAACGAAGTGCCCGCCACCTGCATTGCAGAAGGCAGCTGTCAAGAGGTCGTATTCTGTACTGTCTGCGGCGCGGAACTTTCCCGTGAAATGGTAGCGCTTCCCATACTGGATCATTCGTGGGACGAGGGAGTTGTGCGCGTGGAGCCGACGACGGAATCCGAAGGAGAAAGGGTCTATACCTGTCTGGTTTGCGGAGCAGAAAAATCTGAAGTGATCGAAAGGCTCTCTGTACTCCCGGAAGATGAACCGGTGCAGCAGGTTACCCCGGCACTCATTCCGGAGCATGTTCACAATTATGTTGTCGCGGAGACAAAAGAACCTGTCTGTGAAGAGCAGGGTTA
>JAGAFT010000025.1 GCA_017627975.1 Oscillospiraceae bacterium
CATTTCCGGAGCATGTCCGGCTCGCGCTTGGGGAGGCCGGCACGCATCGGAAAGTCGGTTTTTGGCAGGTTCAGGCTGGCATTATAATCCTTGGACATAGAAAAATCTCCTGGTATCAGTATAAAATAATAAGCCGAAAGCGGGGCGTACGCTTTCGCGCCACCCCGCGACATGATTCGGCTTTCAGGAGCAGCTTACAGATTGAAGGACTGTGTGCTGCTCAGGTTTTTCCGCTTGGGGGCGGGAGCCAGATCGAAGTCGGAAAGGTCAAGATCCAGCGCCGGTTCCGGAGCGCTGGGACGGGAGACCTGCTCCTCAATAGAGCGGACCGCTTCGTCGATGTCGACGTCGTCGGTCACAACAGGCACCTCCTCTTCTTCCTCAACCTCTGCGGCCTCAGGCTCTTCCTCCGGCAGCTCCAGCTCTCCGCCGATCACACCCAGTCTGGTGAGGTGCTCGCTGCAGAGGGCCTTGGCCTTGTCCAGGAAGATCTTCGTCGCGGTCTGCGCATCATTCAGGCGGCGTTCTTCCGCGGCGGTCTGCTCCTGAATGGAGCCGACCTTCGCCTTGACCTGGCGCTCAGCGTCTTCAATCATCGCGGCGGCACGCTGACGGGCTTCGCTCTCGATCTGTACCGCGAGCTTCTGGGCCGAGAGAATTGCCATGTTCAGCGCTTCCTCATTGGCACGATATTCTTCTATCTTGTCCACGAGGACCTTCATCTTGCTCTTCAGAACGGCATTTTCCTTCTGGGCCGCGCCGATGTCCTCGGCCAGCTCTTCCAGAAAATCGTCCACAGAGGCCATGTCATAGCCATTCATTCTGGACTTCTCAAAAGTCTTTTCACGGATATCCTGAGCGGTAATCATGCTTAAAATCCACCATTCAATGATTGATGTACGGAATAACGAAATGAAGTTGCTATATCAGGTTGAAGCCGTTCCCGATCCGGAGGAACCGAACTCCTCCGCGCCGAGCACGTCAACATTCTGCGGGGTGACAAAATAGGTCTTCGCCGAAATCGGGGTGATCTTCCCCTGCAGCGCATAGGCAATCCCGGAGAGGAAGTCCAGCAGGCGTCTTGCCAGATCCGTCGGAACCCCCTCGAGCGTCATCACGATGCTCCGGCCCTGGCTCAGGTGCTGTACCAGATCGCCGGCCTCGTCAAAGCTCTTGGGATTGAAGAGGATCACCTGCTGCTCCGTTCCGCCGAACTCCACGGTCCGTTCCCGGGCGGCAATCCGCGGCCGCGGAACCTTTTTTCTTCCCAGGCCGGAGAAAATCCCCTTTCCTCCGCCTTCCTGCGTTGCCGGAGCGGCGTCTTCGGTCTCTTCCTCAGCAGGCTCGGGCGTATCCCGCCCGCCAAACGCGTTTTCAAACTCCAGCTGAGCCTCCGTCGGAGCAGGCGGCTGCGCGGAGGGGTCTGCGCCCTCGTAAAAGTCGTCCTCATCCTCATACGGCTGGGTCAGCTTTCTCAATTCGTCCATGAAGCTCATGGCTGATCCTCCGTTTTGTTTTATGTATAATTCCGCGGGCCGAAAATCCCGGTTCCGACGCGTACCATGTTCGCACCGCAGCGAACCGCCTCGGCATAATCCCCGGACATGCCCATCGAAAGAAAATCCATCGATATATTATCGTATTTTTTTCCGCAATTGTCAACAAAAAGCTTTTGCATTTTCAGAAAAAATGGGCGGTTTTCTTCCGGTTTTTCGCAAATCGGCGGGATTGCCATGAGCCCCCGCACCCGGACGGCCGTCATTTTGGCCGCTTCTTCCAGTGCCGGCTCGATCTCTTCCGGTGAAAATCCGGACTTTGATTCCTCGCCGCCGATGTTGACTTCGAGCAGTACGTCCTGTGTAATGCCCCGTTTTTCGGCTGTTTTGGAGATCTCCCGCAGCAGGGAGAGGCTGTCCACCGAGTGGATCAGGGCGCAGAGCCCCACGACCTGCCGGACTTTGTTCTTCTGCAGATGGCCGATGAAGTGCAGCGGTGCCCCTTCATAGGCGCCCAGGGCGTTCTTTTCCAGCATCTCCTGCACGCGGTTTTCCCCGCAGACGTCCA
>JAGAFT010000203.1 GCA_017627975.1 Oscillospiraceae bacterium
CTCTCTGGCTTTTTCAACAGCAAAGTGGTGGCAGACTGCTCCGCCCTGGGCGTGGATTACTTCATGCCCAAGCCCTGCGACAGTCCCGCCCTGCTGGGGCGCATCCGTCAGCTGTCCGGCGCGGCCCAGGAGCAGGTGCCGGCCCTGGGCATCGACTGCCGCCGGGAGACCCAGGCGGCCCAGCAGGAGGCGGATCTGGAGGCCGTGGTCACGGACATCATTCACGAGATCGGCGTGCCCGCCCACATCAAGGGCTATCAGTATCTGCGGGAAGCCATCATTCTCACCATCCACGATATGGACATGATCAACGCCGTCACCAAGGTGCTCTACCCGGAGGTGGCCAAGAAGTTCGGCACCACCCCCAGCCGTGTGGAGCGGGCCATCCGCCACGCCATCGAGGTGGCCTGGGACCGGGGCGACATCGAGGTGCTACAGAAGTTCTTCGGCTACACGGTGTCGAATATCAAGGGCAAGCCCACCAATTCGGAGTTCATCGCCATGATCGCCGACAGCCTGTTGCTCCGGCGCAAACAGGGCGTGAAGTGATTCCTCTAAGAATTTCGGGTTCGTATTTGGACAAGTCATAGCGATAACCATTTGCTTCATTGGTCTGAAAGCGGCTCGGCGAACCGATAAACTTTTTTCGCCGAACCGATAAACACTTCCAGTTTATTGGGGTACAAAGCCCGGATGAATTGGGAGTGTTTTTTATGACAAGTTGTATTTTTATATTTTCATAGCAGTACCCATATTGAGGTATTTCTTTTCATGTGTTATACTCCTTCTCGAAGAGAGCTACGGTGTTTTCGTGGTGGACATTGAATGAATACGAACGCGAACCAACTGTATTCACAGCGTTTTATAGTAAATCGTTCGTTGGCGCAGCTGGTAGCGCATCCGCTTGACGTGAGGAAGGCGACAGCGTCGAGTCTTGTATCGTCCACCATGAATTCCTCACCAAATGGTGAGAAATTCTTTTTATTCGCAGCGATTAAAGGCTCTTTCCCTGTAAAAAGTTATGCATCAAAGCATATTTCCTTTTTCTAAACAACTCCGAAAAAGAGGCGGATCAACACAATGAAAGAAAGGCAGACGAAACTTGCGCCTTATATCCAGGCGCTGCCGGGCATCCTGCAGTTCCAGATTGTTACGAAACTCTTCCTCGGCCTGTGGCTCTTTCTGATGGGTCGCGTGTTCCGCCTGCTGCTCAACAGCACCGGCAGGGTGGCTGTGAGTACCGGGGATTTTGTGTTCCTCTTTACGCGGTGGCAGGGGCTCCTGATCCTGCTGTGCGCGATCGTCTCGTTGTATGTTTACGTTGCTCTCGACCTGAATGCCAAAGTGATCCTCAGTCGGGATCTCCTTTCCGGGGAACGGATCTCGGTCTGGAGCATCCTGAAGAGAGCATTCCCGATCATCAGGCGTTTTGCGTGTGTTCAGGGACTCGGTGTTATTTTGTATATCGCTCTCATTGCGCCGATCCTCGGTGTCGGTGTATCATTGACCTTGACAAAGGGGCTTTATATCCCGACCTTCATTTCCTCCGTCATTGCGGATACACCGCTGTATCTGATCGGCACGACGCTGGCGGTTCTGGTATTTTTGTCTGTTGGCGTCGCAAATCTCTTTATTCTCCACGGCATCGTGCTGGACGATCTTCCGGTCCGAGAGGCCGGGAGACAATCCAAGAGACTGATCCGGGAAAACGGGAGGGATTATCTGAAACAGAATCTCCTGTTCCTCCTTGTGATCGCGGTTTTGCTCGCGGGGGTTATCGTGTTTGTGCTCGTGCTGCCGCTTGCCCTTGTGCAGCTTTTGCCTCTGTCGGCAGGCGTTCGCCGGGCGTTGACGGTTTTCTTCGTGACCTCGGGTGTGCTCCTGTCCATGCTGGCGGATCTTTTTGCCACGCCGCTCTATCTCATGAAGATGACGCAGCTTTTCTATGCGTACAAGATGGAAGCGCCGGTGCCCTTCCATCTGTGGGAGAAACGGAGCCACAGACTCACGGCCCTGGGAATTGCGCTCTGGCTCCTTGTGACCTGTGTCGCGTCTGTCGTCATGACACGGCAGTTTGACACGCTGTTTCCGCGGGACAGCTCGGTGCGAATCATTGCGCACCGCGGCGGCGGAACGGAGGGCGCGGAGAACACAGTCGCCGGAATTGAAAAGGCATGGGAAGTCGGCGCCTACGGCAGTGAGATCGACATCCAGCGGACAAAGGACGGATACTATGTCCTGAACCATGACGGCAATTTCCAGCGTGTGGCCGGGGAGAAACGCAAACCGGAGGAGATGACGCTGGAGGAAATCAAAGCGTTGCGCGTGGACGGAGAAGCCGTGCCGACGCTGGAAGAAACCCTGGAGGCAAGCCGGGGCAACGGCGTCCTGTTTATCGA
>JAGAFT010000204.1 GCA_017627975.1 Oscillospiraceae bacterium
CGCTGCGCCGCGAGAAGCCTTCGGCCCGGTCCCGGGCGTTTTCCGATGCGTCCGCGGCCAGCAGGATCAGCTTCGCCTTTCCCGCACGCGCCGCCTGGCCGGTTCCCTCTTCCCCGACGGAGAGCTTTCCCGCTCTTCGCATCAGGCCGAGAAAGCGCAGCAGCTCAGTCTGCATCCGCGCTCACCAGTTCCTTTTCCAGGCGCGCAATCACGTCTTCGGGGACCTGCGCGCTGAAGGCGCGCTCCAGGGCCCTCGCCCGGACGGCTTTTCGCAGGCACTCGGGATTGCGGCAGAGATATGCCCCGCGCCCGTTGGCCTTCCCGCTGAAGTCCAGGCTCACCGCGCCCTCCGGGGAGCGCACGACGCGCACAAGTTCTCTCTTGGGCCGGTGCTCGCGGCAGCCGACACACTGGCGCACGGGGACCTTTTTCGGCACCGGAGGCATCGTTTATACCTGGGACGCCGGCTTGATGTCGATCTTGTAGCCGGTCAGCTTCGCCGCGAGGCGGGCGTTCTGCCCCTCCTTGCCGATGGCAAGGGAGAGCTGGGCATCCGGGACCACAACCTGGCAGCTCTTTCCGTCTTCCATCATGGTCACGCTGACCACCTCGGACGGGCTGAGCGCTGCGGCGATATAGTCCTCGGGAACTTCGCTGTAATTGACGATATCGATCTTCTCGCCGCCGAGCTCCTCGACGATCTCGGCAACACGGGCGCCCTTGGGTCCCACGCAGGAGCCGATGGCGTCCACGTTCGGGTCGTTGGAGAGGACGGCCATCTTGGTTCTGCTTCCGGCCTCGCGGGCGATGGACTTGATCTCCACCGTACCGTCGTAGATCTCGGGAACCTCGAGCTCGAACAGGCGCTTGACCAGGCCCGGATGGGTCCGGCTGATCATGACCTGGGGACCGCGGGTGGCGTTCTTCACTTCGACCACATAGACCTTGATCCGGTCGCCTTCCACAAGCTCTTCACCGCGGACGCGCTCATTGGCCGGGAGCAGCGCCTCGGTATACTCGCTGTTGGAGGAGATGCGGATGCCGACGCTTCCGTTGCGCGGGTCCACATGGGAGACGATACCGGTGAGGATCTCGTGCTCCTTGGAGGTGAACTCCTCATAGACCAGGCCGCGCTCCGCTTCGCGGATGCCCTGGATGATGACCTGTTTGGCCGCCTGAGCCGCAATGCGTCCGAACTTCTTGGTCTCCACCGGGATGGAGACGGTATCGCCGGGCTTGGCCCGCTTGGAATACTTCTTCGCGGCATCCTGGTCGATCTCGTGGGCGGGGTCGGTGACCTCTTCCACGACGAGCTTGTTCACCTGCATGTCGATGCGCTTTTTCTCCTCGTCCAGGACGATCTCGACGTTATCCTCGTTCTCGGGATGGTCACGGCGGAAGGCCGCCAGCATGGCCTGGCGGATCTTGTCATACATATAGGTCCGGGGAATTCCCTTTTCCTTTTCGATATCCTCAATGGCAGCAAAGAATTCTGCGTTCATAATAGCATGCTCTCCGTTTCTGACTCTCTGATTGTTTTATATAAGGTTCACCGAATGACCCACCTGGCAGGCATATTCATTCAGCTGGATCCCATCTGTTTGGGATGAATTGGAACCCGCCTCAGCCGATGCTCACATAAAGCCGGACCTGGGCAACCTGTTCCTTCGGGAAACGCAGGGTTTTCTCCCCCTGGGTCAGGCTCACCGCGCCGTCCTCATAGCCGGACAGCGTGCCGGTGTAGCGCTTGCTTCCGTCCACCGGGCGGTAGAGCTTTACCTCGACCTCACTGCCCATAAACTGTTCAAAGTCCCCAGGGCGCTTCAGCTCGCGGTCCGCTCCAGCAGAGCCGACCTCAAAGACGTAGCTGTCGGGGATGGGATCTTCTTCATCCAGGATCGGATCCAGCCGCCGGCTGACCCGCTCACAGTCGTCAATCGACACACCGCCGTCCCGGTCAATAAACACACGCAGGTACCAGGTTCCGGCCTCGCGGACATATTCCACGTCCCAGAGACTGCAGCCCTCTTCCTCCACCACAGGGCGGGCGATTTCCGCAACCCTGTCCGTCAGTCTGCTCACGCGCTCTATCCCCCAATCTTCACAAAAAAGAGTGGGCCAAAACCCACTCTTCAGGATCAAAACTTAACAACTGTGCGTATCATAGCACGTTCTTTCCCGTTTGGCAAGCATTTTTTCAGGTTTTTTCCACCCCGCCGGAGGCGGGGTGGAGACAATCATCTTCTTTTCTTTGCTGCCGTTATTTTCCAATTCGCTCAAACTCCGCTGTCACCTGCGAAGAGAACATGAACAAGCCGCCTCCCGGAGTGCCGAGCATGTGCCGCATTGCCCCGCTCCGTATCCATTCTTCCGGTTTTCCGGCCAGCTGATTCAGAGCATCATACGCGTCGTTATATCCTTTGATGTCGAAACGTGTCAAATACAGAATTGCTCCTGCAATTTTCGCAAACGCATCCTGTCCCAGCTGATCGGACACCATTGCCACAAGAATAATGCCGTCAATCTTTCCGCCGTCATCAATCACAGGATCAGCATACTCATTCCCTACAGCATTCGGCAGGATCATAAAGGAGTTTCCGGCAACTGTGATATCGCGGATTCCGGTCTCAAGTTCTGGTTTTCCGACAGAACAGCTGCTGTCGATGTAGAAATCAGATCGACTGTCACTGAGAAGCAGGGTCAATAATTCACAAAATCCGCCCAGTGTAACAGAATACCCACTAGCGTCCACAGCTGAGCCTCCTGCCGGGAGTCCTTCCATTCCGGAGGGCACAGTGACACCCGTTCTCTCCTCTGCATAGACTACGAAGTAGTATGGATAGCCATCTCGCTGTTCCATAAACTGATAGCCGTGCCCGTTGTAGTTGTATACCCCGTCCGTTCCGGCCATCTGTGCTTTCTTCATTATTTCCAGTGCCTGCGATTCACTCACGGATTCATCAGCCGCCCGGATCATGGACAGGCAGATATCAGTCAGTCTGTTCGGTTTATTGCTGTCAGGAGTAATAAACGCTGTGATAATTTCGATCTCCCGGCTGGTAAGTGAATTAATGGTCGCTGACAGTTCTTCTTTACTGTAAAGGAGACTCGCTTCCATAGGGCTGTCGTCCGGAATCTCTGTTCCATCTTTGCCGCCGCTTTCAAAGACTGCTGTCTGAATAACATCTGCGCTTTTATTTTCCACGGTATAGCTCGCATGCATGCGCGGCTGAAGATAGGTGTTCAGCCTTTCGCCATATTCTTCCGGCGTAAAATCAAAACAGCTCCCGCTTGAAATTGCGTGCGAATCCGTTATGCCGATTCCTGACAGCATCATCCCGATTACCGCAATCAGTGCAACTGCTTTTTTTATTCCTGCTTTGTCAATAACCATAAATCCCCCTTTTTCGCACTTTCACTGTTTCAGTATGAATAGTATTGGGATTCATCCCGGGCAGCGATATCTGCGCTTATATTTATCTCCGCTTATACAGTGTATAGGTATCTTGGGTCTGATAAGAATAAATCTCAATTTCGGTATCGGAAATCATGGAAATTTTGAGATTTGGTGTCACCCTGCTCGGGTTATTGGAAAAATACTTATAAATAATTCCATCCTCCATGTAAAAGCTGTCTCCGGATTTGGGAACCACGGGTACTGTGGTAACATAACCGCCGTTGGATTTCATCTCAAATGTGTGCTTGCCATTTTGGGACACCCAGTATCCAACTAGATCCCTCCAGTCCACGCTTTGCGTATGGACGGCATTCGGGTCGAAATACGGATTATCATCAATAGAGGCTGAATAATACTTGTCATTGTCATAATAATCCGTTGTCACTTCGGGATCCCAAAGATTTGCAGCTTCAAAGAGCCGGCCAAGATCCGCCAGTCCCTTCAGTTCTCTTATGCTGACAGGATCTATCGTGGCAGTATAGGATTTGCCGTCTTTTGTCGTGTGATCGATTTCAATGGCAGCCGACACAGCAGAGGGCAGTGAGTTCAAAAATGCACGCATAACCTGTCCGCCGAAAACATAAGAGTTGTTATTGCCCTCTTCAAAGCCGTAAAAGGAATAAATCTTATCATTAACGGTTATCCTGAGCCCTTCAACCGTATCATAATTCGCCTTGTTTTTATCGTAATAGATGATACGCAAATCCGGTCCCCATCCCTTCTCTACATATGTAGAAGAAAGGAAAAGAATTAAACTGACCTCGACATCCGAATATTCCTTATTGTAGCCGTCAACTATTTTCCATCCATTGGCAGAGCTGTCGTAAGAGAACATGGGGCTGCTTTTCAGCTTTGACACATCAAAGCCGGCCGCACTTGCAGTGAGAGCGAAAGAACAAAGTACGGCAAGAACAAGTAGAGCTGAGAGAATTCTTTTCATTTTGATTTGACCTCCAATTTTATTTTTGATTCTGGCTGCTTATATTGTATCACGAAAAACTTTCCAAGACTCATGCTGAGAGCATGGGTCTTGGACTTTCTTTTGTCATTTTTTTGTAGCCTTCCGTAAGAATTGAACGAATTATCGCCACCCCGCCTGCGGCGGGGTGGGTTAGGAAGCCTGCTTCAGTATTTGAACTCCGGACGGTAGTGTTTGTAGAATTCCTCGTAGCAGATGCCGTGCTCCATGATATAGGTCGCGGCCTCCACGCCGACATAGCGATAGTGCCAGGGTTCGTCCCAGCCCGTAAGCAGAAGCTTTCTCGTGGGATAGCGCTTGATGAAGCCGTATTCGGCACAGTGCTCGTCCAGCCAGGCAAAGAGCTCCTGGTCCATGTTCTCATAGATCAGGCTCTTGTACTGCCGGTCCATGATATCCACCGCGAGGCCGAGCTGGTGCTCGCTGCTGCCGGGATACATGACGATCTGCTTGGCTTTCTCGGCGAATTCCTGATACCGCGGGTCCATATAGTCGATGTCGCCGGCCAGCTGGCTGGCCTTGGCGTTGAACATCTGGGTCTGGTAGGAATAGGTCCGGTACGCCGCGGCAATGTAGACCGTGTGGCCCGCCTCCTCCGCCGCGTGGATCATGGCGTTGAGGTAAGGGATATAGTCCGCGTCAAACATCATGTACTTGGTTCCGTCAATGACGCTGCAGGTCGGTTCAAACGAAGAAGGCAGAAGAAACTCCGTATCGTCGTTGACCATGCGGTACTGGCCCTCGGTGATGTCGATATCCGGCCAGCCCTCGTCCACCGTTTCGACCTCTTCCGTTTCGTCGGGTCCCGCCGCGACATACGAATCCGTCGAGACAATGGCGCCGTCCATTCCGCCGAAGATCACATCCGTCTTTGCCTCCAGCCGGGACATGACAATTCCCGCCAGCACCAGGCACAGCACGCCCATGCAAAGCAGCCATGCGACCCGATTCTTCATGGATGTTTTCCCCTCCTTCCGGCTTTCGGATGGCCTGTATTGTACAACCAAAGCGCCTCCGATTCAATAAAATTCCGTGAATTCTTCCCGTCCGGCCCTCTGCGTCAGGCGATGCCGAACAGGGTGCGTCCGTTTGCGGCGGTCAGGGCGGCGATTCCCTCCGGGCTTTTTTCCCGGATCTCGGCGATTTTCGCGCAGATATAGGGAAGGTTTCCCGGATCGTTCCGCCTGCCGCGCCTCGGCACCGGGGCAAGGTACGGACTGTCGGTCTCGACGAGAATGCGGTCCTCCGGGCAGATCCGAAGCACCTCGATCGCCTTTCTGGCATTCTTGTAGGTGATCGGCCCGTCAAAGCCCAGATACCAGCCCATGCGCAGAAGCTCCTCCGCCATCTCCGGGCTGCCGGAGTAGCAGTGGAACACGCCGCGCAGGCCGGGATACTGGTGGACAATGGCCAGGCAGTCCCCGTGGGCCTCCCGGTCGTGGATCACCACCGGAAGATCGCGCTCCAGGGCCAGAGAGAGCTGGGCGTGAAAGAGCTGCTTCTGCTCCTCCTTATGCGTGTCGTCCCAGTAATAGTCCAGGCCGATCTCGCCCACGGCGCGGCATTTCGGATGAGACAGGAGCGCGGCAATCTGTTCCAGCCCCTCGGCAGTAAAGGCGTGGAGCTCCTCCGGATGAATGCCCGCGGCGAACCAGATCCAGTCCTCCCGCTCCGCCAGCGCGGCGGCCTTCCGGCTGCTCTCGGGGTCGCAGCCCGGGTCGAGCACATTCTCGACGCCGCACTCCGTCAGCCGGGCCAGCACGTCATCCCGGTCTTCGTCGAAGGCCGCATCGTCCAGATGCGCATGGGTGTCAAAATACATTGTTTTTCCTCCGTCTGTCCGGCACAAAAGAACCGGCGCCCGTTCTCGCGGGCGCCGGCATGTTCTCAATGCTACTCTCCGGCTCGATAGTCGAGTACTTCCTCCACGGTTTTATCATAGCCGTCGATTCCCGTCACGATCCAGTCCACAAAAAAGCTTACGCCCGCGTAGCTGTCCGGCTCAACCATGACGACCTTGTAATTGGTCTGCGGCGGAACGTCATTGATGCTGTAGTAGGAATCTTCCAGATATCTCTGCTGATTCCAGGTGTAGATATAGTAGTAGAATTGCAAACTGATCGTGTGATTGGTGTTGTTGCGGTAATCCGTAGAGTAGTGGTTGGGGAAATGGGTCTCCTCCGGCCAGGCCGCAACACGGTCGATCTGGCCGTGCATATCCGCATAGACCTCGTGCAGGGAAGCGTTATACTCCCGCATTCTCGGCAGCTCGCCCACAAACTCACCGACAAACTGGACATTGTCGGCCATGAACTGATAGTCGTGATACAGCGCGTCCAGAATCTCATAGTTCAGAAGTCTTGCGTCATCGAGGGCCAAATCCCGCTCGGACTTGTAGATCTCGGACCGCGCGTCATACTGCTTCTGCAGCGCGTCGAGATAGCGCAGGGCGTAGTCCCGCAGCTTCTGGTCCTGGAAATAGCGGTGATCATAGTCCTTCAGGAACATCTGTTCCCGGACCACAATGTCCCCGTCGTCATCCGGATCGAGGCGCAGGGTGATTGCCCGTTCCAGATCCTCCAGGAAGATCTTGTCATACGAGCGCAGGCGGTCCGCCTCCGCTTCGAGACCGTCGTCACATTCCTTGAGCAGCTTGCTCACGCTGTCCAGCTCGAAGGACTTGACTTCGTTGAGATAGCCCTTGGCCTCTTCCCACTGCTCATTCTCCATTGCCTCGCGGGCGAGGTTGTAGTTGCAGTAGTCCGCCTTCAGAAAGGCATCCTGCTTGAACAAAAGCGAATCCTGAAGCACCTTGTAGCGCGCCAGAGCGGAACTGTACTCCCCGGCATTGTAGTTGATGTCGCCCTCGCGCATCAGCATACTGTCCCGAAGATACAGCCCGGCGCCGGCAAGAATGGCCAGGATCAGAACGGTAAGCAGCGCGAGAAGGATTACCCGCAGAGGACTGACTCTATTGTCCATCATTGTCCCTCTTTTCCCTAATTTGAGTTCATTATATTCCCTTGTCCCCTGCTTTGCAAGCAAAACCTGAAGCGAAAGAAAAACGGCGGCACGGAATCATCCGTGCCGCCGTTTTCTGTGAAAGTCCGTATGGTCAAACGCAGAGCGATCTGCGCTTCGGGTTACTTGATTTCGAGCCTTCTTGTGGGAGGAACCGTCTCGACCTTCTTCGGCATGGTGAGCTTCAGAATGCCGTCGTTATAGGCCGCCTCGATGCCGTCGACATTCACGCCGGACACGTCGAAGCTTCTGCTGAATGAGCCGTAGTAGCGCTCGCGCTTGATGAAGTTCTTCTGCTTTTCCTCCTCGTCCAGCTTGCGCTCGGCCGAAATGGTCAGGCAGTCGTTCTCGACATCGATCTTGATGTCCTCTTTCTTAAATCCGGGCAGCTCAGCATCCAGGACGAACGCATCACCCGTATCGGTCACGTCCGTGCGGAAGGTGCTCACGGTCGGATGCGCATTGCCGCCGAAAAAGCTGCGCTCCATCTCGTCAAGCATCCGGAACGGATCATAAGCGGAAACTCTGTTGCCTCTGCGATCAAAAGGAATCAGTTCAAACATTTTATATACCTCCAAACAATTATTTACAAATGATAATCGGTTTTCGATGATCGTTTCATTTCTTTCGTTTCATCGTGTATATAAAATAGCATACAAATATGAACGATTCTCCTATAAGATATGAACTAAATATGAATATTAGCACTCTTTTAAAAAGAGTGCTAATATTGTTTTCCATATTTCTTTTCAAACGCATTTGCGCCGGTGCTCAGGCGCCGGTGTAGACCCGCGCGACACGCTCGGTCAGGCGCGCGGTCAGGTCGCATCCCTCACAGCCGATCAGCGCGGCGACCTCCTGGCCCGGAAGAAGGTTTCCCTCTCGGTCATAACCGAAGAGCGTCACCTCGTCCCCGGCCTCGGCGGGAAGGTCCCCCAGGTCCACGAAGCTCTGGTCCATACAGCAATTAAGCAGCCGAGCGCGCCGGCCGCGGATCAGGACGGGGGCATGGGCCGCAAACAGGGCCGGGTCAAAGCCGTCGCCGTAGCCGATGGACAGCACGCCGACCCGCGTATCCCGCTCCAGGACGACTCTCCGGTCATAGCCGAGGGTGTCCCCCGCCCGGCGCTCGCGCACATCGGCAAGCCAGGCCCGGTAGGAGACCGCTTCCCGGATCAGGCCTGTGGGATGGTCCGGATTGTCGAGCATGAGACGCCGTCCCACCCGAACCGCATCAAAGAGCACGTCCTCTCCCGATTCGAGGGAGGCCGAAGAGGCCATGTGGCAGAGGCCGGGCTGAATCCCCGCCGCCAGAAGCTTCTCCCGGAAGGCCCGGAAGCGCCTGCTCTGCAGGTTCATCTGTTCCCGGCTGTGCTCGGAGAAGTGGGAGAAGGTGTCCCGGATCTCGATCACATCCTCCGCCTGCTTCAGTTCGGCGATCAGCCGCTCCGTCTCCTCTGGCCGGAAGCCGATGCGGTGCAGGCCGGTATCGAGCTTCAGCGAGACCGGGATCTTTCTCCCGGCCTTTCGCGCCGCCTCGCGCAGGATCGGAAACTGGCGGAAGCTGCCAAGGGTCAGAAGCAGGCCGTGTTCCACCGCCGCTTCCACCTGGGTGTCCAGCGGCAGGCTCATGACCAGGATCTGCTGCTCCAGGCCCGCTTCGCGAAGCTCGATGCCCTCGGCCACCTGGGAGACGGCAAAGCAGTCGATCCCGCCGAGGTCGGAGATCATCCGGCCCAGCGTCACCGCGCCCAGGCCGTAGGCGTTGCCCTTCAGGACCGGGATCAGCTTTGCCTCCGGCCCAAGCTCGCGGCGGAGCTGTTCCATGTTTTCTTTTATCGCCTGCAGATCAATCTGCAGATAGGAATTACTCGTGATCAAGCGTCGTTTTTCCTTTTCTGTAGAATCGGAGAAAAGCGGCTCAGAGCACCTTGGACAGGAAGTCCTTGAGACGCGGATTCTGCGGATGGTCAAAGAGCTCGTTCGGCTCGTTCTCTTCGAGAATCTGGCCGCCGTCCATGAAGATCACACGGCTGGCGACTTCACGGGCGAAGCCCATCTCATGGGTGACGACAACCATCGTCATGCCGTTTCGGGCCAGATCCCGCATCAGGTCCAGGACTTCATTGACCATTTCCGGGTCCAGGGCGGAGGTGGGTTCGTCAAAGAGCATGACCTCCGGCTCCATGGCCAGGGCCCGGACGATGGCAATGCGCTGCGTCTGGCCGCCGGAGAGCATGTTGGGATACTCGTTGGCCTTCTCGGCCAGGCCGATGCGCTCGAGAAGCTCTTTTCCCTTCTCCTGGGCCTGGGCTTTCGTTTTCATCTTCAGATGGACCGGGGCCAGGGTGATGTTCTGCATCACCGTCTTGTGGGGGAAGAGGTTGAAATGCTGGAACACCATGCCCATCTTCCGCCGGTGGAGGTTCAGGTCCACGCTCTTGTCCGCCAGGTCCACGCCGTCAAAGTAGATGTGGCCGGAGGTCGGCGTCTCAAGCATGTTCAGGCAGCGCAGAAGCGTGCTCTTCCCGGAGCCGGAGGCCCCGATGATGGCGACGACCTCGCCCTTGTGGACAGTGAGATTGCAGCCGTTGAGCGCTTTGACCGCTCCGTTGTTGTACTCTTTTTTCACGTCCGCGACGCGAATGAGTTCAGTGTTTGTCGCCACGGCGCATTCTCCTTTCAATTGCCTCGATGGCCTTGGAGGCCGGATAGTTGATGCAGAAGTAGATCAGGGCGGCCACAACATAGGGTCCCAGCGAAATGTAGGTGGTGGAAGCCACTGTCTTCGCCGCGAACATCAGTTCCACCATGCCGAGCATGGAACAGATGGAGGATTCCTTCACCATGGTGACGATTTCGTTGGCCAGGGCGGGCAGGACGTTCTTGATCGCCTGCGGCAGAACCACCAGCTGCATCGTCGACCATGCCGAGAGGCCAAGAGAACGTGACGCTTCGGTCTGGCCGATATCCACCGCGAGAATACCGCCGCGGAAGATCTCCGCCACATAGGCGGAAGAGTTCAGCGCCAGCGCCACTACCCCGGGAATAAACCGGCTGATGTCCACAAAGCCCAGGATTGTGATGCGTGGAATGGTGATGGCGCCGAACAGGCCGAAGTAGATGATGCTCAACTGGACCAGCAGAGGCGTTGAGCGGAACACCGCGATGTACGCACCGGAAAGCCCCTTCACCAGCTTGTTTTTGCTCAGGCGCATGATGGCCAGAAGCAGCGCCGGGATCACCGCAAGAAGTACCGAGACCACTGCAAGAAGCAGGGTGTAGCCGATCCCCTTCAGAAAATACGGGCCATACTTCGGCAGGAAAGAGAAGTTGAAGAAGGATGCCGGAGACATATTAGAAAACAGATTGCTCCACCACATAACAGAATCCTTTCGATAGACTGATGCGTTGCCTGAAGCACTTCAGGCAACGCATACTATTTTCCTTTATATCTTTTACAGATATGTGTGCGGAGCTAATCAGCCCTCTTCCGGTGCGTCGACGGAGACTTCGATGGCCTCGCCGGCGTCATTGATGGCGTTGGCTGCCTCAACGAACTCGTCCATAACCTTTTCTTCCATCATCTTCGCAATGGCCTCATTGATCTCCGGCAGAAGCCCCTTCGGGTCGCCCTTTGCAACCGCGACACAGTACGGAGCTGCCTCACCGAGTTCGGAGGACGCATCAACGATCGCAAGGTCGCTGTTGGCTTCTACGAAGCTGGTGGCAACCGCGCCGTCCAGAACGACCGCGTCGAGCTTGTTGTATACCAGCTGATTGATCAGATCATTGACATTCTGGATGGAGACCAACTCCGCACCCTCCATGTCGTTGCGGACAATGTCCTCCTTCGTGGTGGCAGTCTGAGCGCCGACAACCTTGCCGGAGAAATCTTTCAGGGTCTTGTACTGATCCGCATCCGCCTTCCTCGCCACAATCATGGCCGGCATATCGGTATAGTAAGGATCGGAGAAGTCCGCCGCATTCCGGCGCTCGGGGGTGTCTTCGATCGCAGCCATGACAATATCGTAGTCTCCCTTTGATAGAGCAACCAGCAGGTAGTCAAAGCTCATGTTCTCGACGACCAGCTCGCGGTCCATCTGCTCAGCGATATAACCGGCAGCGTCAACGTCAATGCCGCCGTAGACCATTTCGTTATTCTCATCCAGATACATGAACTCAAAGGGAGGATAGTCGGCGCTGGTTCCGAGAATCAACTTACTGTCGTCAGCCGAGGCGTATACCGCAACGCTGAGAACCAGCATGAAAACGAGTGTCAAAGAAATGATTTTTTTCATCTTAATCTGTCCTTTCTGTTCATTCGGCCCGTAATCGGGACTGACGGAGGTATTATAGTGAATATTTATTCACTTGTCAAGCATTTCCGGGTTTTTCAAACCGCATTCCTTTGCCTTCTTCAGAGGCCCTGTCCGACACATCTTTTTCGCCCGTGCATCTCTCCTTGCGCAGGGGCCGCTTCCGTGTTATACTGCCCGCAGCATAAGCGAAAG
Source organism: Oscillospiraceae bacterium (assembly GCA_017627975.1). Next base: position 11,972 of record JAGAFT010000204.1, read on the forward strand.
GATCAATGTGTATGAAGATCTGTATATTCGGCGCCTCTTCCAGCCGGCTGGATCCGGTCTATTACCATGAAGCCGAGGCAATGGGCCGCCTGCTCGCCGAAGCGGGCCACACCGTCGTCTTCGGCGGCGGAGCCGACGGACTGATGGGGGCCTGCGCCCGCGGGGCAAAAGCCGCCGGCGGGAAGATCGTCGGGATCGCGCCGCGGATGTTTAATGAGCCCGGGATTCTGCTCCCGGAATGCGACGAGCTGATCCTGACCGACAGCATGGCCGCCCGGAAGGAAACGATGTTCTCCGAAAGCGAGGCCTTTCTCGCCCTGCCCGGCGGCATCGGGACCATGGACGAATTCTTTGAGGCCATCACCCTCCGCCAGCTCGGACTGCTGCGGGGGCAGCTTGTACTGCTGAACACTCGGGACTTTTATACGCCCCTCGTCGCATATCTCGAGCAGATGGCCGAACAGGGCTTTATGAGCCGGAACTGCCTCGCGCTTCTGTCTCTCTGCGACACGCCGGAAGCCGCGATGGAGGCGCTTCTCACCCCGGATGAGCTTGAGGGGAGCATCCGCCGTCTGGAGGACTATACGCGCTGAACCCGGGAAAAGGTCTGCTGCCGCCGACACCCATGTAAACGATCCCCCCGCCGCCGGAATCTCTTCGTGCGGCGGGGGATTCTGTTTTTGGCTTATCCCTCAGAGCGCAATCGGGACCGCGTTCTCCTCAATCGGGCAAACATAGCCCTCCGCGGACCGCTCCTCAAATTCGGCCCGGGCCCGGGCCAGAAGCTCCCCGTCCGACAGGAGGTCGACGGCGGTTCCGGCCAGCACCTTTGCCGCAAGGAACATTCCCTTGTGGGCAAGTTCGCTTTTGCCGCAGGCCACGATCTGCCAGGAGTGGCCGGGGACACCCGCGGGCCAGCAGACGGTCTCGATCTGGGAAGTCGGCGTAAGCCAGCTCACATCCCCCACATCCGTGCTGCCGGGGCTGAAGGCCGTGGTGGAATAGAGCGGCGGAATGAAGTCGTTGATCGCCTTTTCTCCGTTCCCGGAAAGCCGCCGGAGCGTCTTTTCAATCTCGGGATCCCGGATGCCGTAGACGCCGGCAATGCCGCTTCCGGGATAGCTCGCTTTCAGGGCGGAGGCAAGGCTCCGATCCTCCTCTGTATAAGCCGGCACACCGATCTCCTCCAGGTTCCGATACAGGGCCTCTTCGATGCAGAAGTTCGGAAGAAGCTCCGCCGTGCCGTCGATGAAGACACGTTCAAAATCCGTCCCCGTCATCAGCGCGGCGCCTTTGGCAATGTTGTCCACCCGGGCCTGAAGCTTCACGGAGTCCGCCACCTTATTCGCCCGGACCATATAAAGGACCGCTGCGTTGGCCTGCACCACGTTCGGCGAGACCCCGCCGGCATCCGTAATGGCATAATGGATCCGGCAGTCGTCGGTCATGTGCTCCCGCAGAAACTGGACCCCGATATTCATGAGTTCCACCGCATCCAGCGCGCTTCGCCCGTTGTAGGGGTCTCCGGCGGCATGGGCCGCCTTGCCCCGGAAGCGATAGAGCACCTGGATGCTGGAATTGTTTGTTCCGGTTTTGACCTGGTTGACATCGCTCGGGTGCCAGCACAGGGCGGCGTCCAGCTTTTTCCACAGGCCGTCCCTGGCCATGAAAGCTTTTCCCGCTCCTCCCTCTTCTCCCGGGCAGCCGAAAAAGATCACCGTACCGGGCCTGCCGGTTTTCTCCAGCCATTCCTTGACGGCGCAGGCCGCGGCGAGGGAGCCCACGCCAAGCAGATTGTGGCCGCAGCCGTGACCGTTCCCGCCGGGGATGAGAGGCTTTGCCTCGGTGCTTCCGGCTTCCTGGCTGAGGCCGGAGAGGGCGTCAAATTCTCCCAGAATGCCGATCACCGGCTTGCCGCTGCCGAAGCGGCCGCAGAAGGCCGTTTCGATCCCGCAGAGTTTTTCCGTCACCTCAAAGCCAAGCTCTCGAAGCTTTCGGCAATAGAGGGCCGCAGCCCTGTATTCCTTCAGGGACAGCTCCGGATGGTCCCAGATTTCATCCGCCAGCTCGCGGAAGAAGTCGGCCCACCGGTCGATGGCGGAGAGGGCTTCAAGCTTATCCGCCCTCATCACAGCACCTTGGACAGGAAGTCCTGCAGCCGCGGGTTTTGCGGATGATTGAAAATCGCATCCGGGCTTCCCTCTTCCAGAAGCTTTCCGTCCGCCATGAAGAGGATCCGGTTGCCCACTTCGCGGGCAAAGCCCATTTCGTGGGTCACCACCACCATGGTCATGCCCTCGCGGGCAAGCTCCCGCATGACATCAAGGACCTCCCCGACCATTTCAGGGTCCAGGGCCGAGGTCGGCTCGTCAAAGAGCATCACATCCGGTTCCATCGCAAGGGCGCGCACAATGGCCACGCGCTGCTTCTGGCCGCCGGAGAGCTGGATCGGATAGGCGTCGGCGCGGTCCGCGAGTCCGACGCGTTCCAGAAGTTCCAGGGCCTTTTTCTCCGCCTCCGCCTGAGGGACCCCTTTTACTTGGACCGGTGCCAGGACCATGTTCTGCAGGATCGTCATATGCGGGAAAAGGTTAAAATGCTGAAACACCATGCCCATCTTCTGCCGGTGCAGATCTATGTCCAGTTTCTTTCCGTCCGGGCCCGTTTTCTTCGTGATGTCCACGTTTTCAAAGACGATGCTTCCGGAAGTCGGAACCTCCAGGAGGTTCAGGGAGCGCAGAAAGGTAGATTTCCCCGAGCCGGAGGGGCCGATGACCACCATCACGTCGCCGCGGTTGATGTCCACCGTCACGCCGTCCAGGGCCTTGATGCGGTCGCCCTTGTAGTATTTCTTCAGGTCCTTAACCTGGATCAGTTTATCGTTTGTCACCGGCGCTCATCTTCCTTTCAAAATGTGCAATGATCTTGCTTGTCGGATAGGTCAGGCAGAAGTACAGTGCGGTGGCGATAATAAGCGCTTCCGCCATGCGATAGGTCGCGCCCTTCACCGCGTTTACCGCCGACATGATGTCCTGAACCCCGATGGTATAGCAGATGGCCGACTCCTTGATGATGGTTACGAATTCATTGGCGATGGCCGGAAGAATGTTCTTGATCGCCTGGGGCAGGATCACAAAGCGCATGGTCTTCACGCTCGAGAGGCCCAGGGACCGGGCCGCCTCCGTCTGGCCGATATCGATGGACTGGATGCCGGAGCGGATGATCTCGGACAGATACGCGCCCGAGTTCAGCGACAGCGCCACCACCGCGGGGAAGAAGCGGTCAAAGCGGATGAATCCGAAGAGCTTGTAGCCCGGCAGGACCTTCACGCCGTCAAACACCACATAGAAGATGACAAAGATCTGCACCACCATCGGCGTTGCGCGGAACAGCTCCACATAAACCGTGGCAATCGCCTTGAGGATTTTAGATCTGCCCATCCGGCAGACGGCCAGGAGCAAAGCCAGAATAAAACCGAAAATGACTGTCAGCGCAGAGAGCGACACCGTGCATACGACGCCCTGCAAAAACAGCTTCCAGTATTCCAGCGCTTTTTGAAAACCTTGTACTGTAAGCATAAAAAAATCTCCTCTGAAACCTTGTTTTTCTCTGAGGCGCAAAACCCCTCCGCCCGGTGGACGGAGGGTTTTTGATCAGGTTCTGTACGGGATCAGGCCGCTTCTGCCTCGGCCACCGCTTCGGCAATGGCCGCTTCCGCGTCTTCCGCATCCAGCAGCCCTTCGTACTTGGCGCCGACAGACTGCTCATTGGCTTCGGCAACAAAGCTATCCATGGAACCGTCTTCCAGAGCCGCCTTCACCGCAAGGTTCACCGCCTCAAGGAGCCCGGCGTTGCCCTTTACCACGCCGACGGCAGAGCCTTCGGACTCATAGGGGACTTCCAGCACAACCGCGAGATCGGGGTAGTTGGCGGCATAGTTCTCGGCAACGGCAGTTTCGATGTAGGCGCCGTCCAGCTTTCCGCCCAGGAGCTCGGCAACAATGTCCGTCACCTTGACAAGGGCCACGATGTCAGCCTCGGGAGAGTTGGTGTTGGCAAGGTCCATCTGGATGGAGCCGTTCTGGGCGCCGATGGAGTACTCCGCCTTGTTGGTGTCTTCCAGGCTCTTGAAGAGATCCTTGTTGGCCTGGGTGGTTACGAAGGACTGGCCCCCCTGATAATAGACCTCGGAGAAGTCCATCGCGTCCATGCGCTTCGGATCCGGAGAAAGGCCCGCCATGCCGAGATCCACGCCGCCGGAGGCCAGCTCGTTCAAAACGCCGTCAAAGTCCATCGGAATGATCTCCAGCTCAAGACCGAGATAGTCGGCGATGTAGCCCGCCAGGGCCACGTCGAAGCCGGCCAGGACAGGCTCGCCGTCCACGATGGCATAGAACTCATAGGGAGCGAAGTCCGGGCTGGTGGCAACCGTGAGTTTGCCCTCCGTCACCGTCTCGAATTCCGGAAGTTCCGGCTTGGCATCGTCAGCCGCGAAGGCCGAACCGGCAGCCATCAGACTGAAGGCCATGGCAAAGGCCAGAATCAGGCCGAGCAGTTTTGCATATTTTTTCATTTCGCTTTCCTCTTCTTTCATCTGTAATCGATTCGAAACTGTCCCTCATCAGGACATTGCGCATCATAGCACTCCGGTTTCGGTTTGTCAAGCATGTTCTGAAAAATTATTCAGAAATTAAGGAAATCTTTTGAAATATATGCAATTATTCGTGAATATTCAGCCAATATGCGAATAAACGGGAGCTTATGCTCCCGTTTTTGATGTTTTTTCATTTTTGCTTCAGAATTTCGACTGAAAGGCCGACCTCCGTCGGCTTACTGCTCCGTTCCGGCCGATTGCAGCTCCCGGATTTTCCGGATCACCCGGCTGACGTTTTTCCGAAGCCGCTCTTCGCTCAGCACGCCGCGCTCCAGGGCTTTGCGCATCTGGTCCGCGTCGCCCCTGCTTCCCGGCATGAAGAGGTCCCCGCCCGCGGCCGCGACCCGGCCGGCGTTGGCAATGGGGTATATTGAACGCTTGTTCGTCACGCCGGTCACGACCCAGTCGGTCATGACGATACCCTGATAGCCGAATTCGTTGCGCAGGATCCGGCGGATCAGGCCCTCATGCTCGGAGGTGTGGCAGCCGTTTAAAAGGTTATACGAGGTCATCAGGGCGTGAGGCCGGGCCTCACGGACACAGATCTCGAAGCCCTTGAGATAGATCTCGCGCATGGCGCGCTCGCTGACGATGCTGTTGTTGTTATAGCGGTTATATTCCTGGTTGTTTGCGGCATAGTGCTTGACGGTGGTGCCTCTCCCGGGATGGGCCTGGACGCCCAGGGTGAGCGCCGCGGCGAAAACGCCGCTCAGAAGCGGATCCTCGGAAAAGTACTCGAAGTTCCGGCCGCAGCGGATGCTCCGGTGGATGTTCAGCGCGGGCGCGAGCCACAGGTCCACGTTCATCCGCTCCATCTCGTCGCCGACGATGTCTCCGCACTGCCGGGCAAAGTCCGGGTTCCAGCTCTGGGCCAGGGCGGTTCCGATGGGGATCGCGGTGGTGTACTGGTGCCGGATCTCGGCCTCCGGGGCCGGCTTCTTCCCGCCCAGTCTGGAGAGCAGCCACTTCGCCGGCTTCGGCATGAAGTCCTGCATGGACTCAAGTGAAGACCCGCCCACCGCCTCGGGGCCCTTGTCTCCCATGACATAGTCACGGCTCAGGCGCAGGCCGGCAGGGCCGTCGGCCATCACCAGGGGCTTAAGGCCGAGTTCCTTCGTGAGGGCGCAGGTCTCGCCCGCCGCGCCGGCGACCGCGAAGCTTGCCGTGCCCACCACGGCGGCGAAGCCGTTTTTCGGGTCGTATGCCCCGAGGGACATCTGAATCAGCTGTTCCGTGCTCATGCCGCGGACCGCTTCATCGATTTCGCTCTCATCGCGGTCCTCCACCGTTTCCGTCGGGATTGCGCCGGGCTCCACCGTAAGGATCGGCACATCCGGCGCAAACATGTCGATGCGCTCAAGCGTCGGCTTCCAGTCGGCAAAGTCCGCGACACCGCAGACGTTTGCCGTTTTTTTCGTGACGACCTCCTGCTCCAGGCGCAGGCGGACAATCGGTTTCGTATCGTCGGAGCTTGTCCCGAGGCGAAGGAAGTAGTCCCCCTTCTCCAGCACCCAGCAGGCACGTCGGCTGTCATAGGACGCGAGGTCCGAAAGACGCAGGGCCATGTTGACGCTCCCCGTCTCCCCGGGGGCAAGAAGCGCGGTCTTCCCAAAGGCCGCAAGGCACTGGAACGGCTGGTCCAGCTTCACTTCCGGCTTGGACACATAGATCTGGACCGTTTCCTTGCCGGACACGGCCCCTGTATTTTTCACCTCGGCCGTCACCGTGACCGTCTCGCCGTCGAGGGCCGCTTTTTCCCCGCTCACCTCGAACGTGGTATAGGACAGGCCGAAGCCGAAGGGGAACATCGGCGTCACGCCGGCGGAGTCAAAGTAGCGGTAGCCGACATAGATGCCCTCTTTGTAGCGCGTCTCGTTCATGTCGCCGAAGTCCCCGACGGTGGGATAGTCGCCGAAGGCGGCCCAGGTGGTCGCGAGCTTGCCGGAGGGATTGGCCTTTCCCAGCAGGATGTCGGCAAGCACATGTCCCGTCTCCACACCGAGCTGGGACAGGAGCAGGATGTTCCCGACCTCGCCCAGCACCGGCGACAGGTCCACCGGTCCGCCCACGTTCAGCACCAGAAGGAACTTTTCGAATTCCTTCTGCAGGCGGAGGATATCGCGGACTTCCGTATTGGTCAGGGCGATGTCCCCGGGGATATTCTCCCGGTCATTCCCCTCCCCCGAGGTCCGGGCAAGCACGTATACGGCGGCCGCACCGCTCCCTTCCAGGGGCAGATCGTATTCCGGCTCCGGCATGACCGCCCCCATGCCCTCGATGATGGCGTTGGTGTGGTTTCGTCTCGCCCGGGCCCGGATCTCGCGGACGAAGTCTTTTTTTGCCTCCGCGCGCACCGCGTCATAGGCGTCCAGCCAGCCCGCGGTGGTCAGGCGGAAGCCCGCGGCCTTCAGGCCATCCTCCACGGTGACAAAATAGCGGGAGTTCACCTCGCCGGAGCCCGTGCCGCCCTTCACCGTCCGTCTGGCCCCGCTTCCAAAGAGCGCAAGATCCCCGGCCTCAGTGAGGGTGAAGCTTCCGTCCGTCTTCAGCAGCACCGTGCATTCCGCGAGAGACGCGCGAAGCGTCTCGATATGTTTCCGTTCGTAATCCTGCAGCTGGCTGCCGAATCCATTGAAATCCGTCGTTTGTTCCATGTCTGCCTCCGTTGTCGTCAGCGATATTTTTCTTCCATCGGGGTGTGCTGGCCCTCGTGATGGGCATTGGTGTGTACATCGATGTACTGGGCCTTCAGCTTGTCATAAAGGATACGCTGGCTGGAATACAGCCCGTCATAGCCGGACAGCACGTAGCTCAGCGCACAGGCGAGGGCATAGTACAGCAGGCCGTCTGCTCCGAAAAGCTCCACCGCGAGGAAGGTGGAGGCAAGAGGACAGTTCACCGCGCCGCAGAACACAGCAATCAGCCCGACAGAGGCCGCAAAGCCCGCCGGAATTCCCAGCAGCGGTCCGACCGCACAGCCGAAGGTTGCGCCGATAAAGAAGCTTGGCACCACTTCGCCGCCCTTGAAACCCGCGGCCAGAGTGATACAGGTGAACAGTATTTTCAGCAGGAAGGCTGTCGGAACCGCGCTGCCGTCCTCCACAGCCCGACGGATCACTTCGCCTCCCGCCCCGTTATACTCCCCGGAAGGAAACAGAGCCGAAAGGCCGATCAGCAGAGCCGCACCCGCCAGGATGCGAGCCCATTCCTTCGGCAGCAGCTTCTGCATCCCGTGCTCCGTCCGGTGCAGCACTTCACAGAACAGGCTGGAGACCCAGGCGCTCAGCGCCGCGAGCGCGGATACCCTCAGCAGCATGACAAACTCCAGCGTCGGCGCAGTCACGGCAAAGCGGGTGGGCGTAACACCGGCCAGGAGCGAGATGGCATAGGCCGTAAGCGAGGCCACCAGGCAGGGAATCAGCGCCACGTGGTACAGCAGCCCCACACTGATGACCGCCATGGCAAAGACGGTCGCCGCCATCGGCGTGCCGAAGAGAGCCGCGAAGAAGGCCGCCATTCCGGTCATCGTCGCCGTACGGCGGTCCCGATCGTCCAGGTGCAGAAGCTTTCCGATTTCAAAGCCGATCGTGCCGCCCATCTGCAGCGCGGCGCCCTCACGTCCGGAGGAACCGCCGCAGAGATGGGTCAGCAGCGTAGAGAAAAAAATAGCCGGAATCAGTGCAATTTTCAGGCCGTTGCCCGTCTGCACCTCCCGGATGATGCTGTTGGTGCTCTGTCCGTCCACCCGGAACATATGGTACAGGCCCACGATCCCGAGTCCTGCCAGCGGCAGGCAGTACAGAAGCCAGCGGTACTGCATGCGCAGGGCGGTAACATAGTCCACGCCCAGATGAAACGCGGTGCCCAGCAGGCCGCAGAGCACCCCGACGATCACGGAGGTCAGCATCCACTTGCCGAGCGCACCGGCATAAAGAAGCGCCCGCGCAATCTGGGTTTCCAGCTGCGCTTCCAAAAGCTGCAGTTTCAGTTTCATGGCAGACAGACTCTCCGTTCCTCTGTAAGTTCATTCACCACTTCGGCCGCAAGGAGCAGGCCGGCCGCCCCCGGGACAAAGGCGGTGGATCCGGGCGTCACCCGTTTTTTCCCGTACCGGCTTTCCTCCGGCTCCGGACAATCGGTCTCCGTCTCCTCCGCTTCGGCGCTCCGCGGTGTCAGCGGTGGCTCTTTTGAGTAAACCACCTTCAGGCGGGCAATCCCGCGCTTCCGCGCTTCCTTGCGCATGATGCGGGCCAGCGGGCACTCCGTGGTCTCATAGAGGTCCGCAACCTCCAGGCGGTCGGGGTGCAGCTTGTTCCCGGTCCCCATGGCCGAGATGATCGGCACGTTTGCCTCCTGTGCCTTTTCGGCGAGCAGGAGCTTTGCCGTCACCGTGTCCACCGCGTCCACCACGTAGTCGTAGTCACGAAAGTCGAATTCCCCCGCCGTTTCCGGCAGGAAGAAGGTCTGATATGTCCGGACCGTACAGTCCGGATTGATGTCCCGGATCCGCTCGGCGGCGACCTCGACCTTCAGGCGGCCGAGGCTCGAACGGGTGGCGATGATCTGGCGGTTCAGGTTCGAGAAACTGACCCGGTCGTGGTCGACAAGGTCCAGCGCCCCGATGCCCGAGCGGGCCAGGGCTTCCACCGCATAGCCGCCCACGCCGCCGATGCCGAAAACCGCGACCCGGGC
>JAGAFT010000205.1 GCA_017627975.1 Oscillospiraceae bacterium
TAGTTGTTGTGGCCGTCGTTGTCAAACTGACTGAACACATTGTTCCAGACCTCGATATAGCGGTCGCAGTCGCAGCCCACCGTGCAGCCGGGCTTGCCGCAGCCGTACTTCTCGCCCCGGTCATAGTAGATTTCCGAACAGGGGCCGCAGGGACCGGCACCGTGCTCCCAGAAGTTGTCCTCCTTGCCAAAGCGGAAAATCCGCTCGGGCGCGATGCCGATGTCGTGCTCCCAGATGGATGCGGCTTCATCGTCGTCCACATAGACCGAGGGGTACAGGCGGTCCGGATCCAGACCGACCCACTCCGGGGAGGTCAGGAATTCCCAGCTCCATGCAATGGCTTCCTTCTTGAAGTAGTCGCCGAAGGAGAAGTTGCCCAGCATTTCGAAGAAGGTGCCGTGGCGTGCCGTCTTGCCGATGTTTTCGATGTCGCCGGTGCGGATGCACTTCTGGCAGGTGCAGACCCGGTGCCGCGGCGGCTCCTGTTCGCCCTTGAACCAGGGCTTCATCGGTGCCATGCCGGAGTTGATGAGCAGAAGGCTCGCGTCATTCTGGGGAATCAGAGAGAAGCTCGGCAGGCGCAGGTGTCCCTTGGTTTCAAAGAAGCTGAGAAACATCTCTCTCAATTCGTTCAGTCCGTAGTTTTTCATGTTTTTTCCTCGTTTTCCGTCAAAGATTCGCTGGGTTATCCCCATTTGCTAACTGTATGTCCGCCGTATTCCCCCGTTTCCGGCGGGGAAACGCGGTACAGGTGCTCATCGATCCCGGCGCCGGTTCAGTAATCCTGTGTTGCGACGAAGGCGTTGAATTCGTTCTCGTCGTTGAAGAAGCGGTGGTGTCCGGTCTCGGTATCCAGGGCGTAGTAATAATAGTCTGTCTGGCTGGGATTCAGCGCGGCAATAATGCTCATCAGGCCCGGATTGCAGATCGGGCTCGGCGGCAGGCCCTTATAAACGCGCGTGTTGTAAGGGCTCTTCTCCTTCAGCATTTCACCCGTAGGCGCTCCTTCGTGGTCCTGATGGACATAAAGGATGGATGCGTCGATGCCAAGCTGCATGTCCGCGTGCAGGCGGTTGTAGATGACCGAGGCGATGGTTGCGCGTTCCTCATCATCTGCCGCCTCCTTCTCGATCATGGAGGCAATGGTCACGATGTCCCGCAGGCTTCTTCCGCTGTCCTGGATCTGTGCCAGAAGATCGTCCGTAAGCTTGCTGTTGAACTGCTCCAGGAACTTGTTGATCGCGCTGGAGGCCTGCATGTTGGCATAAAAGTTATAGGTTTCCGGGAAGAGGAAGCCTTCCAGGCGCACCGCGTCGATGGGCTCGTCGTCTTCCGCGTTCTCGATGAAGCTGTAGTTAAAGTGCGCGGTTTCCGCCGCCTCCATCAGATCCTCATAGCTTGCCACGCCGCTGCGCTCCAGACGCACGAAAATCTCGCGCATGGTCATGCCTTCAATCAGCGTCACATTCACTGTCGTGGCAGAGCCCGCGTTCGGGCGCATGTTCTGAATCAGCGCGCGGTAGTCGAAGGTGGACTGGAGCTGATATTCCCCCGGTCGTACCTTTTCATCCGCATGGGCCATACGGCAGTAGAATTCAAAGAGCCAGCGGTATTCAATCAGGCCTGCCTGTTTGAGCGTGTTGCTGAGGTAGCTGATGTCCGCATGGCGGACCGTCTTGCGTCCGGTCACGTTGCCGCTGTCATCCGTGGTCTCCACGACCTCGGTCTCAAAGATGCTGTCCGGCAGGACCACCGTGGCGGTGAATCCCTCTTTGTTGAGGGCAAGCATGTCGCTTGCCGCCATCCAGCCAAGGCAGGCCAGAATAATGCTGATACAGAGGACGAACACCGCGTAAAGCACCCCGCCGAGGCAGCCGCTCCGGGTATCCTCCCGGCGCTGAATCGGATGGTAGGGCGCGGTCGGACCGTCCTGGGCTTCGGCTTCTGCCTCGTCGGCCCAGGCCCGCTCTTCCCGGGTCAGATGGCTGGTTCCGACCCGGATCTGGTCCAGCTTCTGGGACTGGGTGCGTTCCTTTTTCGCGTCCTCATGGATTTTAAATACCTGGTCGATGGCGTCGGTCTCTTTCGACATATCTCCATCTCCCCTTTCCAATGCGTGGGTTTTCTTCCGGTCCTATCCCGCGATTCTGGAAAACACCTCTCCGATCTTCTCGTGAATTACGAGGTTGGCATAGGAATCATACGGTGTCTCGCTCAGATTCACCAGGACCAGTTTGTTTCCGCGGTAGTAGCGGATCAGGCCGGCCGCGGGATAGACGTTCAGGCTGGTCCCGCCGATAATCAGAATCTCGGCGTTGCGGATGAAGCGTACCGCGTCTTCCATCACCGTCTGATCCAGCGGCTCCTCATAGAGCACGATGTCCGGCCGGATCACTCCGCCGCAGTCACATTTCGGCACACCGGTGCCGTGGTTGATCACTTCCTGGGGCCAGGGCTTCCGGCAGCGGGAACAGTATGCCCGCAGGATGCTGCCGTGCAGCTCCAGGACGTTTTTGCTCCCCGCAGCCTGGTGCAGGCCGTCAATGTTCTGGGTAATCACGGCGCGGAGCTTCCCCGCCTGCTCCAGCTCGGCCAGCTTGAGGTGCGCCCGGTTCGGCTTCACGCCGTCGATGACCAGCTTTTCCCGATGGAAACGGTAATACTCCTCCGGATTCCGCTCAAAGAAACTGTGGCTGAGGATCTCTTCCGGCGGATACTTCCATTTTTGATGATACAGGCCGTCCACGCTTCGGAAGTCCGGAATCCCGCTCTCCGTGCTGACGCCGGCGCCGCCGAAAAACACGATGTTGTCACTGGCCTGAACCCAGTCGTTCAGTGTTTTGATGCCCTGAATATCCACGTTGTTCCCCTTTCCTCAATTCTGCCCTCCGGTCGGAGATTCCGCACCGGGGATTATTCGATCAGCGCTACCGCGTGGGCGGCAATGCCGAGTCCCTCGCCGGTAAAGCCGAGTTTTTCCTCTGTGGTGGCCTTGACGTTCACCGCGTCCTCCTCGACCTGCATGGCCGCGGCCAACCTGCTTCGCATCTGTGGGATGTAGGGGGCAAGCTTCGGCCGCTGGGCAATCACCGTCACGTCGACATTTCCGACGCGATAGTTCTTTTCCGTAAGAAGCCGGCAGACTTCTTTCAGCAGCTCAATGCTGTCCGCGCCCAGAAAGCGGTCATCATTGTCCGGGAAGAGGTGTCCGATGTCGCCCAGCGCCGCTGCGCCCAGAAGCGCGTCCATCAGCGCATGCGTAAGCACATCCGCATCCGAATGCCCCAGCAGGCCCTTTTCCCAGGGGATCTCCACTCCGCCGAGGATCAGCTTTCTTCCCTCGACCAGCCGGTGTACGTCATATCCGTGCCCGATCCTCATCGTTCTGCTTCCCTCCTGCGTTCCAGAATGCCCTGGGCAATCACCAGATCCTGCGGTGTGGTAAGCTTGAGGTTTTCCTCTTCCCCCTCCACGGCCTGGATCGTCATGCCGAGCCGTTCCACCGCCGTCGCGTCATCCGTAAAGGTCAGCCCCTTTTCCACCGCGTCGGTGAGCGCCGCCTTGACCACTTCGGTCAGGAAGACCTGCGGCGTCTGGACCCGAACCACACGCTCCCGGTCAAGGATGCCCGTCAGGGTGCCTTTTTCATCCACCCCGCGCAGCGTGTCCGTGCTCTTGACCACCGGAATCGCCGCAAACTGAGCCCCGGCTCTTTGGATACATGCTTCAATCAGTCTTTCGGAGACCAGAGGCCGCGCCCCGTCGTGGATCGCCGTCAGGCGGCAGTCCTTCTTCAGGGCCATCACCCCGGCCAGGGCGGATTCCGTTCTGGTTTTTCCGCCGCACACCACTGCGGTGACCTTGCTCAGGTTGTACTGATCACAGAGCGCCGCAATCTCCTCGATCCGGTCTGCCTTCGTAACCACGACAATCTCCTGTACCAGCGGAGACTGTTCAAACGCGTTTACCGCCCTGACCAGGACGGGCTGCCCTTCCAGCATCACGGTCATCTTGTCAAAGCCCATGCGCTGGGCACTGCCCGCGCCGAGAACTACCGCCGCGCAGCTAAGGGGGCCTTCTTCCTTTTTCAGGTGTTTGTATGCCGCAACCAGGTCCATCTTATGTTCTCCACCCCGTTCGTTCCCGGATCATCTCAGCTGACGCATCCGGTAGAAGTTCATCATGCCGTCCTTCATCTCATCCAGATGCTTCAGCATCTTTCCCGCTCCGTAGGTGGCGCAGGAAACCGGGTCGTCTACCGGCAGCGTGCGGATGCCGGTGCTGCGTTCGATCAGGCGGTCCATGCCGTACACCAGGCTGCCGCCGCCGGAGATGATAATACCGTTCTGGTCCAGGTCTCCCACGAGCTGGGGCGGTGTGCGTTCCAGCACCGCGTGGATCGCTTCGAGGATATCGTTCATGGGTTCCACAAAGGCCTCGATCAGCTCGTTGGAGCTGACCCGGACGGTCTTGGGCAGACCGTTTGCCAGGTTGCGGCCCTTGACTTCCTCGATTCCCATATCCGGCCGCTGCATGACGCAGCCGATGTTTTTCTTCAGCTCCTCCGCCGCCGTGAGGCCGATGAGCATGTTGTATTTCTTCCGCACATATTTCACGATCGCTTCGTCAAAGCTGCCGCCGGCCGTCTTGATGGATTCGCATTCCACCACCCCGCCGGCAGAGATCATGGCGATTTCCGTGGTTCCGCCGCCGATGTCGACAACCATGTGCCCGTCCGGCTTGCTGATGTCAACGCCGGCGCCAAGCGCCGTGGCCACACCCTGCTCCAGCAGATAGACCTTCCGTGCGCCGGCTTCGATGGCCGCGTCAATCACCGCGCGCTCCTCAACGCCGCTGATGCTGCTCGGAACACAGCAGAGCACACAGGGCTTGAAGAGGCTGAAGGAGGTAATGCGGCTGACCAGTTCCCGCTGCATCTGCGCCGCCATCTCATAGTCCGAGATAACGCCCGCGCTGATGGGATGGATCGCGACAATATTTGCCGGAGTCCGCCCCAGCATCCTCTGGGCGTCCTGACCGACCTTCTGGATCTTTCCGCTGAATCGGTCCACGGCAACCACCGTCGGTTCACGGGCGACAATTCCCTTCCCCTGCTCAAACAGCAGGGTTGTGGATGTCCCCATATCAATGGCGATGTCTTTTTCAAATATCTGCATAATCGCTTTCTCCGTTCGATTCTGTAGTGAAGCCTCTGTCTTCTCTCTCGGTTCGGGCGAGGGTCAGGCCTGAAACCCGTTCCGCTCCCGCATTCAGGAGCTCCTTCGCCGCTTCGCTGAGCGTGGCGCCCGTCGTCACAATGTCGTCGACGAGCAGGACATGCTCCCCCGAAAAGGATGTCACCGCGCGGTAGACACCCCGGACGTTTTTCTGACGTTCCGCTATGCCGGCGGTTCCGGACTGCGCGGGGTTGTTCCGGATTTTCTCCAGCGTTCTTTCACAGGGCAGGCCCTGCAGTCTGGCCACTTCCTCCGCCAGAAGCCGCGCCTGGTCATAGCCGCGGCGGCGGAGCCGCTTCCGGCTGAGCGGGACCCAGGTCACCAGGTCGGCCGTCAGTCCGTGCTCCCTCATGCAGTCGGCCATCAGCTCGGCATAGATGCGGTAATATGCCGCTGCCCCCTGAAACTTATACCGGTGCAGAGACTGCCGCACATCCCCTGTATAATACAGCGGCGAGAGGCAAACCGCAAGCCCGGAAATCTTCCGGCTCTGCATTTCTTTCTCCGTTGCCGGCAGCTGTTTTTCACAATCCGGGCAAAGCATCCTTCCGCCCGCGACAAGCCTTCGGCAGAAGGCGCATTTGGGCGGATACAGAAGGTCCAGCAGGCGCTCTCCGAGGCGGTTCATTTCCCGCAGGCCTCACGGATGCGGATGCGCAGGGCGTTGTAGCGCCGGCTCGGGGCGACATTGTCGATCATGCGAAAGGCGATGTTCTCGTTTCCGACCATGATCAGAAGCTCCCTTGCCCGCGTCACCGCGGTATACAGGACCGTGCGTGTGAGAAGGCGCCGTGACGAATCCGTCAGGGCCAGAATCACGGCCCGGTATTCCGACCCCTGGGACTTGTGCACCGTAAGCGCCCAAGCGTGCTCCAGATCCCCCAGCGATTCAAAGTCATACTTTGCCTCGCGGCCGTCGAAGTCCACCGTCATCGTCTGCTCTTCGGTATTGATCTCCTTCAGGATTCCGATGTCGCCGTTGAAGACGCCAAGGCCGCTGCTTCCGTCCGCGCACTCCCAGAGCACGTTATAGTCGTTCCGGTTCTGGATCAGGCGGTCTCCCACCCGGAAGATCACGTCCCCGACGGGACGTTCCTTTTTCTCGGGCGCAGGCGGGTTCAGGGCCGCCTGAAGGAGCTTGTTCAGGGCTGCCGTGCCGCATTCGCCCTTTCTTGTAGGTGCAAGAACCTGGATCTCGTCGGAAGGGATCTTCATTTTCTGCGGGAGCCTCGTGCTGCACAGCTCCACCACGGTCTCGGCGACGGAGCCGGCCTGCAGACGCTGCAGCCGGAAGAAGTCCCCCGCGTTCTCTGAAAGATTCGGATGCTCGCCGCGATTGATCAGATGGGCGTTGCGGACAATGCGGCTGCTTTCCCGCTGCCGGAAGATCTCCGTCAGCATCACCGACGGCACCGCCTCACTGCGCAGGATGGCGGAAAACACATCTCCGGGCCCCACCGCGGGAAGCTGTGCCGCGTCTCCCACCAGCATCAGGCGGGCGGATGCCGGCAGTGCCTTCAGCAGCGCGTGCATCAGGCGGATGTCCACCATGGAGCACTCGTCAATGATCAGCGCGTCGCAGTGCAAAGGGTCCTCTTCGTTTTTTGTAAAGACCAGATCCAGATTGTCTTCGGAGAGCTTTGCGCCCAGCATGCGATGAATCGTGGCGGCTTCCACCCCGGTGAGCTCCGTCATGCGCTTTGCCGCGCGCCCGGTGGGTGCGGCCAGCATCGTTCTGAGGCCAAGCCGGTCGTAGAGCTTCAGCACCGCGCGCAGGGATGTGGTCTTCCCGGTCCCCGGGCCGCCGGTCACGGCGAGAATGCGGTTCTGCATCGCATAGCGCAGGATCTGCTTCTGCTGCTCGGCAAAACGCATGCCCTGCTCCGCTTCGCATTCCTCGATCAGCTGATCCAGATTGAGTTTCCCTTCTGGCAGCTTCTGGACCATGGCGGCAATCCGCTCCGCGGTCTCCTTCTCGGCCCGATACATGTCGGGCAGATAGCAGGCATCCTGTCCGGCAATCGGATCGCGGACCAGGTCTCCCTGTTCCGCCATGTCCTCCATGACGGCGGAGATGTCCTCCTGCTCCAGCTGCAGCTGCTGAGCCGCCGCGGTGCAGAGCTTCGCCCAGGGGATGAAGCAGTGGCCGTTGTGTTCGTTATGACGCAGAACAAAGATCACGCCGGCACGGATCCGGTTCGGGTCTGTATCCTCGATCCCCAGCTCTTCGGCCAGACGGTCCGCCGCGGCAAACGGCGCTCCGATCCCGTCGACGGTCAGCAGGTAGGGATTCTCCTTCAGAAGCTCCAGCGCGTTTTCGCCATAGAAGCGATACAGCCGCACCGCGTATTCCGGCGCGATTCCGGAGGCGCTCAGCAGAAGCACAAGCTTCTTCAGGCCAACCTGACGCTTGAACTCCTTTGCAATTTTCTCCGCTTTGTTCAGGCTGATGCCGCGGATTTCGGCAAGCAGCACGGGTTCCTCTTCCAGGACGCGCAGCGCGTTTCTTCCGAAGCGCTCGACAATCTGTCCCGCCATGACCGGACCGATTCCCTTGACGGCGCCGGAAGCCAGATAGGAAAATACCGAGCGCTCGTCCTCCGGGGTGCTCCGCTCCGAGGATTCCGCCTCGAACTGCCGCCCGTAGGTCCCGTGCAGGCCCCAGTGCCCGTAGGCCGTGATGGTCTCTCCCGGCCAGGCATAGGGGAAGGTCCCGGTCAGCTTCTGCTCGGCACCGTCGGTGTCGGTCACGCTCAGCACGGCATAGCCGTTTTCCTCGTTGCAGTAGATGACGCTTTGGACCGTACAGCTGAGTACGTCAATCTCTTCCTCTTGATTCGGTTCCTGGTTGTTGATAGTATCCACAGCAGCTTACTGACTCCCACTCTCTATGGCTCTCAGTCTTCCCGCGCCTGCGGCGCTGGAAGACTGGTATTCTAAAACTTAGCGGCTCTTTATTCGTCCAAGTCGAGCACCTGTTTCAGGTACTGCCCCGTATAGCTCGCCTTGCAGCGGGCGCAGTCCTCCGGCGTTCCTTCAAAGACCAGCTCGCCGCCCTCGTCGCCGCCCTCGGGGCCCAGGTCGATGATGGTGTCGGCAACCTTGATCACGTCCAGGTTGTGCTCGATCACGATGACGGTGTTCCCCGCGTCGGTGAGACGGGAGAGGATATCCGTCAGGCGATGGACGTCCGCAACGTGCAGGCCCGTGGTCGGCTCATCCAGAATATAGACCGTACGCCCCGTGGCCCGTTTTGAAAGCTCCGTCGCCAGCTTGACGCGCTGGGCCTCGCCTCCGGAGAGCGTCGTGCTGGACTGGCCCAGTTTGATGTAGCCGAGGCCGACGTCGTAAAGCGTCTGGAGCCGGTCGCGGATCTTTTCCTGATTGGTGAAGAAGCCGAGGGCCTCTTCCACGGTCATCTCCAGGACCTCCGAGATGTTCTTTCCCTTGTAGCGCACCTCCAGGGTCTCCCGGTTGTAGCGCCGTCCGCCGCAGACCTCGCAGGGGACATATACGTCCGGCAGGAAGTGCATCTCGATCTTCACCAGGCCGTCGCCGGAGCAGGCCTCACAGCGTCCGCCCTTCGTATTGAAGGAGAAGCGCCCCTGATTGTAACCTCGCAGCCTTGCGTCCTGGGTGGCGGCGAACAGATTGCGGATATCGTCAAACAGCCCCGTATAGGTCGCCGGGTTGGAGCGGGGGGTCCGCCCGATGGGGCTCTGGTCCAGGGCAATGACCTTGTCGACATAGTCCAGGCCCTCGATGCTGTCGAATTTGCCCGGATGCACCTTGGCCCGGTTCTTTTCCGATGCCAGGACCTTGTAAAGGATTTCCTGGATCAGGGAGGACTTTCCGCTCCCGGATACACCGGTGACACAGATCAGTTCGCCCAGAGGGAAGTGGACGTCGATCCCCTTCAGGTTGTGCTCTGCCGCGCCGCGGATGACAAGCTCATGCCCGTTGCCCTGCCGACGCGCCGTGGGGACGGGGATCTTCTTGCGCCCGCTGAGATACTGGCCGGTGACCGACTCGGGGCAGGCGCACAGGTCGTCCACTGTTCCCGCGCAGACCACCTTTCCGCCGTTGATGCCCGCGCCGGGACCGATGTCGATGACATGGTCGGCCGCGCGCATGGTCTCTTCGTCATGCTCCACCACGACCAGAGTGTTTCCCAGGTCGCGCAGGCGGTACAGCGTTTTCAGGAGCTTGGCGTTGTCCCGCTGATGCAGGCCGATGCTCGGTTCGTCCAGAATGTACAGCACACCCATGAGGCTGGACCCGATCTGGGTCGCGAGGCGGATTCTCTGGCTCTCGCCGCCCGAGAGCGTTCCCGAGGCCCGGGAGAGCGTCAGGTAGCCAAGGCCCACACTGCTCAGGAAGTCGAGCCTGCTGCGGATCTCCTTGATGATCTGGGCCGCGATCAGCTGTTCCTTCGGCGTGAGGGTCAGACCGTTGAGAAATACCGCCGCATTCACCACCGAGAGCTTCGTCAGCTCGGCGATGTTCTTGCCGCCCACCGTCACCGCGAGAGCGGTCTGCTTCAGGCGCTGGCCGCCGCAGGTGGGACAGGGCGTCTCGGACATGCAGGACTCGATCTCCGCCCGCATTCCGGGGCTCTGGGTCTCGCGATAGCGCCGTTCCAGATTCGGAACAATGCCCTCGAATTCTCTCTTGATCACGCCGTGGCCGTCCGCCTTTTCATAGCGCAGCTGCAGCGGTTCACCCTTCGTTCCGTAGAGGATCGCGTCAATGGCTTCCGGCGACAGGGTTTCGATGGGGTCGGAGAGCTTGAAATGGTACTTCTTTGCCATGGCGTCGAAGTACATCTTCGAGATTCCGTCCGCTTTCACATTTCCCCAGCCCGAGGCGTTGATGCCGCCGTTTTCAATGCTGAGCTTGCGGTTGGGTATGATAAGCTCCGGGTCAATGAGCATCTGAATCCCGAGTCCCGAGCAGGTCGGGCAGGCGCCGTGGGGATTGTTGAAGGAAAACAGGCGCGGGGTGATCTCTTCCAGAGAGATTCCGCAGTCCGGACAGGCGTAGTTCTGGGAGAAGCTGAGCTCCTCCTCGCTGTCCTTCAGTTCCGCCGTCAGCAGGCCTCCGGAGAGGCTCAGCGCTGTTTCGGCCGAATCCGTAAGACGGCGGCGGATGCTGTCCTTGATGGCAAGGCGGTCGACGATGACCTCGATGGTATGCTTTTTGTTCTTGTCCAGCGGGATCTCCTCCGCCAGGTCATAGACCAGGCCGTCCACGCGGGCCCGAACATAGCCGGAGCGCTTTGCATCTTCAAGGATTTTTTTATGCTCGCCTTTTTTGCCGCGCACCACCGGCGCCAGCAGGGAGAGTTTTGTTCCCTCCGGAAGCTGCATCAGGCGGTCGATGATCTGGTCCACGGTCTGCTGGCGGATCTCACGTCCGCACTTTGGGCAGTGCGGGATTCCAATGCGCGCGTACAGCAGGCGGAGATAGTCATAGATCTCCGTCACCGTTCCCACGGTGGAACGGGGGTTCTTCGATGTGGTCTTCTGGTCAATGGAGATGGCCGGCGAGAGCCCGTCGATGGAGTCCACATCGGGCTTGTCCATCTGTCCGAGAAACATTCTCGCATAGGAGCTGAGGCTCTCAACATAACGGCGCTGCCCTTCGGCATAGATGGTATCAAACGCCAGGCTGGATTTCCCGCTTCCGGAAAGTCCCGTGACGACCGTCAGTTTGTCCCGGGGAATCTCCACGTCGATGTTTTTGAGGTTGTTCTCTCTCGCGCCTTTGATAACGATGTTTTCCTGCATGCGTTCCGGTTCCTTACCTGCTTATTCTGTAACTGTTTTATTATACGCTCTTTTTTCTTCGGTTGCAATAAAGAGTCTGTGAATTCGCGCCGATTATCCCCGCAGAAAAAAAGAAAACACCGGAGAGGTCGGTGTTTTCCGTATACGGAACCGCTTCTTCACTTTTTTGCCGCTTCCTGTTCGGCTAGGAGCAGCTTCGGCAGGGCCAACACGTTGTTGATGTCGACCTGTTTGTAATCCACGTTCCGGCCGGTCACGCGGTTTTCCTCCTCGGAGAGTGCGTCCAGATCCTCCCAGGGAATAAGGCAGGCGTGCTTTCTCTCTCCGGGGTTTTTCGAGATCCGAAACCCGGGCTGCTTTCCCTCCGCCTTCAGGCGGGAAAACGCTTCAATGTTGGCTTCGAATTCCATCCGGCTCATCCGGACATAGCCCATGGCATAATGAAACGCGCACCAGCGCAGATGCTCGGTCTGCCCCAGCACCTGACGCAGGCTCTCATCCGGATTCCATTTGCCGGCCAGGATCTCTTCCTGGCTGCTGCCGGAGATACGGATAAAAGCGGGGATAAAGTCCGCCGAAGCCCGGGAAGACATCTTCCCGAAGCTGTCGCAGGCCATCCATTTCTCCCAGTCGCTCCGCTCCGAGCTGTCATAGGTGCTGTTGAGCAGGATTGCCAGCCGGTCCGCATCCTTCGCCGAGAGATAGTCCAGCGCGCAGATCTCCGTCCGGATGATCGGTTTGCCAAGCGTCTCCTGATAGCGGATGCCGCTGTCATCACACTGCACGACACAGATCCGCTCCGCGTGATTCCGCCGGAGGTAGAGCATCAGATTGTCCGAGATCTCCCGGTTCATGGCCTCGTCCCCGGTGCAGACGACAATCATCTTCAGGCTGCCCAGATGCGTCCGGATGTATTCATAAAACGCACTGCTTCGCGCATCGGCCGCGTAGCGCCGGATGTCATACTGCCGCAGCAGCTCCGGGCTGTCCTCTTCCAGGAAGCCCGCTTCGTTTTCCACATTCGGCGAAAACACCGCCGCATGGAAGGTACTCCCGGCAAACTGGCCGTTCATGACCAGCTTCTTCAGCGCCGCCTGACCATGTCGGCCAAAGCCCGCCACCACACAGTCAAAGTCCTCCGTCGCAAAGCCTTCGGTATTGAAATGCATGAAGCCCCAGGGCGGACAGGTACGAATGAGTGCCCGTGCCGCCAGATCCGCCGCGTCATACACATTGACATATCCGAAACCGTAGGCCACTTCCGAAGCCTGGAGCATGGGCGCCAGAATATCCTCGGCCCCGGGCAGGGTAATCTGGGTGTTTTTTACCGGAACACCGGCTTTTTCCAGTGCCGCTTTCAGCCGCAGCGCGTAGAACAGATTCTCATCCTCCGCCCGGTCGAGGGCGTAGACCGTGAGCCTGCGTTTCCGGATCCGCAGTTTGCGGATGACGGACTGTTCACACTGCACCGCCGGGTTCCCGGTCAGGACGGACATTCCCGCCGTATTCAGGTCGTTCACCGTGGCCTCGTCCACACTGTCCGCGATGAAAACCACCGAAGTCTTTCCAGCCGAGACACATTCGCGACCCAGCGCGACGCTTTTTTCATTGATGCCGTAAATCAGCGTGAGGTCCCCGTGGCCGGCCAGCATAAAGCGCAGGTAACGCAGCAGCCCCGCGCCGATGGTGTACATGGCAGCGCTTGCCATGGAATAGAACGCCATCAGGTGCACTGTCCAGAAGACGATCATACCGGTCCGGGTTGAAACCGGTGCGGTGTTTTTGATGGTGTCCAGATCGTTGACCCCGATGAACATGCGGATGACGGTCATCGGGGTGCGGATCACCGTCAGGGCCAGGTCCCCCTGAAACGCCTCCGTGTATCCGATCCCGTAGATGAGCAGGCCGCCGATGACACCGATCGTCATGAACACCGTGCTCAGCCGGCGCGCAGCCGTCGGCTTGAGCACCAGGGCAAGGATCATGGCAAAAAACACCAGTGTCGAGAGAATCAAATTCAGAATTGGGCGCATCGACATGCCTCCGTTCAGATTGGTAAATTCGATTATAACACGCGGAGCCGGCGGAATCAATATCATCCGCCGGCTCCGTAAGCCTCTGGCTCTGCCTCTGTTCAGCCCCGGAATCGGGACAGAAAGTCGATGGTTTCCTGTTTCTGTGGATTGCCGAAGATCTCCTCCGGGCTCCCCTGCTCGCAGATGACGCCGTCGTTCATGTAGACGACCCGCCTGCTCACGTCCCGCGCAAAGGCCATTTCATGGGTGACGACAAGCATCGTCATGCCGCTCTCGGCCAGATCCTTCATAACTGTCAGGACTTCCCCGACCATCTCCGGGTCCAGGGCCGAGGTCGGCTCGTCGAACAGCAGCACTTCCGGATCCATCGCCATCGCCCGCGCGATCGCGACGCGCTGCTTCTGGCCGCCGGAAATCTGCCGCGGACGGGCGTTGATATAGGGTGTCATACCGACCTTGTCCAGATAGTGCATGGCATGCTCCCGTGCCGCCGCCCTGTCCTTCTTCAGCACCTTGATCTGTCCCACCATACAGTTTTCAAGGACCGACATATTGTTGAAGAGGTTGAAGGACTGAAACACCATGCCCACGTGCGCCCGGTACTCCGCCGGATTCGTCCCGCGCTGCAGGACGTTCTTCCCATGGTAGAGAATCTCGCCGGAGGTGGGCGTCTCCAGGAGATTGACGCAGCGCAGGAGCGTGGATTTTCCGGAACCGGAAGCGCCGATGATGCTGATGACATCCCCGTGCCGGACGGTGAAGTCGATGTCTCTGAGCACCTCATGGGAGCCGAAAGACTTGGAGAGATGGTTAATCTGCAGAATCATGTCTTCCATCTTATTCCGCCTCCTTTTCACGGCTTTCATACTCTTTGCTTCGTTCGTCAAAGGGCGTTCCCCTGTCCGGATGCCGGTAGGTTCCGGCGGTCATGGTAAGCTGATCCTCCTGAACCAGTTCATAGTTGCCGGAGCCGTCCATCTTCTTCTCCACCCAGCGCAGCAGGAAGGACGCAAGCAGCGTCATGGTGAGATAGCCCACCATCTCCACCGTGGCCGAGGGGAAGTAAAGATAGCTCGCGCCCACCGTGGCGCGGTGTGCCGCAAAGAAATCGGGGAAGCCGATGATGAACATGACGGAAGTGTCCTTCACGTTGATGATGAAATTGTTTCCGATCTGCGGCATGATGTTGCGAAGAGCCTGCGGGAGAATCACGCTCGTCATGGTCTGCACATGGGTCATGCCGATGGCCATGGCGCCTTCGGTCTGGCCGGGGTCAACGGAAATGATGCCGCCGCGGACCGATTCAGCCATGTAGGCACCGGTATTGATGGACACGACGACGATGGCGGCCGCCCAGACGGAGGTAAATTTCACCGCGTTGTCCGTAAAGTACGGAAGTCCGTAGAACAGAAACACCGCCTGCAGCACCATTGGCGTGCCGCGGAAGACCTCCACATAGATTCGGATGATCACCCGGACCAGGGTCAGGATCAGCTTCTTCAGCGGGTGGTCGTTCTGCCGCCGGGGAATGGTGTTGAGAATTCCGCAGACAAAGCCGATCAGGCACCCGATTACCGTGCCCACAAGCGCAAGAATCAGGGTATTCTCAATGCCGCTCAGGTACGCCGAGCCGTATTTGGTCCAAAGCTTGGTAATGTCTGCCGCAAGCTGTGCAAACTTGTTCATGCGTCTGCTCCTTACTGTACGTTCTGTCATCAAAAGGGCGGGAGTTCAGCTCCCGCCCGGTTTTGTCCTGGGATGGTTTTCGCCTGTCTGAGATCAGTCCTCGCTCAGGGGCGGTTTGTCGGTTGGCTCACCGCATCTTCCCCGCCGGAGGCGGGGAAGAATCTGTTTTCCGAAACTTAGTCCTCGCTCAAGGGCGGTTTGTCGGTTGCTCATCGCATCTTCCCCGCCGAAGGCGGGGAAGAATCTGTTTTCTGATACTTATTCTTCGCTCAGGGGCTGGATGGAGATGGCCTCGGCCATCAGGTCGTTGAAGTCATCCGCCGTCATGGTGGAAAGCACTTCGTCGATGGCTTCCTTCAGGACGGTGTTGCCCTTCATCATGGAGACGCCGATGTTGACGTTCTCGGCACGCTCCTGCTCGGTGAACTGGAAGTCACCGTCCGTACCGGAGAAGTCCAGAATCGTCATGTCGGGATAGGCCGCCACGGCGCCCTGGGCAGTGGGCATATCGGTGCAGACAAACTCAACCGTATCGGTCTCCAGCGCCATCAGCATGGCCGGGGCGGTCTCGGCGGCGGTCATGATCTTGGCACCTTCGATCTGGGGCAGGCAGGTGTCATACCAGATGGTGGCAATCTGTGCGGTGCAGCTGTGTCCGGCGAGATCCGCAATGCCGGTGGCGGAGGCCAGCGGGCTGTCCGCCTTGGTCAGGCAGACGATGGTTGCATAGAAGTAGGGTCCGGCAAAGTCGACCTGCTCGGCACGCTCGGCGGTCATGGACTGGCCGGCGATCACCGCGTCAAAGGTGCCGGTCTGGACACCGGGAACCAGGGAATCCCAGTCGGACTGGATCACCTCGAGTTCCCAGCCGTTGGCTTCGCAGATCTTCTTGCCGATCATGACGTCATAGCCGTTGGCATAGGAGCCGGGGACATTCGCGATGGGAACGGCGCCGTTCGAGTCGTCGGTCT
This sequence comes from Oscillospiraceae bacterium, assembly GCA_017627975.1. The sequence goes on from JAGAFT010000205.1 coordinate 15,720, forward strand.
GGGTCCA
>JAGAFT010000206.1 GCA_017627975.1 Oscillospiraceae bacterium
GGCGGACCAGGCGGTAAGCTGCTCAGCCGGGGCGCCGCCGATCACATGGTCCACCGCGATCCGGACAATCTGGGGCGCGACAAGGTCGGCCAGGGCGCTCAGCGCCGAGGCCAGCATGCTCAGAAGAAAGAAAAGACGACTGCCCCGGAGAAAGTCCCGGAGCATCCGTCGATTAAAAAGCGTATCCGCTGCGCTTCGATTCATACCGGCAGATCCTTTTCTCAGGGATGGAATAATCTGCCGTCAGCATATCATACTTCCCGCCTGAGAACAAGCCCGGAAGAGGACGATTCTTTCCCCCGGCAAAGCGGGGGGTTCAAAGTGCGGCGGCCGAGCTGTCCTCGCCGCCGCACATGGAACGCTTTATTTCGCTCTTCCGCCGGATTGCGTGTGATCGTAATCGGCAAAGAAGTCCTTCGTATCCTTTACGACGATCCCGCCGAAGAGAATCAAAGAGAACAGGTTTGGAATGGCCATGAGGCCGTTGCAGACGTCCGCCGCGTCCCAGAGAAGCTGCACGCTGATGAGCGCACCGAGGGCGCAGATCACCATGTGCAGCACCCGGTAAATCTTTACCCTGTGAGTGCCGAACAGAAAGGCAAAGGCGGATTCACCGTAGGTATACCAGCCCAGTACCGTAGACAGGCAGAACAGAATCAGAGAAATGACGATCACGACTTGCCCAAGCCCGCCCAGATTCTGACGAAAAGCCGTGGAGGCCAGCACCGTGCCGTCTGTGACACCGCTGTTCCACACGCCGCTGACCATGACAATCAGAGCGGTAAAGGTGCAGATGACGAAGGTATCGAAAAAGACCTCAATAATGCCGTAGAGCGCCTGCTTGACCGGCACATCCACCTTGGCCGTGGCATGTACCATGGCCGAGGAGCCGGTGCCGGCTTCGTTGGAGAACACACCGCGCTGCACGCCACGTCGAATCGCGACGCCCATGGTGGCGCCAGACACGCCGCCGATTACCGCATCGCCGGTAAAGGCGGACTTCACGATAAACCACAGAGCCTGCGGAATAAGCGTGATGTTCATGATGAGGATCACGAGCCCGAAGCCCAGATAGATCAGCGCCATGATGGGGGTCAGAAAGGTGGTCACGTCAGAGATCTTTCTGACGCCGCCGAAGATGACCAGCCCGTCGACCACCAGGATTAGAATCGCAACAATCCACGGAATCACGGTGGTGTTGCCCACAAAACCGCTGACAGCGCTGTTGATGGTATTGACCTGCAATGCCCCGCAGGAAACAACGGAGACAAAGACCGTAAACACCGCGAAAGCGCCGCCCAGGATCCTGGCAATGGTCTTGTGTTTCATTCCCCGGGTCAGAATATACATGACACCGCCACGGAAATTGCCGTCTTCGTCCTGTATGCGAAAATGCATGGCCAGGGCGATCTCGGCAAACTTCGTCGCCATGCCGCCCAGAGCCGCGACCCACATCCAGAAGATTGCCCCCGGCCCGCCGACGGCAATGGCGTAGGCCACACCCACGATGTTGCCGTTGCCTACGCAGGAGGAAAGCGCCGTGGCCAGTGCCTTGTAGGAGCGGATCTGACCGATGCCGTCGTCCGTCTTCTTCCCGACATTGCCGACAACTTCCCGAAAGGCCGTTCCAAAGCGCGTGAACTGTACACCGCGCAGGCGGATTGTGAAGTACAAACCAACTCCAAAAAACACCGCCAGCATGATCGGGCCGAATAGGAACGTGCCCAGATCCCCCAAAATTTTCCCGATGACAGCTTCCATTTTCTTTTCCCCTTTCCATTAAATAAAAATCGGGGACTCGATCGTGAGTCCCCGGTTTTGTGCTTCTGTTCCTGTGATGTTATGAAACAGAGCAACGCGTGAACTCGAAAAAATGGGCGCGAAAACACATGCACATGCTCTCAGACATGCACAGCATCTCGCAGCTCATTTTTTCGCAGAATTTCACGTTCATTTCACCCATTTAACCTATTGACTTGATATGTTATTTTGTTTATACTGCATTTGTTCTCCTTTGTCAAGGGGGAAAAGAAAGGATTTTAGACGATGATGATTCAGGTTTCCGGAAAGAAAACAGAAGTTGAAAACGGAATAACCGTCATGCAGTTGATGGAACAGCAGAAGGTGGAGACGCCCCAATATGTGACCGTTGCGGTCAACAACGCATTCCTTCCGATGGATTGCTACGAGTGCTTTTCTCTGAAGGAAGGCGACGCGGTGGAGTTTTTGTACTTTATGGGAGGCGGTTGCGATGGCGCTGAGCAGTGAACAGCTGGAACGCTACTCCCGGCATATCATTCTGAAAGAAGTCGGGCTCAGAGGGCAGAAGAAGCTGCTGAACGCGAAGGTCCTCATCATTGGGGCCGGCGGGCTCGGATCGCCCGCCGCCATGTATCTGGCCGCGGCCGGTGTGGGAACCATCGGCATCGCGGACGCGGATGAGGTGGATCTCTCCAATCTCCAGCGGCAGATCCTGCACGGCAACGCAGATGTAGGCAAGCCGAAGGTAGACTCCGCAAAGGAGACCGTGGCGGCGCTGAATCCTGACGTGCAGGTGATCGCGCATCACTTGTTTGTCAACGCAGAGAATATCATGGATCTGATTGAACCCTATGATTTCATCCTTGACGGGACGGACAATTTTGCGGCCAAATTTCTCATCAACGACGCCTGCGTGCTGGCGGGCAAGCCCTTCTGTCACGCAGGGATCATCCGCTTTCACGGCCAACTGATGACCTATGTGCCCGGAAAAGGCCCCTGCTATCGCTGTGTGTTCCGACAGCCGCCTCCGAAGAATGCAGTGCCCACCTGCCGCGAGGCGGGCGTAATCGGCGCTATGGCCGGCGTCATCGGTTGTATGCAGGCGCTGGAGGCCGTCAAATATATCGTCGGCGTGGGGGATCTGCTTATCGGACGGCTACTGACCTTTGATGCGCTGGATATGGAGGCGCATGTCATTCAGTTGCCGGACAATCCTGACTGTCCGGTATGCGGTGCGCATCCGACCATTTTGCAGCCTTTCGACGAGGGCGTGGTGGAGTGTGATCTCAAATGATCCATCTGAAAAAAGCGGACTATCTTCTGATGCTCTCACATGCCCGAGCCTGTCTCCCGGAGGAGGCCTGCGGTCTCCTCGCCGGGCAAAGCCGGGGTGAAGAAGCCTGGGTGGAAAAGGTCTATTGTCTGGAAAATGCAGATCATTCTGCCTCCCATTTCACCATCGCGCCGGAAGAACAACTGAAGGCGATCCTGGATATGAGAGAGCGGAGACTGGAGCTGCTGGGCAACTGGCACAGCCATCCGGAAACGCCCTGCCGACCCTCTGCGGAGGACATCCGTCTGGCGCTGGATCCGACAGCCAGTTATCTGATCCTGTCGCTGGAGGAAAACGAACCTGTACTGCGGTCCTTTCAGATTCGGGATGGGCAGGCGAATCGGGAAGAATTAGATATTGAGGAGTAGAATTCCATGGATGAAATCAAACATATCTCCGTTGAGGAGTTTTTGAAGCTGGAGCGGAACAGCCTGACACTGCTGGATCTGCGTGAGCCGGACCAGGTTCTGCTGGGGGCCGTGGAAGGCGCTGTCAACATCCCCTTTTCCCGCGTCGGCAAGGAGCTGGAGAAGCTGCCAAAGGATAAGCCTGTCTATGTGTTTTGCCAGGAGGGCTCTTTGAGCACGGAGATCACGGAGCAGCTGCAGGATTGGGGCTATGACGCGACCAATCTGGACGGCGGCTGGCGAGCGTGGAAAAAGTGGCTGGAAGAGGCGGAGCCGATCACGCTGGATGCCAGGGGACTCAAATGCCCCGGCCCGATCGTAAAAACCGCGGACACGCTGAGAGAGATGGTGGGCGGTCAAAAGCTGAAGATCGAGGCGACCGAGGACGCGTTTGCCCCGGATATTTCGGTATGGTGCGAGCGGACCGGCAACAAGCTGCTCCGGCTGGAGGTCAGGCCCGAGGGCATCGAGGCGCTGGTCGAGAAAGCCGAGGCGCCTGTTCAAAATCCCGCTGCCGCACAGAACGACAAGACCTTTGTGGTTTTCTCCGGCGATCTGGATAAAACCATCGCCGCCTTCATTATGGCAAACGGTGCAGCGGCCATGGGGCGCAGGGTGACCATGTTTTTCACCTTCTGGGGGCTGAACATCCTGCGGCGGCCGGAAAAGGTTTCCGTCGCCAAGAGCTTCATTGAGGGTATGTTCGGCTTTATGATGCCCAGAGGAACGAAAAAGCTGGGGCTGAGCCGTATGAACATGGGCGGCCTCGGCGCCAAAATGATCCGGGGCATTATGAAAGAGAAAGGCGTCAGTTCTCTTGAAGAACTGATCGACAGCGCCCGCGCGCACGGTGTGCGGCTGGTGGCTTGCCAGATGTCCATGGACATCATGGGGATCAGGAAGGAAGAACTGATCGACGGCGTGGAGCTGGGCGGTGTTTCCACTTTCCTGGGATCCGGCGAGCAGTCGGATATGAGTTTGTTTATCTGAATGACGATGAGCGAAAAACTGAATCAACTAAAAGAATATCTGCTGTCTCAGGGCAGCATGGCCGTGGCCTTTTCCGGGGGCGTGGATTCCACTTTCCTTTTGAAGGTGGCCCACGACACGCTGGGCGACAAGTGCGTCGCCGTGACGGCCTCCTCCTGTTCTTTCCCGGAGCGGGAGCTGAAAGAGGCAAAAGCTTTCTGCGAGACAAACGGAATCCGTCATGTCGTGGTGCGCTCGGAGGAACTGGAGATCGAGGGCTTTCGGCACAATCCGAAAAACCGTTGTTATCTCTGCAAGCACGAGTTATTTGAAAAGATCTGGGACATTGCCCGTGAGCTTGGCCTGAATGCTGTGGCGGAGGGCTCCAACATGGATGACAGCGGGGATTATCGCCCCGGCCTCGTCGCGGTCAGAGAACTGGGCGTACTCAGCCCGCTGCGTCATATCGGACTGAGCAAGGCGGAGATCCGGGAGTTATCCAGGAAACTAGGCCTGCCCACGTGGGACAAGCAGAGCTTTGCCTGTCTCTCCTCCCGCTTTGTCTATGGGGAAACGATCAATGAAGAGAGGCTTTCCATGGTTGACCGGGCGGAACAGCTGCTTCTGGATATGGGCTTTCACCAGGTGCGCGTGCGGATCCACGGCCAGCTTGCCCGGATCGAGACCGACCCGGCAGAGTTTGAAAAGTTGCTTTCAGTGAGGGAGAAAATCGTGTCTACCTTCCGGGATTTCGGCTTTACTTATGTGACCATGGATCTGACCGGCTACCGCACGGGAAGCATGAACGAAACGCTCGAGAAGACGGAATAAAGGAATATGATAAATAGTTGCTTTTCTGTTTATTTTGCAAAATAAAATCATTCTCACTCTTGACATGCAGGAGCAGCAGTGATATAAACATATCAATTTGGTGGGATTTTAGGCAAGTCGGAGGACTGGAAATGCGTCAGGCAAGCTTCAACTGCATGATGTGCTGTGACATGCGCTGTGAGATGCGCATTCGCTTTACCGTGCCCATTTGAGCTTCCGAAGTATTTTGTGAAAGACCGGAGAGCCCGATGGGCTCTCCGGATTTTTGTTGCTGGAGGATGAAACGATCGATGAACTTCTATGTGCAGCGCGCCGTGCTGGACGCCGGCGTCAAGATCCTTTTTGCCGCGGTCTACGGCATCGACAATCACGGCGAGGACCCTGAGTGGGCAGTCTATCGGGACAATCGCCTGCAAGAACTTTATGAAGAATACACGGAACTGGACATCCACACCGACCCGATTCTAGAGGGCTTTAACCTCCTGCATGACAAGACCGGCGTGAAACGGCGCAAGAACATTCCCGCCAGCGAGAATCTCATCAAACTGCTAAAGAAAAACCACGGCATGTTTTACATCAACCAGGCGGTTGATATTTATAATCTGATCTCGCTTGAGAGTAAGCTGGCACTCGGCGCGCATAATATCGACCGCGTGGAGGGCGACTTCACCTTGCGCTTTACAGACGGCACAGAGCGCTTTGTCCCCATCGGACAAACAGAGCCTGTTCCCGTTGCGCCGCATGAATATTCCTACTGCGATGACGCGAACGAGGTGCTGTGTCGTCTGGAAATCCGACAGGTAGAGAAGACCAAGGTGGATGAGGATGCGACGAATGTTTGCTACATCGTTCAGGGAAACAAGGCCACGACGGATTCGCTTCTGCTTGAGACCGCACAGCGGATCGTCGATCTGACTGTAAAATATTGCGGCGGTCGGGGCGAAGTCATCGTCCCGACTGTGAAAGAATGAAGAAAGAAGGCTAATCTTATGATACTCCTGACAAAACGATGTCGGACCTCAGCAAATCAGCCGGACCTGCAACACCAATAATGATTATCAGGAGGAAAACACCATGTCTTATCCGAAGATACTGACCATTCAGGACATCTCCTGTGTCGGCCAATGCTCGCTGACCGTCGCGCTGCCAATCCTCTCGGCGGCGGGGATTGAGACCTGTATCTTGCCATCGGCAGTGCTCTCTACGCACACAGCTGGTTTTTCGGGGTTTACCGTGCGTGATCTGACCGAGGATATCCCTATGATCGCCGATCATTGGCGCAGGGAGGGGATCACTTTTGATGCGGTCTATACCGGCTACCTCGGATCGACAGAGCAGATTTCCTGCGTTCAGAACATCTTTGACACGCTGCTGAAGCCCGCTGCTCTAAGGATCGTCGACCCGGCGATGGCCGACAACGGCAAGCTTTATCCGGCCTTCGACCAGGCTTATGTGGAGGCGATGAAGACGCTCGCCTTCGGCGCGGATGTCATCTTGCCGAACATCACTGAGGCCTGCTTTCTTACCGGCATGGAATACCGCGAGAGCTATGATCGGGTTTATATTGACGAGCTGCTGGACGCTCTCTCGGAAGGGGGTGCGAAGACGATCGTGCTAACCGGCGTGGGTTACACTCCCGGTAAGACAGGCGTGATCGTGCACAGTTGTGCTCTGACACGTTATTACGAACACCGCAGGATCGCCAAAGGCTGCCACGGCACGGGCGATGTCTATGCTTCGGCCTTCGTAGGTGCGCTGGCAAACGGCTTCGGTGCCTATGAGGCCGCCTCGCTGGCCGCAGAATACACCTTGAAATGCATCGAGCTCACGCAGGACGATCCTGAGCACTGGTACGGAGTAAAGTTCGAGCTGGCACTGCCAGAGTTCATCCGCATGCTGGGAAAATAAAGCCTCACAGAGTCAAACTACCGGCTGCCCCCTTCCGGGGCGGCTTTTTATTTGCCTTTTCTTACTGGCTCACCCGTAAACGGGTCTGTAAATTCCTTCATACCGATCTGGTTAGCGGCTATGTCCTTTTGTGGCTGGTTCCTTACATAGTGTCTACTGCACAAACAGCATAATTTGCTGTTCGAAGTACATGCTGAAAAATGTGAGCAAACAGTATTTTTCATCAAGATATCATTCTCACTCTTGACAAGCAGGAACAGCCGTGATATAAGCATATCAATTTGGTAGGATTTTAGGCGAGTTGGAGGATTGGAAATGCGTCTGGCGAGCTTCAACTGCATAATGTGCTGTGACATGCGCTGTGAGATGCGCATTCGCTTTACCGTGCCCATTTGAGCTTCCGAATATGAAGGACTTAAATCGGAGAAGTGGGAGCGCAAAACAGAATATGCTGAATGAATTTTCCCGGACCCAGCTTTTGTTGGGTCCGGAAGCCATGGAAAAACTTGCGCACAGTCGGGTGGCTGTTTTTGGGATCGGCGGCGTGGGCGGCTATACGGTCGAGGCTTTGGCAAGATCGGGGATCGGTGCGCTGGATCTGATCGATGACGACAAAGTCTGCCTGACCAACATCAACCGGCAGATCCTCGCCACGCGAAAGACCGTGGGAAAATACAAGGTGGATGTGGCCGCCGAGAGGATCAGCGTAATCAATCCGCGCTGTGTGGTACGGACATACAAGACCTTTTATCTGCCGGATACGGCGGAGGAATTTGATTTCTCCCAATATGATTATGTGGTGGACGCCATCGACACGGTGAGCGGCAAAATACAGCTGGTGCTGGCGGCCCGTGCGGCCGGAACGCCGATCATCAGCTCCATGGGCGCGGGCAACAAGCTGGATGCATCCGCCTTTCGCGTGGCAGATATTACGCAGACCTCGGTCTGTCCGCTGGCGCGTGTCATGCGGCGGGAGCTCAAGAAGCGCGGCATCCGACACCTGAAAGTCGTCTACTCCAAAGAAAAGCCGATCCGGCCTCTGGAGGATCTGAGCATCAGCTGCCGTGCCCACTGCATCTGCCCGCCGGGGACGAAGCGCCACTGCACCGACAGGAGAGATATTCCCGGCTCCGTGGCCTTCGTGCCGTCGGTCGTAGGACTGATCATTGCGGGAGAAGTGGTAAAGGATTTGTGTAATGTGAAAGGACAGAGGTAGTCAAGCCGTGAGAGAAGTTTCCATATCCGAGCTGGAGCGCATGGAAGAAGGCAGTTTCCTTTTGATCGACACCAGAAGCGCGGACAATGTGCGGTATGGCATGATCCCCGGGGCGGTCCATATTCCGGAGACAGAGCTGATGGAGAACGCGGCGCGATATGCCCGGGAACTGCCTGACGGCAGGACGCTGATCGTTTACTGTCAGCGGGGCGTTCGTTCGATCGCTGTGTCTGAAGTGCTTGCCGATTGCGGCAGAGAATGCTTCAGCCTGGCAGGAGGATATCTCGCCTGGCTGAGAGCAAGCACAAATAAAGTCGAGGACAGGCAGGAGCGTCAGAAAAAGGCCGAAGACAGCATTCGCGGGAAATTCCATAAGCAGCTCTTTTCTCCGTTTGCGAAAGCCTGCAAAGAATACCGGCTCGTGGAAGACGGAGACCGTATCGCGGTCTGCATCTCCGGCGGGAAAGATTCCATGCTCATGGCGAAGCTTTTTCAGGAGCTTCAGAGGCACCGGAAGGTCTCTTTTGATCTGCTTTTTCTGGTGATGGATCCCGGCTATAACGGCGATAACCGGCGCCTTCTGGAGTACAACGCAAAGACGCTCGGGGTTCCGATCACTGTTTTTGAAAGCACGATTTTTGACGTGGTGGATACGGTGGAGAAAAACCCCTGCTATCTCTGCGCGAGAATGCGCAGGGGGTATCTTTACAGCAAGGCGAAGGAACTGGGGTGTAATAAGATTGCGCTCGGTCATCATTATGACGATGTCATTGAGACGATCCTGATGGGTATGCTGCACGGGGGACAGGTTCAAACCATGATGCCGAAACTGCACAGCAGTAATTTTGACGGCATGGAGCTGATCCGCCCGATGTACCTTGTTCGGGAAGCGGACATATGCAGCTGGCGGGACTGGAACGGGCTGCACTTTCTGCAATGTGCCTGTCATTTTACCGACACCTGCACCACCTGCCACGAGGACGGCACCACCGCCTCAAAACGCCTTGAGACGAAAAAGCTGATCGCAGCTCTGAAAGAGACAAATCCACAGATCGAGGCCAATATTTTCAAGAGCGTTTCCAATGTGAATCTCAACACGGTGATCGCGTATAAGAAAGACGGCGTCCGGCACCATTTCCTGGAGGAGTATTAGGGGAAAATCTTTTTTCTTTTTTCTGTTGACAAGGCGATATGTTTGTGATATAAACATATCAACTCGATAGGAAAAGTAGGGATAACGGAGGACTTAAAATGCGTCAGGCGAGCTTCAACTGCATGATGTGTTGTGACATGCGCTGTGAGATGCGCATGCGCTTTGGCGTGCCCGTTTGAGTTCTCCTATTGCTTTGTCGACGACCGGGGAGCCCGATGGGTTCTCCGGATTTTTGTTTTTGAGGTGAAACAATGAAAGATCTGTTTGAACTGCTGAACCGGCACAATTTCAGGAACGGACGAATGACGTCGGAACAAGGCCATAAGGTCATGGGACCGCATGAGTTCGGCTCCATTGACCGGTGACTTTGTTCCTGCTCTCCCGATCAAACCTGCTCCGCTGGGGTTTGATCGGATCATAAAAGCGGAAATATCATGAAAAAGAGGTACATATCATGTCTAACTATAAATTTGAAACGCTGCAGCTTCATGTCGGCCAGGAGCAGGCCGATCCCGCCACCGACGCACGGGCCGTCCCCATTTATCAGACCACGTCCTACGTGTTTCACAACTCCGCCCATGCGGCGGCCCGTTTCGGCCTGCAGGATGCGGGCAACATCTACGGCCGCCTGACCAACTCCACCCAGGATGTGCTGGAAAAACGCATCGCCGCGCTGGAAGGCGGCGTGGGCGCGTTGGCCCTGGCCTCCGGCGCCGCAGCCGTGACCTATACCATCGAGGCCCTGGCGCAGGCGGGCGATCACATTGTCGCGCAGAAGACCATTTATGGCGGCAGTTACAACTTGCTTGCCCACACGCTGCCCCTCTACGGCATCCAGACCACCTTTGTGGACGCCCACAATCCGGCGGAGGTGGAGGCCGCCATCCAGCCCAACACCAAGGCCATCTACCTCGAGACCCTGGGCAACCCCAATTCCGACATTCCGGATATCGACGCCATCGCGGCCATCGCTCACAAACACGGCATCCCCCTGGCCATCGACAACACCTTTGGTACCCCTTACCTGATCCGGCCCATTGAGCACGGCGCGGACATCGTGCTGCACTCCGCCACCAAGTTCCTGGGCGGCCACGGCACGACGCTCGGCGGCATCGTGGTGGACTCCGGCAACTTTGACTGGAAGGCAAGCGGCAAATACGCGCCCATCGCGGAAGCAAACCCCAGCTATCACGGGATCTCCTTTGTGGACGCGGCCGGGCCTGCCGCCTTTATTACCTACCTGCGCGCCATCCTCCTGCGCGATACGGGCGCCGCCATCTCCCCCTTCAACGCCTTCCTACTGCTGCAGGGTGTGGAGACCCTGTCCCTGCGCCTCGATCGCCATGCGGAAAACACGAAGAAGGTCGTGGAATATCTTGCGAATCACCCGCAGGTGGAAAAGGTCAACCACCCCTCTCTGCCGGAGCATCCCGACCATGCGCTGTTCGAGAAATACTTCCCCAACGGCGGCGCGTCCATCTTCACCTTTGACATCAAGGGCGGCGTGAAGGAGGCCCACGCCTTCATTGACGCGCTGGAAATCTTCTCGCTGCTTGCCAATGTGGCGGACGTAAAGAGCCTCGTCATTCACCCCGCCACCACCACCCATTCCCAGCTCACCGCAGAGGAACTGGAAGATCAGGACATCCACCCGAACACCATCCGCCTCTCCATCGGCACGGAACACATCGACGATATCCTCGCCGACCTGGAGAAGGGCTTCGCCGCAGCATCTAAAGTATAAAAAGGAATAATTTACAAGGAATCCCTCTTTTTCTTTTGCGATCGCCCCGGCGCCCGTCTTCCGGCATCGGGGCGATCCAATCACGAGCAAGGAGAAATGAACATGGCGCAATATCAGCATATCGAATCCGCCCTGATCCACGGCGGCATTTACGGAGATAAGACCACTGGCGCGGTCAACGTGCCGATCTATCAGACTTCTAC